>CAZEBC010000039.1:12744-20665 GCA_964510165.1 uncultured bacterium
GAATAGGCGTCGTTCCGCGCGCCAGATACGACTCTTCCGATTACCGGCAGCGCGCGTGTGAAATAGAACCTGTAGAGCGTTCCGAACAGTCTGTTCTCGGGCAGGCTGAACTCGAGGATCACCACGCGGCCGCCCGGCTTTGCCACGCGGGCCATCTCGGTAATCCCGGCCCGATAGTCCGACACGTTTCGTATGCCGAACGCGACCGAGACCACATCGAACGTATCGTTCGGAAACGGGACGCTGAGCGTATCGGCGACCATCAGAGCCGTTTTCCCCCGGTCGCCGCCCGCGCCGTTGAGCGACTCGACCTTGCGCTTCCCGATCTCCAACATCTCGGGGCAAAAATCGGCCCCAATCACGAGGCCATCTCGCCCGACACACTCGGAATAAGCAAGCGCCAAGTCCGCTGTTCCGGTGCACACATCGAGCACCCTGCCGCCGGGACCGACGCCGCTCAACTGTACCGCTCTCGCCCGCCAGCGCTTGTCCCGGTTGAGGCTGAGCAGGTGATTCAGCAGGTCGTAGCGCCGCGAGATCGAGGCGAACATCGAGCGTATTTTCGCCCCGTCTTTCATCGCTCAAACCCATACTCACGCCAGCGCCGGTTCACAAGCTCGATGATATCCTGCGCCATCGTGATCTCGTCGGGCCACTCGCGCGTGTGGCCTTCCTCCGGCCATTTCTTGGTGGCGTCGATCCCAATCTTCGACCCCGCGCGCGGCAGCGGCGAAGCGTGGTCGAGCACGTCGAGCGGGCCGTCAACGATAGTAATATCGCGTCGCGGATCCACATTGTTCCCGACGCGCCAGAGCACCTCATCAACATTCTGCACGTTGACGCCCTTATCGACCACCACGATGATCTTCGTGAACATCATCTGGCCCAATCCCCAGATCGCGTGCATCGCTTTCTTGGCCTGATACGGATACCGCTTGTCGATCGAGACAAACGCATAATTATGGAACACGCCGAACAGAGGCAGATTCATATCCACCAACTCCGGTATCTGCGTCTTGATCAGCGGCAGGAATATGCGTTCGGTCGCCTTGCCCATGTAGCAGTCTTCCATCGGCGGCTTGCCAACGATCGTCGCCGGATACACCGGCTCCTTGCGGTGCGTGACGCATTGAATGTGGAAGACCGGATACACATCGGCAAGCGAGTAATAGCCGGTATGGTCGCCGAACGGACCCTCCACTCGCTCCTCATCCGGCTCGACGTATCCCTCAAGCACCACCTCGGCGCAGGCCGGAACTTCCATGTCAATCGTCTTGCACTTGACCATCTCGACCGGCGTCTTTCTCAGAAAACCGGCGAACAGCATTTCGTCAATGTCGGGCGGCATCGGCGCGGTGGCCGCATACGTAATTGCCGGGTCGCCCCCGAGCGCAACGGCCACCTCCATCCGCTTGCCTGCCGCCTTGTATTCCCGGAAATGGCGCGCGCCATCATGGTGCAGATGCCAGTGCATGCCCGTCGTGCGGTCGTCGTACACGTGGAGCCGGTACATGCCGCAATTGCGCAACCCGCTCGAAAGGCTCTTGGTGAACACCATCGGCAGTGTGATGAACCTGCCGCCATCCTGAGGCCAGCATTTCAGGATGGGCAGAGAGGAGAGCGAGGGTGAATCGAGCATCACTTCCTGACACGGAGCGCGAGACACCGTCTTCGGCGGAAACTTGGCGAACTGCGCTATCTTCGGGATCATCTTCAGCTTGTCCACGATGCTCACCGGCAGCGGAAGATGAAGAATCTCCTCGATTTCGCGCCCGATATCGTTCACGTCCTCGACGCCGAGCGCCATCGCCATCCTCTTATATGAACCAAACGCATTGATGAGGACGGGCACGCGATATCCTTCCACATTCTCGAAAAGAAGCGCCGGCCCGACCGCTTTTGAGACACGGTCCACGACCTCGGTTATCTCAAGCTCACACGACACCCGCGCGCGAATCCGCTTCAGTTCGCCCGCTCGGTCGAGCGCCGCGATGAAGTCTCTCAGTCCCTCGTATGCCATTGAATGACCGCCTGGTTTTCGGAACCCCAGTCAAAATGATGGTTTGCGAAGCTTTCACAATATAGCATACGGCTTGCTTGCTTGACAACATGCGCCGACTCTTGACTATCCTCGCCAATTCATATATATTTTGTTTCGCGCACAAACAAAGGAGGCTCGCATGAACACACCGCCCTCAGTCGGAGACAAGGCCCCCGCTTTTCAACTGCCCGACGCCACGGGTGCCCAGCGCAACCTGACCGACCTCGCGGCAAAAGGAAAACTGGTCCTATTGTTCTTCCGCGGAGTGTGGTGAATGTTCTGCCTCCTTCAGTTGAAGGGGCTGAGAAACAGATACGCCGAACTCGCGCAGGCCGGCGTCGAACTTGCCACCGTCAGCGCCGACCCGGTTGAAAAGCTCCGGAAGTATGTAGACAAGAACCGTGTCCCATTCGTCATGCTCAGCGACACCGACCGGGCCGTCATCAAGCAATACGGCGTCTATAACCCCAAGGAGCGAGGCGGCGTCGCCATCCCGTCGGTCTTCATCATCAACCGAGAGGGCGTCGTCCGATTCGCCGGCATCGAGCGCACCATGCTCCGGATGAGCGGCAAGAAACTCGTCGAGAAGGCCAAGGAACTGTAGGGGCCTCTCGTGAAATTTTGTAACGATTTACCTTGAGATTATAATTGAGCTGGCTAGCTAAAGTGCGTCTACCGGTCAAAGCGAGGAGGGGCGTCATGGAAGACCGACGACGAGGAGAGCGCCGCAGGGAAGATCGCAGAAAAGACATCGAATCGGCCCGGAATTATCTCGGCATGCAGCGCCGCGTCGCCGAACGCAGGCAAGGCGAACGAAGGCGCCTGCCGTCCCTGGCCTCATAACCCTGCGCCTAACCACACTATGCGTGCAGATGAAATCAAGAGCCTTGCCCTCTCGCTCGACGTCGATTGCGTCGGAATAGCAAAACGGGCGAATTACGCGAAGATCGAGCCAAAGGCCAACCTCGACATCCTGGTCCAAGGGGCGCAATCCATAGTCGCGTTCGGCATCTGGATGGGTGACGGCGCCATCGAAAGCCCGAGCGAGGTCGTCCAGTCGCAGCACCTCATGATAATCTACGATGAACTCAACCGGGTTGCCCTCAAGCTCGCCCGCGAACTGGAAAAGGCAGGCCATCGCGCCTCCACAATCCCGCCGCATCTCCCCATCGAGATGAGCAGGGAAACCAAAGGACTCATCGGACCCGTTTCACTTCGCCACGCCGCCGAGGCGGCAGGTCTCGGAAAGCTCGGTCTCAACCGGTTGCTCATAAGCCCGCGATTCGGCGCGCGCCTGAGGCTCGGCGGAGTCGTCACCGACGCGCCTCTCCAGCCCGACAACCCCCTTGCCGACTCTCCCTGCGACAACTGCATGGCATGCGTGCAGGCGTGCCCTGTCTCGGCAATCTCGCAGGACGGCAAGACCGACGTTGTCGCGTGCACCCGCAACAACTTCCCCTATGGGCTGTCCAACCTCATCAAGCGGCTGGCGGACCTCACGACGGAAGGCTCGCAAGAGGACTGGAAGAAATTCATTAAGAGCACCGACTTCTGGAACTACTACCAGGCGCTGAGCCTCGGCCTCTTCTATTGCTGTTTCGAATGCCAGAAGGCCTGCCCAATCAGCCTTTCGAAATAAGACCGCGCCGCCAACGCGCCGCACTTCCTTCTTTCCGCCACGATCGAATGTTGCTATAGTTGGATCCGAGAATCATTTGACAAAGGAGCCATTCTGCATATTCGAGGGATTGCCGGGGTGCGGCATGCCCGCAAGAAAGCCGCTGAACAACAATCGCGACGCTTTTTCGCCGCTATCTTGGTTCTCGTTTTCCTTTGTCTCGCATCCGTCCCGGCCTGGTCGCAAGCTTCTGGGGAGCGCCAAAACCACGCGCTCATCTTCGTGATTGACGGCATCCCGAACGGTCCCTTTGAGGAAATGCTCGCAGCAGGCGAACTGCCGAATTTCCGCGCACACATCTACGAGCGCGGCGTTCACTCCGCCAATCACATCACCGTCTTCCCACCGCTCACGTTTCCCGCAATGGCCAGCCTGTTCAGCGGATGCTATCCGTCCACCCACAGAGTGCCCACCTTCTTCTGGGTCAACCGCGAACGCGCCGCATACAAGAACTACCTCAGCACCATCATCGGCGAGTATCAGGCGGACGTACAGAAAAATGTCCACTTAATGTTCGATTACTTCCCTGACTCGCGGACGCTCTGTTTGGGGCTGCCGGTCAACATTGGCGCCGACTGGCACAGGGATATCGAGGTCTCGTTCCTAGACCCGTTTCGGGAGTGTCGGGACCTTGATTATGTCTCGAAGGCCGTCGAGCGGCGGCACACCATCGGCCCCGACATGCTCGTGAGGCCGGACAAGCTGCTCTCGTTCTTCAACCCCGCGCGCGAGGCCAATATCATCTCACTCATAAACCCGTTCAGCCATTCCAGCGTGTTCCAGCATGCGGTCGGCTCGTTTTCGGAAACGGAGCGCGAACTCCGCCGGCAGGTTCCGCACGCGGTTCTGTACTACGAATGGGCGCCTGACCACTTCGGGCATGAGGACGGGGCCGACAGTCTCGACGTCCGCCAGTCGCTCATCGCGGCGGATACGCAATTCGGCAGGCTCGTGAAGGTCTATCAAAGGGCGGGCCTTTACGAGGACACATTCTTCATGCTGCTTTCCGACCACGGGCAGATCAAGGCCATTCCGAAGTACGTTCCCATGGATCGAATATGGGCCGAGAGAGGCTTCAAGGTTGAGGTGGTCTCACATGAATTGATCGCGAAGGCCGGGCTTGGCGGACTATTGCACGTCGGCTCGATCCTGGTGGGCAGCGGCTCGATTGTCGGCCGCAACTGCGTCGTCGGAAGCGCTGGCGGCGGGGCGGTCAGCATATTTCTGACAAAGGGTGGCGGCGTCAGTGCCGAATCATGGAAGCATGAAGTCTACTATCGCGACCTCCTCGATTACCCGCTCGGCGAGAAAGATCGGATCAACATCGTGGATTTCATACACTCGATCGAGAACGTTGATTTCTTCTTCGTCCGCGAAAACGAGAGGCTGCCCGGCGAGCCGCATCTCACGCGCATAATCAGCCGCTCAGGTTCTTCTCTCATTAACGCCAGGTTCGACGACACCAGCCCAGCCGAACTCGCGTACGAGGTCATCGAAGGAGAAGACCCGCTCGGTTATACATCAGACCCGGCCGTCGCTCCTCTCGTGTCATCGGGCTATCACGACGAGCGTGAATGGCTCCGGGCAACCGCGCAATCCGCATATCCCGACGCTCCCGTCCAGATTTCGCAAATTATGGAACTCGAACGCTCGGGTTCAATTATCGTCATTCCCTCCGGCCCCCACACCTTCAACTCACGCGTGTGGGCCAAACACGGCAGCCTCTGCACGGACGAGATGCGCACCGTGTTCGCCGTCTCCGGCCCGGGCCTTGGCAAGGGAGTCCTCCCGTACTCGCGCACCATTGACGTCCTTCCCACTTTCCTTCATCTCATGGGCAAAGAAAGCGGTGACGCCCACATCGACGGAGTCGTCCTTGACATGCCCTCGCGAAGCGGTCTTTGCGTCACATCCGCGGCACATTAGGTGGATGCGAATTCATTCGCACTAATCAGACCTGCCGACAGTCCTCATCTCTCGCGCTCAAACCCGAAAAGCTCGCTCTGCATTACCCGCGTCACGAATACAGTTTGTTTCGCCGTGAAATACACGCCTCGTATTCTATGCCGTTTCCTGCGATATTCGCGCGCATGTTCTTCTGACCAGAAGAACACACTCTCCCTTCAGAACGCATGGATGATGCACTTCTCTTCAATCTTCGAGAAGTCAACATCAGGCACAAAGACGATCGGCTCGCAGCCTTTTTCGCGAACCTGATAGTTCAGCTCGCTGTCAATCGTGATATGCATCGGCCGCGAGCAATGCGCGCATTGCGAACTGACCTCGACCGACAGCCTTTCTCCTCGTAAGCGCCCTTGCACGAAGGGCGTCGCAAACGCGTCGACCGCTCAGGCCGCGTATATCTGTTCGCCCGTGCTGAACGTGAGCCGGTGCGGCGTTTTTTCCACGGTCACCGGATACGCCCACACGGCCATGCCTTCGTTGTCTCTGCAGATGAACGTCATGTGCTTCTCGAGATCGTCAAATATCGCCTGCACGCGGTCACTCGAAATGGAAAGTTTGTCCGCGATGAACTGGGGCGATATCGGCTCGCCGACTCTCGGAAGCTCTCTGACGATGCAATGATGGACCGCCCGATGCTCGGCGGTCATGAAGCCAAGTTCGGCCCTCGTTTTCTTCGTATGCTTGTAGATTTGCTTTTCCCACAAGGACGGAGGTATCGAGAGCATGTATCGCCAGAATCCGCTCATCAACCTGTTCCCCATCGCTCACCCCTTTCACTGTCTATCCTTCGCCGAATCTTCCTGATAGCGGTTCCATTCTCATTCTGTCAAACCCCTGACGTATCTTACTTAGCGCAAAGTTCTTCAAGGAGTCTGCGGTAGTAGACGAAGCTTTTGAACGGGATGTGCGCGCGGGCGCGGTTGTCGATGGTGGGGATGTAGCCGCCCGTCTCGAGCAGGGGCGGGACTTTGCGGTAGAGTTCCTCCTTGATCGCTTCCTCGTCGCGCATCAGCACGTTCGAGTCGATGCCGCCGATGAGCGCCAGCCTCTTTCCGTATTCTTTTCTGATTGACAAGTAGTCCATATTCGAGGGCACGGTCTCGGTCAGCCACAGGCCGTTCACGCCGGCGTCCACCATGTCTGGCAGGAGCGCCTCGATATTGCCGTACGACCTCAGGATGATGATGTCTACCCCGTGCTCTTTCAGAAACGCCGCCATCTTCTTGTAATGCGGAATGACGAACTCACGGAACATTTGCGGTGAAATGACCGGCCCGTTGCTGCCCGCTATCGGTTCGGAGAAATACGCGAAATCGATGTCCATCTCGTTCAGCGCTGGCTCGATCCCTCGTATGAGGAAATCGGCCGCCGTCTCCATGACGGCTTTGACCAGAGCCGGGTTGTCGCAAAAGAGGTAACACGCGCGCTCGAACGTCGGCCAATCGATTACGCCCAAAAACAGCAGTATGCCAGACTCCCACGCGCCGATTCCGACCGGATAATCGCGGTTTCGATACTGCTTGACGAGCGACTTCCAGTTGCGCGGATATGCGCGTTTGCGGGCGCTTTCGAGGAATTTGCGAAATCGTTCAAGGTCGCGCTCGTTCTCGATCGGATAATCGAACCGCTTATCTATTTCGCGATACGACAGCTTGAGCGGTATCACATCGCGATGGTCGAGGTTGAAATATTCCTCGATATCGACGCCGGGCGGCAGACCCTCTTTGTGCCAGCGCTCGATCGTGTCCTCGCGGATGTACTGCTCGAAATACGGCACGCGGTCGGGCTCCTCGAACCGCATCGTTTTCAGGAACCGCTCGCGCTCGTTCATTTTCTATTCTCTGAGTGAAAACTCGACCGGGATTCTCGCCCGCGTGGGCACGGGTTGTCCGTTTCGGGTGGCGGGTTCGAACCGCCATCTCTTGACCGCGTTGACGGCGGCCTCGTCCAACAATGTGTGGCCGGAAGACGATTCGATCTCGATCCGGCCTATACGGCCATCGGAGAACACCTCGACCAGCAACACGACCATGCCTTCCCATCCGCGCCGCCGCGCAGACCTCGGGTAGACCGGCTTGGGATTATACGCATATCCTACCGGAGCGGTAACATCCGATGCAAGTCCGCCATCGCCTGCTTCATTGTGAAATGCGCCGCCTCCTTCAAGCGGTTGAGCCAGTCCACCGGATTCGCTTCCCGCCTCGATGACGGTCTCCGGCGCCCTTGCGACAGCGTTC
>CAZEBC010000039.1:20765-24866 GCA_964510165.1 uncultured bacterium
TCAGGAACGGTGTATTCCGGCATCGGCGATTGAAGCGGCGGAGGAGCGGGTATTGGTTCGGGCGTCGGCTCCGGCGGAACCGGCTCAGATGTCGGTTCGGGCGGCGCAGGTTTTGGCAAGGAAACAGAAACTGGGCGTTCCACAGGTTTGGGAGCGGCCGGTTCGGGCGGACCGAGCGTCCTGGCTACGCTCGCCTGCGCAGAGGGCGCAATGAGCGTCACCTCAATCGAAGCGGCGGCAGTAGCGGGAGTCGCTGCCTGCCATCCGAAGTCGAAGAGCAGCACGAGCCCGTGCAGGAACACCGCGATGCATCCCGAGAGCAGGAGCGTCTTGTCCTTCATTGTTCAACCAGATTGTCGGTGTCGGCCGGCGCGGTCTGGATCGCGACTCGCTCGATCGAGAGCGTTCGCAGGATGTCGAGCACCTTGACCACCGTGCCGTGGCGCGCGCCGGCATCGCCCTTGATGGAAACCCGAATCAATGGATTTGCCGACCGCGCGGCGGCCAGGCGCGCGGGCAGATGGTCGAGCGCGACCCTGTCCTTATCGAGATATACTTCGTCTTTCCCGGTTATCGAAATCGAAAGAAATTCTTCCTCCATGGCGGTCGAGGCGCGCGCGGGAGGCAGCTTGACCGGGATACCGCGCGGCTGGGTGAGCGTCATCATCGAGTAGACGAAGAACACGAGCAGCAGGAACATGCAATCAATGAGCGGCACGATCTCGATCCGTGCGCGCTTGTTCGGCAGTTTATCGCTCAGGTCCATTGTCAGCCTTGTTCCGATCGTGGACTATCTCGAGACTGGTGCTGTAGGTCTCGATCTCATGGACGGCGTCCTCGATCTTCGAGTTGAAGTAGTTCAGGAACGCAAGCGATGGAATCGCAATGAGCAGGCCGGTCGCCGTGGTGATGAGCGCCTCAGCGATGCCGCCGGAAACGGCGATGGGGTTTTGCGCGCCTGATGCGCCGATCGCCTCGAACGAGCGGATGATGCCGGTGACCGTTCCGAGGATGCCGAGCAGCGGTGAGAGCGTCACCAGGGTGTCGAGCACGTTCATGAATCGCCGCATTCGCTTGATCTCGACGGCGGCGGCCATCTCGAGCGCGCTCTTGAGCGAGAAATTCCTGTGGACGATCCCGCATACGAGGATGCGCGCCACATAATCCTTCGAGCCGCTTCCCAGGCGCGAGGCCTCGATATAATCGTTTTTCTCGGCATACTCGAGGACCCCGTCGACCAGCTTCTGGTCGCGAGTTCCCCTCTCACGCGTCCAGAAGATCAGGCGTTCGATGATGACCGTGAGGGCTGCGAGCGAACACAGCAGCAGCGGGTACATGACCGGCCCGCCCTTGAAAAAGAATGTGAGCATTGTGTCTTGTCTTACTCCGCAGTTTGGTGTAGAGCACAGGCTTCTCCCGCCCGATCGGGACAGGCGTCCTATGACATTTCGCACGTCGCAAGGGCAGGCAAGATGCCTGCGCTACAGAGTCTACGCCGTCATTGCAGGGGCGTGGGGCGAACATGAGGTTCGCCCCAACTTTCCGCCCAATATTCTATCAAATTCCGTCCGGATTAGAACACACCCCTGACACCGCCGAGGAAGCTGATGCCCCTGCTCTCGAACCCGAGCGTCTGTTCGATGTGCTCGTCGAGCAGGTTCTCGACGAGGCCAATCAGTTGAACGTTGTCGGTCAGGTCGTATGAAAGCGCGAGGTCCATTTTCGTGAAATCGTCGGCCTCAGCGCGAGGGGCGAACGTGACCGGATCAATGTCCGACCGTTCGCCGGTGTAGGTGGCGTTCAGGTTGACATTGAGCTTTTCCCTCTGATAATTCAGCGTGAGTGCGGCCAGATGCTTGGGCCGGCGCAGCAGGTCGCTACCCTCGAGGGAGCCGCTCTTGAACTCGGCCTCGAGCAAGTACGTGTATGCGCTTGCGAGCGAGACGTTGTGCGGGAGGGCGATCTTCAGTTCGGCCTCGATTCCTCGAGCGACCGCCTCTCCGAAGTTCTGGATGGATGAACCTACGAACTGGATGAGGTCCGTGAAGTCCTGGTCGAAGTATGTCGCGCCGAGGACGACCGGAGCATCCATGACAGCAAATTTCTGCTCCACGCCGACCTCCCAACTTTCGCTCTGTTCCGCCTCGAGATTCGGATTCCCGAAGAACGGGTCGAACAGCTCAAAGAAACTGGGATTCTTGATGCCCTCGCCATAGCTCGCCTTGAGGCGCGTATCGGTCTCCTTGACGAGGTAGCCGGCGGCGACGCGCGGGTTGACCTCCGTGCCGAAGCTGGAGTTGTCGTCGTAACGCGCGCCCGCGACAATATTCAGGCGCTCCCAGAAGTCGGCGCTCACCTGGGCGAACAGCGCGCGGTTGAGGCGGGTCTCATCGATTTCGGTGGTGGACGGTCCGAAGCCAAAGTCGGACTCGGAGAAGATGTCGCCGTTCTCCTGCTGCCACTCGCCGCCCAAACTCAGGATGTAATTGTCGAGTATGTAGAAGTTGTGCTGGTAATTGAGGGTTTCGCGGTCGATGTTGGTCTCGAATTCGGTGATGAAATCGATCACGGTCGTGATGGACGGGTCGGTGTTCTGGAATTCGTTGTCGAAATAGGAGAATTGGAACACGTGCTGCCACCACTCGCGCAGATACTGGTCGAAGAGGACGGTGAAGGCGAGCTGCCGGTTTTCAAGCCTGTCGTCGCCGTCCTCGGGGAGCACGTCGGTCGGGCCGGGGTTGCCGGTTTCCGAGTTCTGAAGGGACGTGATAAACGTGAGCGTCGTGGCGTCGCTCAGGTCGAAGCCGACACGGCCCGACAGCCACGTGTTCTCATAGCGGTCGTTCTTGATTCGAGACAGGTTGGCGGTGTCGAACAGGCTGCCCGCGAAAGAGTAGCTCATCTGTTCAGTCGAGCCCGACAGCCCGACTTTTCCGCGGAACGTCTCGTGCGTGCCCGCCTCGGCCGATGCGGTGACCTGCGGGGGGCCCTCGCCGCGCCTGGTGATTATGTTGACCACGCCGGTCATGGCGTCTGCGCCGTACAGCGCGCTCTGCGGGCCGCGAATCACCTCGATGCGTTCGATATTGTCGGTCGTGAGATGCGAGAGGTCGAACAGGCCGCCGTCATCGTTCAGCTTGACGCCGTCAATCATGATCATCGTGTAGTTTGATTCGCCGCCTCGCAAGAAGATGTGGGTGTTGCTGCCGGGCGGGCCGTCTTGAAGGATGCTGACGCCGGGCACGTTGCGCAACACTTCGAGCACTTCACTCGTGCCCTGCCGCTCGATATCCTGTTCCGTGATGACGGAAGCGGAAACGCCGAGCTCGCTGATGGGAGTCTCGATCTTGGTGGCGGTGACGACGACCGGCTCGAGGGTTTCTGTTTCGCCCGCGACGGTGTCCGAAGACGCTTCGGCAACGGTGGTCCAGTCGGGCGGCCGAGTTTCCGGCTCATCCTGCGCGAGGACTGCGGGCTGGAACGACAACAGAACGGCGGTACAGATGATGAAGATAGCTCTCATGCGACTCCTCCTTTCCCTGGCAAGGGAAGAGCTATGTGGCCGGACGGCAAGATTTCCTGACTGACGGCTTTTCCTACTCCCCGCGCCTTCCCATCCCGAGAGTGTCGAGGGGACAGTGGCGTTGTGCGGGTTTCGCGCCGATCACAGTTGCCGGGCAGAAGCGGACTCGCACCGCTTTCCCTACGTCCGTACGGCGGGGTTGAAAAGGACCTTGGCAGGTCCAACAAAAAGCCCCAATTCTCACACGGGAGAATTGGGGGAAACCGTGAAAACCTTCACATTCTCCCCGCGGAGAATCATTGTGAAGCCGGCATCGGGCAGGTCTTCTGGCTCACGGATCGTCCTACTTGCCGCGCCTTCCCGTCCGACTGGGACAGTGGCTGAAGCGGCGTTCGTCCCCGTTCACAGCGGCGGGGCCGCGACGGGCTTGCACCGTCTTCCCTGGGATTCCCTCTGAGGGAACACCCGCTGCCTTGTATGTCGGGCGGTATTTTACGCCTGAGTCTTGAAAATGTCAAGCGTGAATTTTGACGATGCTGTTCGGTGATGAAATAAGTTTCTTAGTCACAGAAGCACTA
>CAZEBC010000040.1:0-24158 GCA_964510165.1 uncultured bacterium
AAGGGGAAGAGGGTAAACGGGGAAAAGGTAAGCAAAACGGAATCCGCCTGGGGCCTTGAGTGGCGTGAAGAGTCGGCGGGTCGATTTGTGCAAATGAATTCGCGCCTAGCAGCAAGTTCGAGGAATAGATATACATGAGCACACGGGCGAGGACGATTGAGGATAAGGAGTTACGCAGAAGGCGGCTCTTGGATGCCGCGAAGGAGCTTTTTTTCGAGCGGGGGTATCGCGACACGACGATCGAGATGATCACGGAGCGGGCGGGCGTCAGCACAGGCGCGTTCTACCTCTACTTCAAGAGCAAAGAGGAAATCTACATGACGCTGTACGCCGACGGGATCGACATATTTCATCGGATGGCGCGGCAGGCGATCTCGTGGCCGGGCATGAGCGCGCTGGCGCGGCTGTCGGCGGTCGCGCACGCATATTTCCGTTTCTACAAGGAGCACACGGAATACTTCGAGATACTGGCGTTCATCCATATGTATGAGACGAAGCTGAAGGAGCGGACGGAGATGTCGGCGCTCTTGGATGAGAAGGCGATCGCGCTCTTGAAGATGATCGAGGGCGTGATCAAGGAGGGGATCGAGCGCGGCGAGCTGACGCCGCGCGACACGTGGAAGACGACGAACGTGCTGTGGGGGATGATGGACGGACTCGTGATGCTGGCCGAGCGCAAGAACGTAATGGTGATGGGCGTGACGCTGGAGGATTTGTTCAAGGAAGCGCTCGAGATTATTTTTTATGGGGTGAGCGGCGGCAAGAATAGTGGTGATTCAAAGCCGCCGTGAAGTGTCGGGCGGCCACACGGGGCCGCCCCTATAACTGAAAGACGCGCAGACGAAGCAGGCAGGATGCTTGCGCTACAGGACGAGCGGGCAATCCCCGCCGAGGGTGGGACTGCGCCACGGAATGGCGCTGAGTGAGGAGGAATCATGACGACGACGGCGAGGACGGGACGGGGGACGGGGACGCGGCGGTCGCGGTTTGTTGAGGCGTTCGAGGCGAGCCTCGGCAACGGCCACACGGATTACATCAAATATATCGCGGCACAGGATGGCCCCTCGAGCGAGCGCAACCGGCAGCGGCGCGATGCGTTTTTCAACACGCCGTTCAGCATCTGCATCGAGCGGGCGCGGTATTACACGGAGAGCTTCAAGCGGACCGAGGGCGAGCCGCAGGTGATCCGGCTGGCGAAGGCGCTTCGCCATTATATGGAGCACGTTACGATTGTGCTGGCGGAGGGCGACCTGTTCGCGGGCTATCAGGGCGGCAAGATTCTGTGCTCACTGATGTATCCCGAGCTTGCATCGGCGTATCTGGACGAGAATGCATGGGAGGAAGCGAGCAATTTCAACATCAATCCGGTGCAGATAAGCGAGGCGGAGGTCGCGGAACTGAAGGAGATCGCGCCGTACTGGCGGGGGAAGTCGGTGCAGGAGCATTACAACTACTTGAAGCCGCACAATGACGACCTGGTGCACCAGCGCGGGCTGATATTCGCGTACAACATGCTGGCGGGCGTGGGGCATGTGATTGTGGACATCGAGCGCGGCATCTATCGCGGATTGGGCAGCATCCGCGATGAGGCGCGCGCGAAGGTGGAGGCGTTGCAGAGGCATCCCGAGGATGCGATCACTCCGAAGAAGATCGCGTTTTACAAGGCGGTCGCGATCGCGCTTGAAGGTTTGTTCGCGTATGCACATCGGTGCGCCGATTATGCCGAGGCGCGCGCGAGGGAAGAGGCCGACGAAGAGCGGCGCGAGGAGCTATTGCGGATCGCGCGGGCGTGCCGTCATGTGCCGGAGCATCCGGCGCGGGACATGTACGAGGCGATACAATGCACGCTGTTGATGTTGACGGCGAACCAGATGGAGTCGTGCGAGATATCCATATGTCCGGGGCGGATGGACCAGGCGCTGTATCCGATATATCGGGCGGACATCGAGGCGGGCCGGTTCACGCGGCAGGACATGGTCGAGTTGTTCGAGAATTTCCTGATCCGGATCGGGCAGAGTTCGTGGCTGTACAGCGGGCGTCAGCAGGGCGCGCTGTTTTATCCGAGGAAGGGGAATCTGGTGACGGTCACGCTGAGCGGCAAAGATGAGCGGGGAAACGACACGACGAACGAGCTTACGTATTTGATCCTCCATGCGCACGCGAACAACCGGCTCGGGCATCCGAGCATCGCGGTCAGGTTTCACAAGAATTCGCCGGAGGCGCTGCGCGAGGCGTGTGCGCGGATCATCGGAACCGGGAAGGGCCAGCCCGGCGTAATGAACGACGAGGTAATGATTCCGGCGTTGATGCGGCTGGGATTTGAGGAGAAGGACGCTCACAATTACGCCGACATCGGCTGCATCGAGATGGGGTCGGCGGGCACCTCGATTGGGCCGTCGAGCATCGGGTTTGTGAATCTGGCGAAGTGCCTGGAGCTTGCGCTGCACAACGGGCGCTGTCCGATATATAACGACCAGGTCGGACCCAGGACCGGCGACGCGCGGGCTTTCACGAGCTACGAACAACTCATGAAGGCATATGCCGAGCAGGTGCGTTTCGCGGTGACGCAATTCAATCAGTCGGTGTCTGCGATTGAGATGCTGCATCAGCGGCTGAGGCCGATACCGTACATGTCTTCGATCACGGACAACGCGATGGAGCGCGGGCTTGACCTGACGGACGGCGGCTCGAAGTATTATTTCGCGGGTATCGAGGGGATCGGCGTGGCCGATGTGGGCGATTCGCTCGCCGCGATCAAGAAGCTGGTGTTCGAGGAGAAGCGGGTTTCGATGGCGGAGCTTGTGGACGCGCTGGCGACCAATTTCGGCGAGAACGAGCGGTTGAGGCAGATGCTGTTGAACGCTGCGCCGAAGTATGGGAACGACGACGATTACGTTGACGAGATTGCGCGCGAGGGGTGCACGGTGTTTCTCGAGGAAGTGAAGAAGCACCGCGATTATTGGGGCAGCGTGTACAATCCGGGGATATGGTCGATAGAGCTTGCGATGATATTGGGGGCGGCGGTGGGTGCGCTGCCGAGCGGGCGGTGCGCGTTCGAGTCGCTGACGGAGGGAGTGGCGCCGTCGCGCGGGTGCGACCGGAAGGGGCCGACGGCGACGGTGAGGTCGGTCGCCAAGCTGGACCACCATCTGATGGAGAACGGCAGCATTTTTAATATGAAGTTCAATCCCGACACGTTCAAGGACGAGAGCATCGGCAAGTTCATTGACGTGATGAAGACGTATTTTGCGCTCGGCGGGTTCCAGATGCAGTTCACGGTGGTGGACCGGAAGACGCTGTTGGCCGCGCGCGAAGAGCCGGAGAAATACCGTGACCTGGTGGTGCGGGTGGCCGGTTACAGCGGGTATTTTGTGGAGCAGTCGCCGCGCGTGCAGGAGCATATCATAGAGCGGACGGAGTATTGTTGAAATGCGCGCGAGGCGCGCGGTTTCTGGTTTCTGGTTGAAGGACAGATGAAAGAGAGAGGGAAAGATTCGTCCACGAAGAGCGTGAAAAGGGCAGGCGCAGGGGCAGACGGGCGGCCACACAGGGCCACCCTTACGATATTGATGTGAACGGGAAGCGGGGCCATGGAACTCAGGGATGATGCGAGCGAGCGGATCAAGCGGCTGCGCCGGCGGTACATGGAGGAGCCGGTCTGGATATCGGTAGAGCGGGCGCGGTACTACACGGAGTCATGGCGCGAGACGGAGGGATCGGGGCTGTCGCTCGGCGTTCGCGTGGCGCTCGCGATGAAGAACGTGTTTGAGAAGATGACGCACTGCGTGGACCCCGACGACCGGATCGCCGGCGCGTGGACCGAGTACTTCCTCGGGGCGCCGATTGATGTCGAGCGCGGCCTATTCAACAACGTCCTCCGGATCGAGCTTGGCAAAGGCTCGATGCTCGCCCACCAGATCAAATCGAATGCCCGCTTCCTTTCTTATATGGTTCGCAAGTACGGCCCCGTCGAATTCTACAATAACATGAAGCGCACGCGGGAGGTGGGCGCGGCGATGCCGAGCATCGGGCTGAAGACGATGCCGGAGCGGAGGATCAATCCGTACGCGATCAAGCCGGAGAACAAGAAAGTATTGCGGAAAGAGGTGCTTCCATACTGGGAAGGCGAGACGATGGCTGAGGTGGTCGCGCGCGAGATGGAGCGGTCGGGGTTGTTCGGGGGCGACTTGCGCGATTTTGCCGCCGCGCTTCCAGCGACGACCTCGAAGATGTACACGTTTCTCTCGCCCGGGGCGGTGCTGGGGACGTATCAGGGACACGTGGTTCTGGATTACCAGCGGGCGGTCGTGGACGGGCTGTTGAGGATGAAGGAGGAGGTTCGGGAAAAGATCGATGGCGACGGCAGCCAGACGCAGGGGGAGCGCGATTTTCTGGAGTCGGTGGATATCGCGCTTGACGGCGTGATCATATTCGCCAGGAGATTGGCGGACAAGGTGAAGGAGGAACTCGACAAGGAGAGCAATCCGGAACGGAAGGCGACGCTCTCGCGCATGTTTGAGAATTGTTTGAGGGTTCCGCTTCATCCGGCGGAGAGTTTACGCGAGGCGCTGCAATCGTTCTGGACGGTGAAGGTCGCGACCGAGCTGGCGAACATCACCAACGTGCATTCGGCGGGACGGATTGATCAGATTTTTTATCCATATTATAAGAAAGATGTCGAGGCCGGGCGCATCGCGCGCGAGGAGGCCCGAGAGCTGCTCGAGGAGTTGCTGCTGAAGATCATGACACAGAACGTGAGGCCCGAGTCGAATTTCATCGGCGATTTCTATCAGCGGTACGAGGGTTCGGCGCCGGTCACGCTTGGTGGGCTGACGCGCGATGGGACGGACGCGACGAACGAGCTGACCTACATCCTTCTTGAGGCGGCGGAGCGCTCGAAGAGCGCGGTCAATGTCGTCGTAAGGTTTCACAAGGACACGCCGGAATCGCTTTACATGAAGGTAGCGGATGTCCTTTATCATGGGACATCCAGCGTATCGCTCATGAACGATGAGGTCTGTATCGAGGCGATGAAGCGGCGGGGATTCAGCGAGGAGGACGCGCGCGATTACGCGATCACGGGTTGCGTGGACCTGCTGGCGCCGGGGAAGACGGGCGGCATAGGGTTTGCAGCGATTCTGCTGAGCCGGGTGCTCGACATGACGCTCCGCAACGGCGATTCACAGACGCTGGTGGGGCTGATTCGGAATGCGGGCGTGAAGACAGGCGACCCGGACAGGTTCAGTTCGTTTGAGCAATTGGTTGACGCCTTCATCGCACAGGCGGCGCATGTCATCAAGGCTATCGCGGACGGCTCGAACCTGCGGGACAGGCTCTTCAGTGAGATGCAGCCGGCGCCGTACATGTCGGCGTTCATGCAGGGGTGTTTGGAGAAGGGAAGGGACGTGACGGAGGGCGGAGCGGTGTACGACCTGTCCGGCATCCTGTTCATGAACAGCATCGCGAACGTGGTGGATTCACTGTACGTGATCAAGCGGCTCATTTTCGAGGAGAAGCAGTTCACATTCAAGGAATTGCTCGAGGCGATCGATCATAATTTTGTCGGGTATGAGCGGATTCATCGGTTGATCAAGGGCGTCGAGGGCAAGTGGGGCAATGGGAATCCGGAGTCGGACGCGCTCGCGCGCGAGGTGACGACGCGCCTGTTCGAGGAGACATACAAGCATCGAAGCTTCAAGGGCGGCCCGTTTGTGCCGTTCGTCAACAGCATGACCTCGCATACGTATGACGGGCGGATTTCGATTGCGACGCCGGACGGCCGAAAGGCGGCCACACCGTTCGCGGCAAGCTGCAATCCTTATAATGTGGACAAGTGCGGAGTGACCGGGGTGCTGAGGTCGGTGGCGGCGCTCGATTTCAGGCACATTTTCGGGTGCGCGGTGAACATACGGCTGCATCCATCGGCAATTGGGAAGAGCGAGGAAGCCCGGCGTAAATGGGTGGCGCTCGTCAGGACGTACTTCAGGATGGGCGGCATGCAGTTGCAGCCGACGGTGGCCTCGACCGAAGTTTTGCGCGCCGCGCAGAAGGATCCCGACAGCTACCGCAGCTTGATTGTGAAGGTGGGCGGCTACAGCACGTATTTTGTGGACCTTGGCCGCGAGATCCAGAACGAGATCATCTCGCGCTCGGAGCACAGAGTCGGCGTGTGAGGCGAGCGGGCTTATATTGCTCTGGCGCGTGCGCACGGCGCGCCGTGCCCCTACGTATATCGGGAACACCGAGCATCCGGGCCGGACATGAAGGGCATAGTCTTCGACATTCAATACTATTCGATGTATGACGGACCGGGGATACGCGCGTGCGTTTTTCTGAAGGGCTGTCCGCTGCGGTGCGCGTGGTGCCACAACCCGGAATCGCAGAGCCCGAATCCGGAGATGTCGTATTTCGCGGAACGATGTGCGCGGTGCGGAAAGTGCGTCGAGGCCTGCTCCTCGCATGCGCTTCGATTGACGGATGAGGGGGTCGTGAGGGACCGGGCCGCATGCGGTGTGTGCGGGGTGTGCGCGGACACTTGTCCCAATGAGGCCATGGAGCGAATAGGCAAGGAACTCTCGACGGAGCAAATTGTTGAACAGGTCTCGCGCGACCGGGAGTTTTATGAGATGTCGGGCGGCGGGGTCACGATTTCGGGCGGCGAGCCGACCTTGCAGGCGGAATTTCTGCTTGAACTGCTGGGGGGCATCAAGCAAAGGGGGCTGCATACCGCGCTTGAGACATGCGGTTTTTTCGGGGAAGACTTGATAGAAGCGCTTGTGGAACATGTGGACCTGTTTCTGTATGACATAAAGCACGTGAGAGCTGAGCACCACGAATACTTTACGGGTGTTTCCAATGAGCGGATTGTGTCCAATTTCTCCAAGATACTTGGTCGCGTTGGAAGTTCTCGGGTTATTCCCAGGGTACCTGTCATCCCGGGTTTCAATGATGACGCCGACTCGATAGAGGGGATGGTCGCTTTCCTTAACGAGGTCGGGTATGATGGCCCAGTCCACCTGATGCCGTACAATCGGATGGCCAAGACGAAGTGGGAGAAGATAGGGAAGGGCTCTCTTTACAGGGACATGGGCAGCCTTGAAGAAGAGACCCTGGGGGGTATCGTGTCTTGCTTTGAGCGGGCCTCATTTGAGACGGTGTGTAATCGGTGAATGTTCCTTCCTCCAATGACAGTCTTGAGACGTAACCTTGTGTATAACAATTAGTTGTGCATATCCATAATGGTGTTCCATTCTCGGGTCCCCCCGCCTTGCGACTCTTTCGTTTTGTTCTTACACTTAAATGAGATGAAATGAAGAAGAGAGAGGTGTTTTCTCGATGTATATGAGATATGCGTTGATTCTTCTATTGTCGTTTGGCCTGGTTGGGTGGAAGGCTGCGCCGATGAAGATGGACCTCGCCTCGGTAACGCAGAATCCCGGTCAGTTCGACGGCAAGAAGATAGAGATAACCGCTCCTGTGGAGGAGAATACATATCCGCGGGGCGATGAATACAAGAAGTGGCAATTCGTCCTTGGCTCGGATAAGGCGGGCATTGTGGTATATGAGATGGGGTTCAATCCCGCGACGATCGTGAAGGCGTACTATCTGGTGGAAGAGGCCCGCAAGGCAGGGGAGAATGTGACGGTAGTGGGCAAGTTCCACGCCAAGCCTTATGAGAGAAGTGAGCACGGGGTCAAGATGCAGGTTGATTCGGTCCGGTTTGGCGACAAGGTGATCCACACGGACCAAGGCGAGTTTGTGCCTTACTATTACGGCGGTCGTTATCCGGGTTCGCCGGTCTACTATGACGGTCACATTTACTATCCGTTGCAGCAGGAATTCCCATATTGACGCAAATAGGGGAGTGTTTTTCCCTCACCCCAACCCTCTCCCACTCGGGAGAGGGAGACGGAATTGCAGGCTGGAGGCCTGCGCTACAACAAGCCTCTCCCGTTGGGAGAGGGCAGGCTGAGGGGTTGCGGCGAAGCCGTGCCGTAATATTGATAAATAGGGGACGCCATGCGGGAGGTTGTCCCCCATTCATGCCGTTATGCCCGCGTCTCCTTGTCGAGGAAGTGGAGCGGGTCTTTCTTGCGATATACCAGGGCCTGGCAGATGGCGAGGAGTTTGCCGGTCTGGTCGCTTACGGTGATGTAGTAGTTGGCGGTGCGGGCGGTGCGATTGATTTCCTTGGCTTCGGAGGTGAGCAGGGCGCCCGCCTCGGGCGTCGAGAGGTATGTAATGTTCATGTTGAGGGCGACGGCTACGGTGCCGTGGGAGTTTGAGGCGGTCTCGAACGCCTCGTCAATAAGGGAGAAGACGGCGCCTCCGTGGGCCATGCCGTGGATATTTGCCATGTCGGGTGTGAATCTCATTTGCACCTTTGAGTAGCCGGCTCCTATCTCCTTGAGTTCCAGTCCCATCTTGCGCGCATAGGGTTCTTCCTTCACCTTTTGGCGGATCGCCTCGAAGACCGTTTCGTTCATATCTGATCCTTTCAATATTTGCCGGTTAAAGAGCGCACGCCGTGCGCCTGTACCCGATCATGCGACGATGCGGACAGATTCGTTGCGACAGGCCAATATTCGATTTTCCTCAGAACTCCTCGTCATTGCGAGGGAGGAACGTAGTTCCGACCGAAACAATCCCGGTACAGTTGGTCCCGGCCGCTGTATCGAGATTGCATCTTCATCCCGTGTTCGCGTGATTCCTCGCAATGGCTCTCGTGAGAGGACGAGCGGATTTTCGGATTTTGCAGCGAAATCAACAGTCAAGCCATGATACCTTGGAAGAGGCGAAGAGTCAACCGGCATGGTCATTTTGGCCGGAACTCGTTGATGCCGCTGGATGTCCGTCCATGTTGACATCCACTATTCATCATGGTATACTTGCGCCACTTGTGACATCCCTGGGCACGCGCGTCTTACCCCAAGACGGACGTGGGAGGCTGTCCCGTGACAGACGGACGCCAACATATTCGCACGAGCGTACGTGGAAACACTGGAGAAGTGTTTGATATATCTGGCCGGTTTCCATGAGGCGGTTCACGAACCGCCTCTACAATCGCGGTAGCGGCTCCGCGCCATTACAAAGGAAAACGCACAGTATTTGGGAAACTGGGTGACGCGCGCGAATGAGATTGAATTTATCAAGAAGAAGGAAGTGATGACGATGATCTGGGATGAAAAGCACGAATGCATGCCGAGGGAAGAGCTCGAGGCGCTTCAACTGAAGCGGCTGAAGGGCGTGGTCAAGCGGCTGTATGCAAACGTGCCCTATTTCCGCAATAAACTGGATTCGCTTCATCTGAAACCCTCCGACATCAAGGCCCTCAAGGACCTTCAAAAGCTTCCCTTCATCACAAAGCATGACCTGAGGGAGACGTATCCATTCGGGTTGTTTGCCAGGCCGCTTAAGGATGTGGTGAGAATCCATTCGTCATCGGGGACGACGGGCAAGCCCGTGGTGGCGGGATATACCCGTGCCGACCTTAACCTGTGGGCTGAGCTGATGGCGCGCACGATGACGGCTGGCGGCATGACGGCCGACGACATTGTACAGAACGCTTACGGGTATGGGCTGTTCACTGGCGGCCTCGGCATTCATTACGGCGCGGAGAGGATCGGGGCGACGGTGATTCCGATTTCGGGCGGCAACACGAAGCGGCAACTCATGATAATGGAGGATTTCGGCGCGACCGTTCTGGCCTGCACGCCGTCGTATTCTCTCCAGATCGCCGAGGTGGCGCATGAGATGTGTCTCGACATGAAGAGGATGAAACTGCGGGTGGGTTTCTTCGGCGCTGAGCCTTGGTCGGACCAGATGCGGGTGGAAATCGAAGAACAGCTCCATCTCAAGGCGATGGACATCTATGGGCTTACGGAGGTGATCGGGCCGGGGGTTGCGGCCGAATGCGAACACCGATGCGGGCTGCACGTCTTCGAGGACCATTTCCTCGCCGAACTGATCGATCCCGACACGTGCGAGCCGCTCCCGCCGGGACAGACAGGCGAGCTTGTGCTGACGTGCTTGACGAAGGAGGCGTTTCCTGTGGTGCGTTTCCGCACGCGGGACATCGTGAGCCTGAACCATGAGCCGTGCGAATGCGGCCGAACGCTTGTGCGCATGGCGCGCGTGACCGGCCGGACCGACGATATGCTTATCATCAGGGGAGTCAACGTGTTTCCCTCGCAAATCGAGAGCGTTCTTGTGGGCATTGAGGAAGCCGAGCCTCATTACCAACTTATTGTGAGCAGGGACGGGGTAATGGACACGCTCGAGGTCCAGGTTGAGGTTGACCAGAAGCATTTCTCCGACGAGATCAAGGGGATGCAGCGGCTGGAGCGCAAAATCGCGCACGAGATCAACAGCATGCTGGGCATCCATGTGAAGGTAACTCTGGTTCAGCCGAAAACCATCGAGCGCAGCATGGGGAAGGCGAAGCGGGTAATTGACATGCGCAAGGAGGGATTACCGTGAAAGTACGGCAGGTATCCGTTTTCCTTGAGAACAAGATAGGCCATGCGCGAATGGTCACCGATGAGCTGAAGAAGGCGAATCTGAACCTTCGGGCGATTACGCTCGCTGACAGCGAGAACTTTGGCATCTTGCGCATGGTGGTCGAAGACCCCGATAAGGCCTACGCGGTTCTGCGCACGGCGAACTTTGCCGTTCAGGAGACCGATGTCATCGCGGTCGAGGTGCCCGATCAGCCCGGCGGGTTGAGCGAGGTGCTCAAGACGCTCGAGGACTGCGGCGTGAATATCGAATACCTGTACTCGGTGCTCGAGCGCAAGAGCAACAAGGCGGTCATTATTATTCGGGTTGAGGATATTGACAACGTCATCGCGCAATTGAAGGACCGCCACATCAAGCTCTTGTCGAGCAAAGAGGTGTACGGGGCGCTTTGAGAGACGGGCGCAATGAATTGCGCCCCTCGACGGAATCACGAAGCGTGGGACAGATTCCGTAAAGCTCTGGCGTTACCGGACCTGCCCGGTCGGCAGGCCGTGAGGAGTTTGCACTTTTATTGAAGAGGGTTGAGGTAAGAGAGGAGTGGAAGCATGAAGAAGATTCTGATACTGGCTGTAGTTGCGTGTCTCGCGCTGAGCGCGACCGTTCTTGCGGCTGAGCAGGAACCCATCAAGATCGGGGCCGTCTTCGCGGTTACGGGCAAGGCTTCGTGGCTGGGCGAGCCGGAGCGGAACACGGTGAAGATGATCGAGGCCGCCGTGAACGCGAAGGGGGGCATCAACGGCAGGCCGATTCAAGTGATTGTCGAGGACGATGCGGGCCTCGAACCGAACACAGTAAATGCGGTCAAGAAGCTGGCGACGAAAGATAATGTGGTCGCGATAGTAGGTCCGACGACGACCGGCACGACTCTGGCGGTCAAGCCGATTGCCGAGGAATACGGCGTTCCGCTGATCTCCTGCGCCGCGGCGGAAGCAATCGTCAATCCCGTGGCCAAATGGGTGTTCAAGACTCCGCAGAAGGACAGTGACTGCGCGACACGCATATACGAGCACATGAGGGAAAACGGCATCACAAAGGTGGCCATCATCACCTCGACAGACGGGTTCGGCGCAACGGGGCGCGCCCAATTGCAGGCTCTTGCTCCCACGATGGGAATAGAACTCGTTGCGGACGAAACGTACGCGCCCACGGACACGGACATGACCGCGCAACTGACCAAGATCAAGGGAAGCCCTGCGCAGGCGCTCGTGAACTGGTCGGTCGGGCCCGTTCAGGTTGTTGTGGTGAAGAACGTGCGGCAGCTCGGTCTGACAATTCCGGTTTATCAGAGCCATGGTTTTGGAAACCCGAAAAACATCGAGGCGTGCGGCCCGGCTGGCGAGGGGATCATCTTCCCTGCGGGGAGACTGCTTGTGGTGCAGAGCCTGCTGGACAGCCATCCGCAGAAAGCGGTCCTCGCGAAGTACAAGGCCGAGTATGAGGAGCAGTTCAAGGACCAGGTGAGCACGTTCGGCGGGCATGCGTTCGATGCGTTGTGGCTCGTGCTCGACGCGATCAAGGCGGTTGGGCCGGACAGGGCGAAAATACGGGATTACATCGAGAACACGAAGGGGTTCGTCGGGACCGGCGGCGTGTTCAATTTCTCGCCCACGGACCATTGCGGCCTTGACAAGAACGCCTTCGAGATGATGACGGTGAAGGACGGAAAATTCGTGCCGCTTGCGGCCCTTGCGAAGAAGTAGAACCTGAAGGTTTTCGGGCGCAGTCACGCCAGGGCGTGACGCCCCTGCAAAGATTAGTAAGCATACATTGCAGGGGCGGTTTGCGAACCGCCCCTGCAGTATGACGCGCGTCTGGTTGGCGCTCAACTTGGTGTGGTTTGTGTTTCGTGATTCATGGATGTTTTCTCTCGGACTCTTCAATACATATTCACCGGCGTTGCCATCGGCAGCATTTATGCGATGGTCGCGCTGGGATTTAACATAATTTATAACTGCACGGGCATCATCAATTTCGCGCAAGGCGAGTTTGTGATGCTTGGCGGCATGTTCATGGTGACGCTGACCACGGTGTGGAAACTCCCCGTGGCGGTCGCGTTTCCGATAGCTGTCGCGCTAGTCGTACTGGTAGGCGTGGTATTCGAGCGGATCGCGATTCATCCCTTGAAGAATCCGTCAGTGCTGGTGCTGATCATGATCACCATAGCCGGTTCCATTCTGGTCAAGGGGCTGGCGATGTTTGCGTGGGGCAAGGAGGCGCGTTATCTTCCACACTTTTCGGGGGAAACGCCGATCGCCATTTTCGGGGCGACGATTCTGCCGCAAACGTTATGGGTTTTGGGGAGCCTCGGGGCGGTGGTCGTCGCGCTCGCGTGGTTTTTCAATCGAACGTTGATGGGCAAAGCCATGCGCGCGTGCGCCCATAATGCTAACGCCGCCCGCCTCGTGGGGATCAGCGTGAAGCAGATGGTGACGCTCTCATTTGGCATCTCGGCGGGCATCGGGGCCGTGGCCGGGATCGTCATCGCGCCGATCATCCTGATGGACTACCAGCGGGGCGCGATGCTGGCTCTGAAGGGATTCGGCGCCGCAATCCTTGGCGGGCTTGGCAGCGGGCCGGGCGCAGTGATGGCGGGCATCCTCCTGGGAATACTGGAATCGCTTGGCGCGGGCTACATTTCCTCTCATTACAAGGATGCGATCGCGCTTATCGTGCTGCTCGTTGTGTTGTTTGTCCGGCCGGGAGGGATGCTGGGCAACGCCGAGGCGCAACGGTTGAAGAAATTCTGATGAAGCGACATATCGCTACAGTTTTGTTTGCCGTGCTCGTGATGGGAATTCCCCTTATCGTGAGGAATCCATACTATGTGGGCGCGCTGGTGTTCGTCGGGATATACTCGCTGATGACGGTCTGTCTCTGCCTGCTGCTTGGCTATGCAGGCCAGATATCGCTGGGACATGCGGCCTTCTATGGAATCGGCGCATACACCTCGGCGGTATTGACCACGCGCACGCATCTTTCGCCGTGGCTGGCGCTTGTTGCGGCGATGGCGGTGACGGCCGCTCTTGCCTTCCTGGTTGGCCGGCCTGTGCTCAAGCTGCGCGGCCATTATCTGGCGATGGCGACGCTAGGCTTCGGCGAAATCATCTATATTGTCTTCAATTCTGCGGTCGAGCTGACGGGAGGGCCGTCGGGCCTGGGCCAAATCCCGCGGCTTTCGATAGGCGGGTTCGTTTTCAAGAATGACATTCATTATTACTATCTGGTATGGCTGACCGTCATCGTGCTTGTTGTGCTTGTGCTCAATATCATCAATTCGCGGGTGGGCCGGGCGCTTCGCTCGATTCATGGGAGCGAGACGGCGGCCAACGCGATGGGAGTGAACACGGCCTCGTACAAGATGCAGATATTCGTGTTTAGCGCAGCCGTCTCGTCCCTTGCAGGAAGCTATTACGCCCATTTTGTCACGTTCATAAGCCCGACGACATTCGACGCGAACGTGTCCGTACTGCTGGTGACAATGGTGATCGTCGGCGGCATGTCGAAGGTGTGGGGCGCGCTGCTGGGGGCGGCTCTTCTGGGCACGCTTCCGGAATACCTGAGGACATTCGGCGATTACGACATTCTGGTGTACGGCGCGATCATGCTCGCCATCATGATGTTTGCGCCCGAAGGATTGTCCGGCCTCATTGTTGCCTGCAAGAGGTCGTTGGCCGGGAAATCCTTGCGCGGGGCCCCGGCCTGAGGCACGAAGCATGTTGAAGGTGCAGGGCTTGAGCAAGCGCTTCGGCGGGGTCATCGCGGTCAACGACCTGAGTTTTGAAGTGCGCGAGAAGCAGATAAAATCGGTCATTGGACCGAACGGCGCGGGCAAGACCACCTTGTTTAACCTGCTGACCGGGCTGCTTCCGCCGACTCGCGGGAAGATTACGTTCCTGGAAGAGAACATCTGCGGACGCAGGCCTCACGAGATCGCCCGGATGGGCATATCGAGGTCGTTCCAGAACGTCGAGATATTCGATAACATGAGCGTGCTCGAGAACGTGATGCTCGGGCGACACTGCCGGACCCGCTGCGGCGCGTTCAGCAACGCGCTGCGCTGGAGGAAGGCGGTGGAGGAAGAGCGGCGGATCACCGAGGAGGCGATGGGTCACCTTGCGAGCATCGGGCTGGACGTTGACCCGCATGTTTCGCCGGCGTCGCTCCCGTTCGGAAAGCGCCGAATGGTGGAGTTCGCGCGCGCGCTTGCGACTTCGCCCCGGCTGCTGCTGCTCGATGAGCCGGCCTCGGGGCTGAACATCCGCGAGACCGAGCAGATCGCCCGGCTCATTTGCCGGATTCGCGACTCCGGCGTTACGGTGATGCTCGTGGAGCACGACATGTCGGTCGTCATGGAGATTTCGGACGAGGTTCTCGTGATGGACTACGGGATCAAGATTGCCGAGGGCAAACCGCGAGACGTGCAGCGGAACGAAGAGGTCATCGCGAGATACCTTGGCCGCTCCAACAGTCATGTTAAAGGTCCAAAACCTTAAGAGTTATTATGGGCGCTTGCAGGCGCTCCGGGGGATCAGCCTTCACGTCGGCAAGGGTGAGATCGTCACGCTTATCGGCGCGAACGGAGCCGGCAAAACCACCATATTGAACACGGTCGCCGGGCTCATTACGCAATGCGAGGGCGCCATCCTTCTCGACGGCAAGGACATCAAGGGATTGCCGCCCGAGAGGATCGTGAAGCTGGGCGCGGTGCTCGTGCCCGAGGGACGGCAACTGTTCGCACCGATGACCGTCGCCGACAATCTTCTGCTTGGCGCATATCTGAGGCACAAGAACGGAAGCAAGGCTGAGCTGGAGCAGGACATGGGGATGGTCTTCGAGATGTTTCCGGTGCTTAAGGAGCGCCGCAAGCAGTTGGCCGGAACCCTCTCGGGCGGTGAACAGCAGATGCTGGCGATCGGGAGGGCGCTCATGTCACGGCCACGGCTGATGCTGCTTGATGAACCCTCGATGGGCCTGGCGCCGAAGGTGGCGGAGGAAATCTTTCGGACCATTGTACGGCTGAAACAGCAGGGGGTAACCGTCCTGCTGGTGGAGCAAAACGCGCGGATGGCGCTCGAGGTCGCCGAACGCGGCTATGTCATTGAGACGGGTCAGGTGGTTGTCCAGGGACCGAGCGCCGACCTGTTGAGGAATCGCGAGGTCGAGCGCGCGTATCTCGGCAAGACGTACGAGAAGGTGTGGGAATAAGCACGCACCGACGGGATTGCTGAATGACGGGGATCGACACATTATACAGGACTATGACGCGGGAGGAGATCGAGCAGCTTCAGCTCGAGCGGCTGCAATCGACGCTCCACAGGGTGTACAAGAACGTCGGCTATTATCGGGAGTCGTTCCGAATCTGCAACTTTTATCCCGATGACATGGTCAGTCTTGACGGGCTGGCGAAACTGCCGACCACCGGCCGCGCCACGCTCGTTGAGAATTATCCGTACGGCATGTTCGCGCTTCCATTGAGGGAGGTCATACGGCTTCAGGCCGCGTCGTCGGTGCTTCACGAGGCGATCGTCGTCGGCTTCACCCGCAATGACATTGACCACTGGACCGAACTGGCCGGCCGGTCGTTAATCTCAGCCGGCGTCGGGCGGGACGACCTTGTGCATATCTGCGTGGATTACGGCTTGTTCCCCGGCGCGCTCGGGCTCCACTACGGCGCCGAGAAGATCGGGGCGTCCGTCATCCCCGGCGGCGCGATGCCGCCGGATTCCGAGTTCGAGATGATGAAGAACTATCATGTGACCGTGCTCGTGACGACACCGCACAGAGCGCTTCGTCTCGCGCGATATATCTGCGAGCACGGAGGCGCCGCGCGGGCTCTGATGCTCCGCGCGTGCCTGCTTGTGGGGCAATACTGGTCAGAGGCGGTTCGTTCACGGCTGGAAGAACATCTGTGCGCGCCCGTCTTTGACTGTTACGGTCACCATGAGATAGTCCCCTCCGGCATCGCGGCCGAGTGTGAGAAGAAGAGCGGGCTTCATATCAACGAGGACCATTTCATTGCCGAGGTGGTTGACCCCGCGAGCGGCCGCCCGCTTGCGCCCGGACAGGAGGGCGAGCTCGCGATTACCACGCTTACGAAAGAGGCCTTCCCACTGATCCGCTATCGCACGGGCGACATCACGCGCATAAACAAGGCGCCTTGCCAGTGCGGGTCATGCTTCGCGCGGATGGAGCGGGTCTCGCAACGGACGGACGACATGATATTCGTTGGGGGAATACATTTCTTTCCCTCGCAAGTGGAACAAATACTGAGGCGGGTAGTCGGGCTTAAGCGGTTATCGCCGGCATTTCAAGTTGTCATCGAGGGCGCCGACGCCAACGAGTCGGTTGAAGTGCTGGTCGAGGTGAACGAATCGATCTTGTCGGATAAGTTGCGCACTCTCAGGGCAATCGAAACAAAAATACAGGACGAACTGTTCGATATGCTCGGCGTCACGGCGAAAGTCAGGCTCGTCGGGCCAGGCGCCCTGAGCCTGGGACCCCGCGGAGAAGGCCGCGTGGTCGACAAGCGGGAATTGAATTCTTAATTCCGATTGGCCGTTGGCGCCGGAGGATGGGTTGTCCGTGAGGAGGAGGTGATGAGGAGAAAAAGACAAGCTCGGACCCTGTTTCGGGTCGCGAGGAACATCGCCGTTATAGGATTCATGCTGTTAGAAAAGGCACGTTTACAACAAAGGGAGAAAGCATGAAGAACGTGGTTTTGTTCCTCTGCATAGCCGCACTGGGCCTGGCGCTCATTACGCCGGCGTGGGGGAACCCGGAATCAGACGATCTTCAGGCATTGAAGGCGCAGGTTGACCAGCTCAACAAGCTCCTTCAGGGCCAGCAGCAGAAGCTCGAGCAGCAAGACATGAAACTGCAAGAGCAGCAGCGCAAAATCCAAGAACTGGAGAAGACGGGAACGGAGCCCGTTACAGACGAGGATATGGAAGTCATCCTCGAACGGGTGAAGGCCGAGCTTCCTCCGCCTGCGGACGGTCTTACAATCGGCGGGGGCAAGATACGCATAACGCCGTATGGGTTCATTCGACTGGATGCGGCGTATGACGACTCGGCGAACTTCCTGTTCTCAGGCAATGTGGTCGGATGGGCGTTCCCCGAGGGCGGCACAAACACGGCCCTGGAGAAAATGTTCCCGAACGACGACGAGAGCTTCTCCATGACCGCCACCGCGACGCGGCTGGGCTTGAATTTCCTCGGCCCCGAGTTTGCGGGCGGCAACATCAAGGGCCAGCTCGAAATCGACTTTGACGAGTTGTCCGGTTTCGGCGGCGACGTGGTGGCCCACCGCATCCGCATGCGGCATGCCTATGCCGAGCTCATGTATCCCACGTGGAGCCTGCTCGCGGGCCAGACGTGGGACGTCATCGCCCCGAAGATCCCCTATATGCTCGACTGCGTCGTGCTGTGGGGATCGGGCAACGTCGGCTATCGGCGTCCGCAGCTTCGTCTCACCAAGTGGACGGACATTGACGGGACGAAGCTCACCGGGCAGTTCAGCTTGAACCACACGGACCGGAGCCTCCAGGACAACATCGACGCGGACATCAATCTGCTGAACGGTGTTGAATCCGGCTGGCCGCTTACAGAGGCTCGGCTCGGCGTGGACGGCGTGATATTCGGCGACCGCAAGGCCGGCTTCGGCGTGTACGGACTGATCGGCGAAGAAGAAGTTGATTTTCCGCCGAGCAGGCCCCACGCCAAGGAAGACCTTGATGTCTGGCTTGTCGGTATCGACGGCAGCCTGGCCGTTATCCCGAGCCTGGTCACGCTTCAGGGAGAACTGTGGATCGGAGAGAACATAGACAACGTCTATGGCGGCATCGTGCAAGGCGCCGTGTTTGACGCGACCGACCCGAACAATATCGAGGAACTCGAATCGTATGGCGGATTCATCAGCGCCATGATCACTCCTCGGCCGGGTCTTCTGTTCAACGTCGGCTATGGTCTGGATGACGTTGACAGCAGCGACATGACCCCAACAAACTTCGTGTCCGGCGCGCTCAGGACCGACAGCTTCGGCAACCGCAGCCAGAACTGGACGGTCTTCGGCAACGTCATTTACACCGTAGTCCCGAATTTCGATGTGGGACTCGAACTCGCGTGGCATGAGACCAAGTGGGTTGGCATGGAAGACGGCGACCTGTTCCGTATCCAGACTGCGTTTATTTACAAGTTCTAGAGGCGAATCGGACGGGGAGAGGCGGCGTCCAAGGCCGCCTTTCCCTCGTTCGGCCTCTGATGTGGGACTGATCCCGGTCATATTGGGGACACCATGTTGCATGGTGTCTCCAATATGACCGGGCCGGTTCGACACCCCCGAATCGGCGACGACAGGTTTGCATTAAGAATTTAGCGAACTCTGTCCGCTCTCCCGTGGTATAATGAAATTCTCAGCAATCCACAATAAGTAACGTTTCATCAGGAGTTCGAACACATGAATGCTGTACTGATGTCGGGAAATGAGGCCGCCGCGCGCGGTGCGTACGAGGCGGGGGTCAGGTTCGCCGCGAGTTATCCGGGAACACCCGCGACCGAGGTGCTCGAGAGCGTGGCCTCATATCCGGGAGTCAAAGCGCAATGGACCGTGAATGAGAAGGTGGCGCTCGAGGAGGCGATCGGCGCGGCAGTGGCGGGAGCGCGAGCGCTAGCCTCGATGAAACACGTAGGCCTGAATGTCGCAGCCGACCCCCTGTTCACGTCGTCATACATCGGAGTCAAAGGCGGACTGGTCATCATCAACGCCGACGATCCGGGAATGCACAGCTCGCAGAACGAGCAGGACAATCGTTATTATGCCCGCGCGGCCAAGCTGCCGATGCTGGAGCCAGCCGACAGCGCCGAAGTGAAGGAGTTTGTCAAGTTCGCGTTCGACCTCAGCGAGCAGTACGACACGCCCGTGATCATCCGGGTGACGACGCGAATCTCTCACTCGAAGGGAGCGGTCAAGCTCGGCGAGCGAGTGGAAAAGGAAGTCGCCGGGTTCACGTCCGATATTCCAAAATATGTGATGTTGCCCGGCTACGCGAGGGGCCGGCATGTGGTTGTAGAGGAGAGGATGCAGCGTCTGAACCGGCTTTCGGACCGCTCGAAGCTGAACCGCATCATCAAGGGCGACAGTTCGGTCGGCATCATCTCGAGCGGAGCTGCGTTCCAGTACGCGCGCGAGGTCGCGCCGAAGGCTTCGTTCCTCAAGCTTGGAATCGTGAATCCGCTTCCGAAGAAAATAATACAACGCTTCGCGGAGCAGGTGAAGCGTCTGGTGGTCGTTGAGGAACTTGACCCGGTCATCGAGGAGCAGGTCCGCGCGATGGGAATCAAGGTGCACGGCAAGGACCTGGGATTCCCGCTTTGCGGCGAGCTTTCGCCCGAGAAAGTGTGGGAGGCGCTGCACTCGAAATTCCCGCGCATCGTGAGGCCGAGGCACGAGATGACGGTTCGGCCCGATGCGTTCACCGACCTGCCGCCGAGGCCGCCGGTGATGTGTCCCGGATGTTCCCACCGCATCGTGCTGAGCATTCTCAAGAAGTTCAAGGTCAACGTGATGGGCGACATTGGTTGTTACACCCTTGCCGCCCAGCCGCCGCTGAAGGCGATGGACTCGTGCCTGTGCATGGGCGCGAGCGTGGGCATGGCGTTCGGCATCGAGAAGGTGACGGGAAAAGGCAAGACGGTCGCCGCGCTCGGCGATTCCACCTTCATCCACGGCGGCATCACCGGACTCATTGACATCGTGTACAACAAAGGGGCGACGCTCGTCATCATCCTCGACAATTGCACGACCGCGATGACCGGCAGGCAGGAGCATCCGGCCACCGGGAGGACTCTTCAGGGCGAGCCGACCGTGCAACTCGACTTCGAACGGCTCGCGCGCGGCATCGGCATTAAGGACGCGCATACGGTTGATCCGCTCGATTTCGACAAGCTGGAGCAGACAATCGCGGCCTGTTTGAAAAGCGATGAGCCGTCGCTGATCGACGCGAAGCGCCCCTGCGTGCTTATCCCCGGGCGAGAGCCGCTGCCCGTGTATGCGGTCAACCAGGAACTGTGCACTCAGTGCGCCGCCTGCATCCGGCTCGGATGCCCGGCCATGACGCAAATGGGCAAGGGGAAAGAGAAGAGGTTCTTCATTGACGAGTTCTTCTGCCAAGGATGCGGCCTGTGCATGCAAGTGTGTAAGTTTGATGCAATAGGAGTGAAGCAATGAACGTGATGATGGTAGGGGTCGGCGGACAGGGAGTTCTGACGGGCGCCGACATTCTGGCGCGCTCGGCGATGGCGCGCGGATTCGACGTTAAGGTGAGCGAGGTGCACGGGATGGCGCAGCGCGGCGGCAGCGTGTACTCGCATGTGCGTTATTCCAGGAAGGTCAGGTCTCCGCTTATCATGATGGGCGAGGCCGACATAATCCTCGCGTTCGAGCGCGTGGAGTCACTCCGGTTCGCGCATTACGCCAAGCCCGACGGACTCATCATCGTCAACAACCAGCGGCTTGACCCGGTTACCGTTTCCTCCGGCCAGTTCTCGTACCCTGAGGACATCTTCGAGCGGCTCAAGGCGCTTCCGCAAGAAATTCATGTCGTGGACGGCGAAAGCCTCGCCGCGAACCCCGCAACCCGCCGTTCTGTGAATTTTCTCCTCATTGGCGCCCTCGCTGCGCGAACGGATGACATCCCGCAGAAGATATGGGAGCAGACCATCACGGAAGCATTCAGCCGCAAGCCCAAAGCCCTCGAGGCCAACCTTGAGGCTTTCCACAGAGGCTTCGCGGGAGCAAGCCGCGCTCGTCCGAAAAGCCGCCGTTCCTCCAGGACTTTATGAGCGTCAAAGATAGAATTCATCGCACGGCTCATCGACACTTGAGCATGCGATTGTGCGAATGAATTCCCGCCCACCCAATCGCGGGTAATCATTCCTGCCGGTTCACAGGAGCAGAAGCATGAGGAGCGCCACGAGGAGAGCCGTTGCGACGAGGCCGAGATTTCGGAAGAAATCGGTTCTGAGGATGGGCGCCGTCCAGTAGATGCTGTGAACATCGGAGGGCAGCGTGCGACCGGTTATGACCAATTCGACCTCCTCGAGCAGGTCCTGTGCGATGAGCTTTCGGAGCGCTTTTCCGAGTTCGGCTGAAGCCGCTGATGGATTGCCCATGTAGGTGACGAGATGATCGCCGTATCCTCTGCGCGTATTGAGCCACCAGCCAAGGTTGCGCGCGATGCCGTCGAAGATAAGGCTGATCTTGTCGGACGCGCCCTTGAGCCCGACCAACCTGAATGTGGCTGCGAGCGGTCGGCCGCTGTTTCGAATCCACCCGACTCGCGGAGGGCCGTCAGTCCTGGATGCCCGATATGAATCCGAAACGAGCTCGGGCCGATATGCGAGCAGCAACGAGGTCTCCAGAATGGCCGCATGTTCGCCCCCGAGGCTGAGGGCCGTCTTCTCTTCTTCGCTCAATGCGCGCCCGATTTCCGCCTCGATTCGGGGAATAGCTGCGCCGGTGACATACGCATACAGCACGCGCATCGAGGGCGCGATCATCGCCGCGCCCCGCTTTCGGCTGACGCGCTGGCATGCCTCCTCGAGCGCGGGAGGTTGGCGCGGCCCGCCGTGGCCGTTGGTGACGACGATGTATTTGAATCCGTGGCTGGTGAGCGAGTTGCCGAAGCCGATGATCGCGCTCCTGAGCGTGCGCGGCGTGGTTGCGATCGAGCCTGCAAGCGGCAGTTCGTCGGTCCCGATTGTGAGCGGCGGATACAGGACGACGGCCCAGTCGGCATGTTTTCGGGCGAATGCTTCGGCCAGGTCGGCGGCGTTCATCGAAGCGAAGAACGTGTCCATTCCCATCGGCAGGTGATGTCCATGGACCTCGAGGGAACTGACCGGCAGGATCAGAAGGGTTTTGTCGCGGTCCAGGTCTCGCATCTGCGAAAACAGCATCTCTTCGGCTTTGTAAAGTGTGCTCACGATTCAGGATCCTTTCCGAAGCTGCTCGCTTGAGGGCTATGGATATGGCTGAGGGTTTCATGTATTATATACCGGCGCGTGCAGATAATGGCCATACGGGAAGGAGCAACTGAGATGGATGGAATAAGAGACAAGGTGGCCCTTGTGACCGGCGTTGGAAGGATACACGGTATCGGGGCGGGCATCGCGAGACGCCTGGCGCGGGAGGGCGCGCATGTGGCCGTGAGCGATATCTGCGCTGACTTCAAGGATGTGCCCGGCTACGGAATGGGCACGTGGGACCAGCTCAGGCAGACCGCCGACCAGCTTCGGTCGCTCGGGGTGCGCTCGGCGGCGATAAGGTGCGACGTGACGAAGGCCGAACAGGTGGAGGCGATGCTCGAGCAGGCTGTCTCCGAGCTCGGCCGCATTGATATCATGGTGAATAACGCGGGCGGCAACCCCGGCTCGGCGCCGGTTCTCATGATGGAGGAGGCAGCCTGGCGGCGTACGCTGGAGATCAACGCAACGGGCGCGTTTCTGTGCTCGAGGGCGGCAGCGCAACGCATGATCGCGCAGGGCGAAGGCGGCAAGATCGTCAATCTCTCCTCGCGCACCGCGAAGACGCCCGCTCCTTATCTTGCGGCCTATATCGCGTCGAAGCAGGCGGTCATAGGACTCACCAGGGCGATGGCGCTTGAGCTCGGCCCCTTCAGGATCAACGTGAACGCTGTATGCCCGGGCTTCATCGACACCGACCTCACGCGCGAGGGACACGCCAAGCAGGCCGAGGCCACGGGGGTCTCCGTCGAGGAAATAGTGGCCGAAAAGGTGAGGAGCATCCCGATTGGACGCCCCGGAACACCGGAGGACGTTGCCGGAGTAGTGGCATTTCTGTGCTCCGCCGATGCGGATTACCTGACCGGCCAAGCGATCAACATCACGGGCGGATGGGAGATGCATTAAAGAAGAGGGGGAAAAGGGGAAAGGCGAAAGGATATTTTGACTGGTCAGGAATTCAGTTTCTGCAATTTCTCCAGCCGGGCCACGAGCTGCTCCACCTGTTTCTCGCGCTTTGACAGGCGCTCCTGTGAATCCTTCAGGCGTCCGGCTAATTTATCGATCTTCTCCTCCAACTGAACGTATCCCACATTCATCCTGGCGAGACGGTCGGCGAGCATGCGGGCCAACTTGAGGCCGAGCGCCGGAGAAGAAGTGAAGAAATCCATCACTTTGTCGGCACTGACGACAAGGAATGTGCATGACGCCATGGTTTTGAGCGTGGCGGTTCGAGGGATGCCGAGAAGAGTGGACAATTCACCCAGGTAGCTGCCTTCCTCCTCAACGACGGCGATGCGCTTGTTGCTCTTAAGGATTTCCACCTTCCCTTTGAGCAGTATGTACATTTCCGAGCTGGTGTCGCCTTCCTTAAAGATGACCTCGTCGGCAAGCACCCGCTTCTGCAAAGCCCTCAGTTTTTCTGATTCTTCATAGAGCTTGATGAGATCGCTCATTGGCGCAACCCTCTTTGTTGAATGCCTGGAAAACTGGCCACTACAACATATTGTGCATAACTTGTTGATGTTGTGGATAAGTTGTATTGCTTTGATGGCCTCGTTCAGAACCAGTATAAGGGCAAATGCGTTGAAAGTCAATTCAAGACAAAAAGTTACGAAGGC
>CAZEBC010000041.1:0-18330 GCA_964510165.1 uncultured bacterium
CAATCCAGATGGTTGAACTTTCCTCCGTACCACCCGAAGAGGTTGCGGCGCCTGCGTGATTGTCGCGGCAAGGCGACGGGCGGATGCTCCAATTTGAATTCATCGAGATAGATGGCAGGAAGGTTCCGCTTTTCGCTCCGATTAGCGTCGCTCGCCCCCTCCTTTTTCCTAACTTCTTTCATGAGCTTATCCTATCGGGACGCGGGGCCAGAATCTGAGTCATTGTACAAGATGGTGGATATGAAATCAACTTTGTTCGCTGTCGGGTTGTGGCGGGCCACGCAGCATCCTTGGTAATGCGGGCGGGGCGTGTTATAATGAATGCGTTTTGGGCAGGCGCGGGGGCCTGTCCCTACAATAAGCTAAAGGAAAGATTGCGAATGCGGAAGATTGGGTTTTGGGTCGGGGTGTGGATGCTTCTGCTGGTGTCGGCGTGCGGGTTGCTTGTGGAGGAGGGCCGCCAGGTTGTCGCTGAAGTGGGTGGGGAACCCATCCGACTGGATCACGTGTTGAGGCGTATCAGGGAACTTCCATTCCAGGAGCGGGCGAAGACGAATGACCCGAATGAGGCGGTGCGCATGCAGGCTCGGCTTGGGGTGTTGGAGGAATTGGTGGTTGAACAACTTCTCCAGCAGGAAGCGCGCGCGCGGGGCGTAGAGGTTTCAGACGAAGAAGTGTATGCGGCGCTCGAGGAGGAAGAGCGGAAGGAAAGCGCCTCGGCGCCCCAGACCGAGGGTGACGGCAATATACACGAGCATGGCCATGCGCATGACCATTCCGGCGCAGAGGTCAAGGAGATGCGCGAGAAACTCATGATGACGAAACTGCTTAAGCAGCAGTTTTCTGAAGAAGTCCTGCGCTCATATTATCAGCAAAACTTGCAGGAGTTTCGCACCGCCCCGCGTTTCAGCTACGAGATCCTGGTAGTTGATGTTGCGCATAGCAAGGCGGTTGACGCGGTGTATCAGAAAGCGAAGGCAGGCGCCTCCGTGATTGAATCGTTCCGGAGCCTTGAGCGCAAGCCGCCGACGGTTTTTCTTGGGAGGACTCCCCCGGCGCCGTTGGACAAACTGGCTCCCGAGATGCGGGAGCAGGTCAAAGCTCTTCAGTTGGGAGAAGTGTCGAAGCCGTTCCATCTGAATCCCGGAGACTCGCATCAGTACGCGGTCGCGAGGCTTATCGGTCGGATAGAGGTGGCGCCGTTTGAGAATGTCAGAGGACAGATATTCAAGGGGCTATATGAAGGTTTTTTGGAGGAACTAAAGAAGAAACACAACGTCGTGTATTACAAGGAGAAGCTTGACTATCAATTGGGGCGCTAGGATAACAGACGTCCGGGGTTTAGAGTTCGAACGACTCATCGGTTCTACGAGGACACAGAGATTCACGAATTTTTTTCCAGGCAGTTCATGGCGAAGGTGGCAGCGCCAATGATTCCTGCTTCTTCCCTGAGTTGAGCCTCAAGAATTGGAGTGCTCTCCCCTATCCGGTTCATTGCCAGTTTCCCCAAGGTTGTGCGCATCGGGTCGAAGAGGACTGCGCCGGCCTTGGCGACCCCGCCTCCGATGATGAAGCATTCGGGATTGAGGAGGTTCACCAGAACGGCCAGTGCGGCTCCGAGCTTCTCTCCTGTCTCTGTCCACACTTGTCTGGCTAGCGCATCGCCTTTAGCGGCGGCTTCTGAGAGCAGCCTTGGGGTGACAAGTTCCGGCTTGCCGTCGGCCAGATCGAGGATAATGCTTTCCCGGGGCGACGGCCCATGCAGCCGCCTGAGGGCATTTTCCACGATATAGCGATTACCGACGTACCTCTCCAGACAGCCCCGTGCACCGCAGGCGCAGAGAGGGCCGTTGAGGTCAAGCGTCATATGGCCGATCTCGCCGGCGAGTCCGTCGTTTCCTCTGTAGACCTCGCCGTTCACGACGATAGCGCCGCCGACGCCGGTGCCGAGCGTGAGGCAGACGAAGTTTTTTCGTCCGCGGCCTGCGCCGTAGACCATTTCGCCGACGGCCATGACGTTGGCGTCATTGTCGACGAAAGATTTGAGGCCCGATAGTTGCTCAAGTTGAGCGACCAGAGGGATATCATGCCAGCCGGGGATGTTGGTGAGTTCCCGCACGATGCCTTTGGGGTGGTCGACCCATCCGGGGGCGCCGACCCCGATGCCGCCCAAATGCTCCTTCCGGAAATCGTTTTCAGCGAGCAACTGGGCGATGGTATCCTTCGACATTGAGAGGAAATGCGAGGGGCTGCGAAGTTGAGAGGCGGCGAACTGGCTTTTCTTCAATAGTTTGCCTTCGCGGGACACTATGCCTGCCTTAATCCAAGTGGCTCCGATGTCAATGCCGATGTAGCAGGGTGGTTTCATTGTGCTTTCACCTCAGCATTTGGGCGGCCACATAGGGTCGCCCGTACGACTTGGGGACGGTCAGGCATGCGGCTTTGCCTCTTCAATACGCATCATGAATTGTCGGACCTCGGCGACGTTGAACAAGGAACCGGCAATAAGGATGAGGTCATCCGGTCGGGCGAGAGCGAGTGCATGCCGGATGGCGTCTGCGATTGTGGGTTCGCTCCTGACGTTGTTGAAGATGCCTTGCGCCAGTTGGGCGAGCCGCTCGACATTCATGGCGCGTTCGTATTGGGGCTGGGTGGCTATCAATGTTTCGGTCAGATTCCTCAGTATTTTCAGGCATTCCGATACATCCTTGTCCGCGAGCATACCGAGAACGAGGATTATGCGTTTGCCCGGGAACCACTCCTTCATGGCGTCGCGCAACGAATGCATTGCCGAGGGATTGTGGGCCGAGTCGAGAAGCATGAGCGGCGAGTCGGCCAGTTTTTCGAGGCGGGCCGGCCAGACCGCTCTTGCCATTCCCCTGCGGATGGCGCCTTCATCGAGGGGTATAAGCCGTTTGTGCGCAAGGATGCCGAGGCCCATCAAGGCGACGGCGGCATTTTTTGTCTGGAATCCGCCGGCGAGGTTTATCTCGACATTGTGCAGATTCAGATTGAGCGCGGGGCTTTGAAAATCTATATACTGCCTGGGAAAGGAACCGCAGCGTGCGGCATAGCTGAAGTCTCTTGAAAGATAGAACAGGTTGCTTGCGCACTCCTCCGCTCTTGCGTCCAGTATGTTTCGGACCTCGGGCTGTTCGGCGGCCGATACGACCTCGACGCCCGGCTTGATTATTCCCGCTTTTTCGACCGCTATCTTTTCAACGGTATCGCCCAGGTAATCACAGTGTTCCAGATGGATATTGGTGATGATTGACAGACATGGCAGCACCACATTTGTCGAGTCGTAGCGGCCGCCCATGCCGACTTCGACGACGGCGAAATCCACATTGCAGCGAGCGAAGTGCTGAAACGCCATCGCGGTAACGGCCTCGAAGAACGTGGGATGCCCCAATCCGGCGTCACCCTGCATTTCCGCAATGATCGGGCGAAGCTCATCCACCAAGGCATCGATTTCGTGTGCGGTTATCGGGTCGTTGTCAACGACTATTCTTTCCGAGAAATCAACGAGGTGAGGCGAGATGTATCGGCCGACCTTGAATCCCATTTCGAGGAGAACGGAATGGATGAATGCGGTGACCGAGCCTTTTCCATTGGTGCCGGTGATATGTATCGCGGGGAATTTGAGGTGAGGGTCACCCATGCGGCGGAGCAGATAGGAGATATTATCCAAACCGAGCTTGATGCCGAACCGTTGGAAAGAAAGGAGATACTCAAGGGAGTTCATAAAGGCGGCCTCCACGGAACAGGAACGATCATGTTTCAATGATAAGTGCGTCCGGATTTGTGGTGGATCAGCCGTCCTGTGAATACAAGAGCCTAGAGCAACTCGGGCACGACTTGATCTTTCCGCCCAACACTTCGTTAACCACTTGTGGCGGCAAGGCCATATGACATGCTCCGCAAGATTCGTCATGGATTTGGGCGATGCCGAGCCCGCCTTTTCGAACTCGGACCCTGTCATAGATGCTGAGAATGGAGCGGTCGACGCCGGCTGCCAGATTTTCCCGTTCAGAGCGGGAACCCTGAAGGGCTTGTTCCAGATCCCTTTGGCGTTCTCTCAGTCTCTCTTTTTCCTTTTCTGTTTCTTCCTGAGCCTGTCTCAATTTGGCTTCGCTGGCTCTGGCGCGTTCTTCAAGGTCATCGGCCTCGGTCATCTTTGTGAGGATTTCCTCCTCGATGTCGGAGATTTCCTTTTCGACCATGTCGATTTCGACCAGGATGGCTTTGTATTCTCGGTTGGTCTTAATCTGAGGCAGTTGGGCGTTAAACTTGGCAAGTTCGGCCTGTTTTTGATCGAGCTTGCGTTCGAGCGCCCGCTGCTCTTTCTTCTTTTCCTCCAGTTCCTTCCGCACTGCGGCAAGTTCCGATGTCCTGACGTGGAGAGTGGAGTCCCACTCTTGGATTTGTCGAGGGATGGAGACGGCCTCGGTCTCCAGATCTTGAATTTTCAGGTCAACTCTTTGAACATCCAGAAGTTTTTGCATGGGCATTTTTTCTTCCATTGCTTTGACCTATGGCCAATAAAAAACGACTCTTGGAATCTGTGCGAACGAATTCGCACCTACTCATTACGGGATATTTTCTTAGGAGAAGTTATGGCGCCGGCGATGGCGGTTGCCGCCGCGACCGCCGGTCCCGCAAGATACACCTCGCTTTTTGGATGCCCCATTCGACCGACGAAGTTGCGGTTTGTCGTTGCGAGCGCGCGTTCGCCTTCAGCAAGAATTCCCATGTGGCCGCCCAGACAAGGTCCGCACGTAGGCGTACACAGCGCCGCGCCGGCATCAAGAAACACATCCACAAGCCCTTCCTTGCTGCATTGGCTGAACACGGCGGGGGTTGCCGGGATGACCAGGCACCTGACATTGGGATGCACCTTTTTCCCGTTGAGAATTTGGGCGGCAACGCGCATATCCTCAATGCGCCCATTCGTGCACGAACCTATGACAACCTGGTCGACCTCGATGCCCTCGGCCTCCTCGACGGGGCGGGCGTTTGAAGGCAACGGGGGAAACGCCACCTGAAGGCCTATCTTCGAAACATCGATCTCGATGGTTTCGCGATAGCGGGCTTGCGGGTCGCTCTGGAGGACCTTGAATTCTCTGCGTGCCCGAGGTCTCACAAACTCGAGCGTGACCTCATCGGGCTGCATGATTCCCGCCTTCGCGCCGGCTTCGATAGCCATATTGCACATGGTGAGCCGGTCGGCCATCGAGAGATGGGCGAGCGCTTCGCCCGTGAATTCCATAACGGAGTAGAGGGCGCCATCCACTCCTATTCGGCCGATGGTATAGAGGATGATGTCTTTACCCGAAACCCACTCACCCGGCTGTCCGTGATAGATGAATTTTATGCTCTCGGGCACCTTCAGCCAGACCTCGCCGGTGGCCATGCATGCGCCGAGGTCAGTGCTGCCGACCCCGGTTGAGAACGCGCCGAGCGCTCCATAGGTGCAGGTATGCGAGTCGGCTCCGATGACGAGGTCGCCGGGCAAAACAAGGCCCAATTCGGGCAAGAGGGCGTGCTCGATCCCCATTTTGCCGACTTCGTAGAAATGCTCGATCTTGTACTTGCGGGCGAATCTCCGCATGCGCAGCACCTGTTCGGCGGTCTGGATGTCTTTGTTGGGGACGAAGTGGTCGGCCACGAGGGCGATACGAGAGGGGTCGAAGACTGAGGGAGCGTCTATTTGCTCAAATGCTTCGATTGCAATAGGGGCGGTGATATCGTTGCCCAGCGCGAAGTCAACCCTCGCGTTGATCAACTCGCCGGGCGTCGTTTCCTCCACACCGGCATGGTTGGCCAGTATTTTTTCTGAGATCGTAAGAGGCATAAAGTGTCTTTTATGAAAAGCGCCATGGCTCAGTTCGCCAGTTTGCGATTTCCCATTCCCACTATTCTATCATTTGCATGGTGCATTTGCCAGAACTTTATTTCCGGCCTGCGTCAGGCCTTTTGTGAACCACGCAGCGGCGATTTGGTGTCGCGGGTAATCGCGATCTTGCCGCTTCGGACAACCTCCTTTATTCCGAACTCGCGCAACAGGTCCATCATGCCTTGGACTTTATCCTCAGTTCCGGTGACCTCAATCGTGAGCGAATGCGGAGCGACATCGACGATTTTGGCTCTGAAAATATCGGCGATCTGCATGATTTCGGAGCGCGCCTTCCCATCGGATTTCACTTTGATGAGGGCAAGCTCCCGGTCTATGAACTCCTCCTTGGTGAGGTCGCTGACTTTGATGACGTCTATCAGTTTGTTGAGCTGTTTCATCACCTGCTCGAGTATGGTGTCATCGCCGGTAACGACGAGGGTGATTCTCGATATTGTAGGGTCCTCGGTTTCACCTACGGAGAGGCTGTCGATGTTGAAGCCGCGTCCACTGAAAAGCCCGGATATTCGGGCGAGCACTCCAAATTGGTTTTCCACCAGTACCGAGATCGTGTGTTTCATGCGAGTCCCCCTATCATCTCTCGAATGCCGGCGCCGACGGGAACCATCGGGTAGACATTCTCCTCCCTGGATACCTCGAAGTCGAGGATGACGGGAAGAGGCGTCCTAATGGCCTCCTCGACAGCGGGTCGGACCTGTTTTTTCTCGGTGACTCTGATGCCTTTTGCTCCGTAGGCCTCGGCGACCTTCACGAAATCGGGGTTGTCAATGAGGCACGTGGACGAATAGCGACGATTATGGAATAGTTCCTGCCACTGTCTGACCATGCCAAGGAAGTGATTGTTCAAGATCGCGATGTTGACGGGCAGCTTGTTACTGACGGCAGTCGCGAGTTCCTGTATGTTCATTTGGATGCTGCCATCGCCGGCGATGTCGAAGACGATCCTGTCGGGGCATCCGATCTGTGCCCCGATGGCGGCGGGAAGGCCGTACCCCATCGTTCCCAGTCCACCCGATGAAAGGAACGTCCGAGGGCGACTGTACCGATAGTATTGAGCGGCCCACATCTGGTTCTGGCCAACCTCAGTGGTGATGATAGCGTCGCCCTTCGTCGCCTCATATATTTGTTGGACGACGTATTGCGGCTTTATTTCAGAATCGGAATCCCTGTAGGTGAGTGGGTAATCCCGTTTCCATTCGTCGATCTGCTTGAGCCAGTCCTTGGTGTCGGCACGCTTCACCAGAGGGATTAGTTTGGCAAGGATGCGTTTGGCGTCACCGACGATTGGGACGTGCACCCTTACGCTCTTGCTGATAGCGGTCGGGTCAATGTCAATGTGAATTATCTGCGCATGCACGGCAAACTCCTTAATGTTACCAGTGACGCGGTCATCGAAGCGGGTTCCGACCGCGACGATGAGATCGCATTCGGAGAGCGCGTAGTTGGCATAGCGAGTTCCATGCATGCCGGGCATGCCGAGGAAGAGGTCGTCGTTGCCGGGGAAGGCTCCCAGCCCAAGCAAGCTGGTGGTGACGGGGATGTGCGTCTTGTGGGCGAGCTGGATCAATTCATCGCTCGCGTTTGAGAGAATCACTCCACCGCCCGCGTAAATGACGGCTTTGTGCGAGGCGTTGATGAGTTCGGCGGCGCGATGTATTTGCCGCATGTTGCCTTCGAGCACAGGCTTGTATCCCCTGATCTCCACGGCGGCCGGGTAGTGGAAATCGGTCATGCCGGTGGCGACGTCCTTCGGAAGGTCGATGAGGACGGGTCCGGGCCTGCCCGTGGAAGCGATGTGAAAGGCTTCCTTTATTATTCGAGCGAGGTCTTTCGTATCGCGCACGAGAAAATTGTGTTTGGTGACTGGCCGGCTGATGCCCACAATATCGGCTTCCTGGAAGGCGTCGTTGCCGATCATCGGCGTAGGCACTTGGCCGGTAATCACTACTATGGGGACGGAGTCCATATTCGCGGTGGCCATGCCGGTCACAGTGTTGCAGGCTCCCGGTCCCGATGTGACGAGGCATACCCCTACCCTGCCGGTCGCCCGCGCATAGCCGTCGGCGGCATGCGCGGCACCCTGCTCATGTCGGGTCAGGATGACGCGAATGGGCGAATCGAACAATGCGTCGAATACGGGTATTACTACCCCGCCGGGGATGCCGAAGATAACTTCAACCTTTTCCCTCAGGAGCGATTCGACGAAAATCTGTGAACCAAGCATTTTAGACATCGCAAATGGTTTCGACCCCTTTCCAATTGTTCAATCTTCGAAGACGGCGCCGGTGCTGCCCGATGTCACCAACCTCGAGTAGCGGCCCAGGTATCCAGTGGAAATCTTGGGCGTAGGTGGCCGCCAGGATTTCAATCGCTTCTTGATCTCGGCGTCCGAGAGACGCACGGTCAGCTTTTTCGCGGAAATATCAATCTCGATAATGTCTCCGTTCCGGAGCGCGGCGATGGGGCCGCCAGCCATGGCCTCGGGCGAGACGTGTCCGATGGACGCGCCTGCGGTACCGCCGGAGAATCGGCCATCGGTGATAAGGGCAACTTCCCTATCCATTCCGATACCCTTGATTGCGGCGGTGGGCGTAAGCATCTCCTGCATCCCGGGTCCGCCTTTGGGACCTTCATAACGGATGACAATCACGTCGCCGGGGCGGATCTTGCGCGCAATGATGGCTTCGGCGGCTTCGCCCTCGCTCTCGAAAATACGAGCGGGGCCGCTGTGTTTGAGCATTTCGGGGGCAACGGCCGATTGCTTAACAACCGAGCCTTCGGGCGCAAGATTTCCGAACAGGATGGCCAATCCACCGGTCGCGTGATACGGGTTATCGAGCGGCCTGATCACGTTCGGGTCTTTCACCGAGACCTGGCGGAGATTGGAGGCCAGGCTCTTGCCCGTGGCGGTCAGCGCGTCACCCTGCACGAGACCTCCTGCAAGCAGGGTTTTGAGGATGGCCTGCACGCCGCCCGCGTAATAAAGGTCTTCCAGGTGATGAGGGCCGCCTGGAACCATATCGCAGATATGCGGGGTCTTGGCGGAGATTCTATTGAAAAGCTGAAGCGGCAGGTCGAGGCCGAGTTCGTGTGCGATCGCGGGAAGGTGAAGCGCCGAGTTGGAAGAGCCGCCGAAGGCCATGTCGAGGGCTATCGTGTTCTCGAGAGCCTTCTTCGTCATGATGTCGCGAGGACAGATTCCCTTCTTGATAAGGTTGACGACGGCCATACCGGCCTCTTTCGCCAGGCGATAGCGTTCGGCAAAGACGGCCGGGATGGTGCCATTGCCGGGAAGCGCGATACCGAGGGCCTCACAAAGGCAATTCATCGTATTGGCGGTGAACATGCCGGAGCACGAGCCGGCGCCCGGACAGGCGCAGTTTTCCATTTCTCGCCAGACGTGTTCCCCTATCTCGCCGGACGTGGCCTTGGGAATACCCGCAAACAAGGTGATGAGGTCAATCGCCTTTCCGTCGAGCCTGCCGGCGAGCATTGGACCGCCGCTGCACACAACGGCCGGTATGTTCAGTCTGGCAGCCGCCATGACCATACCCGGCACGATCTTGTCGCAGTTCGGGACTAGCACAAGCCCATCGAACGGGTGAGCCCGGGCCATTATCTCGACGGAATCGGCCACGAGTTCACGGCTTCCGAGCGAGTACTTCATGCCTTCATGATTCATGGCGATGCCGTCGCACACGCCGATCGTGTTGAAGAGAAAGGGAGTGCCGCCGGCCATGCGAACGCCGTCTTTCACGGCCTGAGCAATCTTGTCGAGGTGAATATGCCCGGGGATGATTTCGTTGAAAGCGCAGGCGATGCCAACGAGAGGCCCCTCGAGTTCCTTGTCGGTAAAGCCCATGGCTTTGAATAGGGAACGATGGGGGCCTTTCGCGACGCCTTCCAACATTGCGCGGCTTCGCTGGTTCGGCTTTTGTCTTGCGGATTTCTTCATTTGGCAGCACCTCAATTGAACCGGTTCATGGCTTCTTCGAGAGATTGGCTTATTGCCGTCTCGACGGCCAGGCACGCCGTGTGTATTATGCCCTTCAGTTCAGCTTTCTCTTCTGGCCTGAATTCGCTCAGCACGTAACCTGAGAGGTCGTCCGGAAGGTCTGGCTGTTGGATGCCGATACGAAGCCTTGGAAACTCGTCTGTGCCGAGATGCTCCATTATAGAATTCAACCCCTTGTGTCCGCCAGAGCCGCCGGAGGGGCGCAGCCGAACTTTTCCAAATGGGATATCGGCATCATCATAAACGATGAGCAAGTTCGTCAGTGGAAGTTTATAAAATCGGACCATCGGTCCAACAGCTTCACCGCAGAGATTCATGAAAGTCTGCGGTTTGGCGATGATCGCGTCCTCGCCTGCCACCACGCCATGGGCCAGCGCTGACCTGAATTTCTCTTGAGAGAATGAGAGGCCGTGGATCGAGGCCAGTTGATCGGCAACCATGAAGCCGAGATTGTGTCTGGTAAACGCATATTTCTTCCCGGGGTTGCCGAGCCCGACGACAATTCTCACTCTTTCGATTTCCGTTTCTCTTCCTTCTCTTCCGCTTCCTTCGCTTCAGCGCCCTTGGCTTCCTTGCCCGGCTTCTCGATGACCTCAGGCTCGGCGGCTTCCGCTTCCGCCACAGGAGCGGGCGCGACTTCGGCCTCCACTCGAGGCGCGGCAATCGAGACGACGGTCGTGTCCCAAGCCGTCAGCACCTTGACCCCGTCGGGCACCTTGAGGTCGGAAACTGCGAGGGAATCTCCTATTTCAAGACTGTCGACGTTTATCTCGATGGCTGTGGGAATATTGAGCGGCAGACACTCAACCTCGAGTTCCCACAACGTGTGCTCGAGAATGCCGCCCTTCTTCACGCCGGGAGCTTCACCCACAACCCTGAACGGCACGGAGGTTTGGATGGCTTCATCGAGCGATATGCGGCAGAAGTCAACATGTCGCATCGTGTCGCGTATCGTGTCGATCTGCAGGTCCTTCACGACGACGTTCAGAGGCTGGGCGGCTCTGTCGGCGATATTGAGCTGAATAATGACATTGGCGCCTGCCTGGGTATGCAGGGCGCGATCAAGCTCTTTGGGGTTGACGGCCACGGGCAGCGCCTGGTCGTCTAATCCATAGAGTATGCCCGGGAGCAGCCCCGCGCGCCTGCATTCTTTCGCGCCCTTCTTTCCAGTGCGCTGTCGGATTTGAGCTTTAAGTTCTACAATTTCCATCTATGTTCTCTCCTTGTCTGAACAACTGGTTAGGGTTTCTTTTGGGTCGGCAGTTCTCTGGCTGGCATGCCGACGTAAACAGAATATGGGGGAATGTCATGGCGTTTGGCAACAATGGCGCCAGCGCCGGTGACGGCCTTCTTGCCGACGCGCACGGGCGCAATCAGCACGGTGCCGCTTCCGATCGAAGCCCCATCCTCGATAATGGTCTCATTCTTTCGGACGCCGTCGTAGTTGGCGGTTATCGTGCCCGCGCCAATATTGACGCCCTTCCCGATCTTGGCATCTCCGATATAGCTCAAGTGATTCGCTTTGGACCCCTCGTCGACCAGCGATTTCTTGACTTCGACAAAGTTGCCGATATGAACGTTTTCGCAGATCAGGGTCTCGGGCCTGATGTGCGAATAGGGTCCGATCCGGCTGTTGTCGCGAACCACGCACGACGTGAGATATGACATGACGATAACCACATTACGACCAATCTGACTGTCGGTAATATAACTCTGCGGGCCAATGACCGTGCCCGATCGGATAGTGGTGAATCCCTCAATATAAGTGAACGGATAGACCGTCACGTCACGCTCGATCTTGACGGTTGCGGAAACGAAAGTGGTGGCAGGATCGATAATGGTGACGCCCTCGTCCATCAGGCGTTCCAACACGCGGTTGTGCATGATGCGGTTCATCTTGGCCAGGTGTCGCCGGTCATTGACCTGCATGATTTCGATCTCGTCAGAGGTAGTAACGGTCTCAACCTTTTCTTTTTGCTTGACCAATATCCCGATCACATCGGTAAGGTAATATTCCTTCTGCTTGTTCACTTTATCGACACTCTTAAGGGCGGCCATGAGTTTCTGACTGTCGAAACAATAGATGCCGGGGTTCACCTCCCGAATGCGTTTCTGCGCTGCGGCTGCGTCTTTCTGTTCTATGATTCCGGATATCTTTCCAGACTTGTTGCGAATAATGCGCCCGAAGCCCGTGGGGTCGGTGACTCGGGTTGTCACGAGCGACGCGGCCGCGTTGCTCTTGCGGTGCTTTTCCAAGAGGGTGCGCAGCGTTTGCTCCGTAAGTAACGGAACATCGCCGTACAAGACCAATACGTCTCCGTTGAAGCCGGACAATTGCTCTTTAGCCTGCAACACGGCGTGACCCGTTCCCAGTTGCGCCTCCTGGTTTATGTAAGCCACGGTGTCCCCGAAATATTCGCGAACCATTTCCTGCTTGAAACCGACGATAAGGTAAATCCCATCGGCTTCGAGTTTCCGGACGGTCTCAACGAGATGCTCGACCATCGGCTTTCCACACAGCTTGTGCAGAACCTTGGGCTTGTCCGATTTCATCCGGGTGCCCTGTCCGGCGGCCAATATGAGACAAACAAGAGGTTTTGTATTCTGAGTGGTCATCTACTCCCTCATAAGAATTCCCAAAGCCTCACCGATCAAAGCTGGGGAGGCAGGATTCGAACCTGCGGATGTCGGCTCCAAAGGCCGATGCCTTACCGCTTGGCGACTCCCCAATGTCTGTAACTCATCGGCTGATAGACCCTTAGGTAATCCGGCGACGTGAAAACCCAGCCCATGGTGACCCACTAATGGTATCAAAACCCCGACTTATTGTCAAATGAGCCGGTCATCGAATCAACCCGGAATCAGGAAAGAGAGACCCGCCATTCTAGCGGAAGAAACCGCGTACTGGATGCGATAGTTGACGACTTCTTGCGGTGATAAAACAATCGTTCTAATAATTCTTTTCTTACTATAAGTAAAGTACTATCCTCTGAATTGACAATCCCCGAAGATTTTGTTAGCGTAATGTGGAAGGGAGCGCCGCGCGTGGGAGAAGGGCCTGTATGAAAAGACGAATAGGTGAGTTATTGGTGGAGGAGGGTTACGTCACGGCCGAGCAGGTGCACCGTGCGCTTCAGGTGCAAAAGAAGCAAGGAGGTCGGATAGGGACGATACTGATGGACCTTGGGTATCTGACGGAGCAGACTTTCTTGGAATTTCTTGGAACGGTGTCCGGGACGGCCAGCGTCGAGTTGTCTCATTGCGAGATAGAATCCGATGTGCTGAAGCTCATCCCCCGCGAGACGGCTTGGGAACTCGAGGTGGTGCCGATTGCCAGGATGCGCAACCTGCTCACGATTGCGATGGTCTGTCCGCTTGACGCGGAGGGCCGGGCGCGCCTGGAGGACGTCACGAAGCTCAGGATAAAACCGGTCCTGTGCTCCAAGGCGGCCGTGCGGAGCGCATTGGAACGATACTACAATGGAGAAGAACCTCAGTTGTCGCAGAAGGCCGAGAGCGAGACCTCAACGCTGGAGGCGTCGCTGAGACTCCAGCGGGTCGGAGCGCTTGTCGAACAGATCGAAGAACTTCCGACGCTGCCGGAAATCCTTGGAGCGATTTCCGCGGTCGTCAATGATCCCGGCTCATCAGCCTCTGATCTGGGCAGGCTCATAGCCACCGACGGGGCGCTCTCGGCCAAGGTGCTCAAGCTCGCCAACTCTCCCGCATTCGGGTTCTCCCGAAGGGTTTCAGACATCAATCAAGCCGTTGCATTACTGGGTTTCAGGGAGACCCAGGCGTTGGCGATGTCGGCCTCGGTGTTCGATTATTTCGCCGAAAGAGCAGCCTTTGACTTCAAGGCTTACTGGAATCATTCGTTCGCCTGCGCGACGCTGGCTCGGCTGATATGCCTGAAGAAGCGCGGCGTCGAGACCGCATTCATCAGTGGCTTGCTGCATGATGTGGGCAAGCTTGTTCTGGCAATGACAATGGGAGGCAAACAGGAGAACGCCAATCAGCTCCACAAGGCGAGCGGGGTGCCATCTCTGGAGGCTGAAGAAAAGGTGCTGGGACTGACCCATGCGGAGGTGGGTTACCAACTGGCGGAACACTGGCTGTTGCCTGTCCAGGTTGCCACGGCAATCCGTTTCCATCACGCGCCAGAATCGGAGCCGGACCCGAAGGGGCCGGCGGGCGCTGTCTTCTTGGCAGATCTCTTCTCCAGGAAGAAACCAAGCGAGCTTCAAGAGGCCGTTCTTGATGAGAGAACCCTTCAGGTGCTCAAGACACTGACAATCGCCGTTCAGGATTTTCGCAATACTCTGCGTGGATTCGGAGAGGCTTCGGGCGAATTGTCCCTCTTCTGACTTCTGTAGACATTCCGCTCCCCAATTTGCATACTACTACAGTACCCGAACACTACCTAAACCAAAGGAGGTCAGGCATGGCCAGAGTCCTGGTGCTGTACTTTACGAGAACGGGTAACACGAAAGCTATGGCCGAGATTGTCGCGGATGCTGCCGAGAAGGAGGGAGCCGAAGTCGTACTCAAGGATGTCGAGGATTGCAAGCCGGAGGAACTGTTGAACTATGACGCGCTCGTCGCCGGTTCCCCCACTTATTACGGCGGGATGGCCGGAAAACTGAAGGATTTCTTCGATTTCAGCGTGGCCCATCACGGAAAACTTCAGGGGAAAGTGGGCGCCGCATTCTCATCATCCGCCAACATAGGAGGCGGAAATGAGACCACAGTCCTGAACATCCTCCACGCCATGCTGATTCACGGAATGATCATTCAGGGGACGGCTGAAGGCGACCATTACGGGCCAGTATCCATTGACTTTCCCGATGATCGTGTCAGGAGCCAATGTCAAGCCCTCGGGAGACGGGTCGCCCTTCTTGCGAAGAAGTTATTCGATTAGCAACCGTTTGCACGAGCACGTGTTATAAGGGCACGGTTTTCAAATCTCCCCCTTTTCCAAAGGGGGGAGAAAGGAGGCCCTGCAACCGCACGGATAAATACCATATGCGAACGCCCGGGCAACCACTCGTGGCGAGCCACATAGGGCTGCCCCTACAGGACAACTCCGACAATCTCCCCGTTCTTCGGAAACGAGGCGGGAGAACGGCAATCCAGCCGGTCTTGGCTGGCGCCCACGCGCTCATTCTTCCAGGATAAAAGTGATATTCATGTGAGCGCGATATTCCACTATTTTCCCCTTCTCCACCTTAGCCTTTATTCCGGTGATCTCGATACCCGTCAAGCCTCGCAATGTCTTGTTGGCCCGGGTCAAGCCTTCATTGATAGCATCCTCGAACCCTTTCTTCGAGGAACCGATAACTTGTGTAACTCTTGCAACTGCCATGTGTCACCTCCATTGTGACTTGACAATCTCCCTTCCCACCTTTTAAGGAAGTATGTCACAGCGCGGCGGAGTCGCAATCGAAGCCCCCTCACCCTACCCTCTCCCGTTGGGAGAAGGTCAAGATGAATGCGCCCTTTCCCTGTGGGAGAGGATTGGGGTGAGGAAGAAAACGCAAGGATTCAAGAAATTCATTCTTTGATGATTCAGGAGTGCACAAATTGCTCACTGGAGGGCCTATGAGGAGGCGCCGAGCAAATTTCCGCAATGATGAGGGTTACGGAAGATGAATCAAGAACCTTCCTGAAGCGCTTTGATCCATATCCGAACTTGCTCGTCGGCGCCGCCGACTTCCAGGTACTTGGTGTAATTTTGAAGGGCCTTCTGATCGTCCACGACGTAATCGTCGTAGATGATCCCGAGGTTGATGTAGGTATCGGGGAGGGCGGGGTCCAGGCTCTGAGCCTGTTCGAGTTCCCTGATTGCGTCCTCGAAGAGTCGGAGATGCTTGTAGACGTCTCCCAGATTGCAGTGAGCGACCGCGTTGTCAGGCTCAACAGCGATGGCGATCTTGAGGGCTTCGGCAGCCCGCGCATACTGGCCGGAATCATGGTAGAGACGTGCCAGGTCTATATAGCATGCGGCGCAACGCCTACCCAATTCCTCGTTGGTGGCCGAGAGTGACTCGAACGGCCGCACCTTTTCCTCAAGAACCGAAAGTTCATCGAAAGAAAGTTTTTCGAGGAACCGCTGGTTCTCGGTGAGTCGCAAACGTTCTACCAAGCGTGACAGAAGTTCGGCCTTCTTGTCGGAATCACCCGTGGTTGCGGGCGGAGGTTGAGCTGTGTCCGGTTGCGCGAGGACTGGCTGTCCCTCTTCCATTCCTCCGGTTGACACAAGCAGCAGTTTGTCAAGTTCGGAGAAGAAAGCGTCCCTTGCATGCGCGTCGGAATCGTCAAACCAGTATTTCCGCTTATCCTTGGCCTCGATCTCCACGCTTGTCGTCTGTTCATCTATCTTCTTCACGTACACATTGATGACGCCCGTCTCGTTCGGCTTCTTGAACAGGATGAGACCTTGATCGTGTTTCACCAGCTTGGCGGTGTTGTTGTCCACCTGTCTGAGAGCGTCGACCGCCGCGCGGAAGACCGTATCGTAATCGGCCTGATAGGTTCGCCGGTTCTCAGACGACCTTAGAACATCGATGTCACCAAGGACAGGGGTCCTTCGAGCGGTGGAACTGCAACCCCATAAGGAAATCAGAACGAGAATAAGAATGACAAAACCCGGCATCTTCATGCAAAAACACTCCACATATGACATACCATCAACAATTGACTCCGGATATCACTGCGGGTATGAATTTCCCGGGACGCTACTCGGACGCTCCTTGGGTTCGCATCTCGATCGCGACCCTGTCCAATGAGTACGCGATGCGGTCATTTGACCTTGCATGCTCGAGAATGGCGCCAGCAATCTGAAGGTTGGAGTCCGCAATGGCTCGCAGGCCGTCGGCAATCTGGCCGGCAAGCCTGTCGGGCGCTATCTCCTGTGCCACCTTCGCAGCTTGGACAGCAGGCGGAACCGAGTCGTCCTCGTAGTCTACCGCCGCAACTTCGGTCCCCCGTAAGAGGGGAGCAACGAGGTTGACCAGAAGCGCCAGGAAAACGAGGGCAAGAAGGATGTTGGTGAGCGTTCCGTTCTTCATTTTTCTTTCCCTTTCACCTATTTATACCTCGACCACTACTTCATATTCTCATAGAACTTTGCGGATTCCGCAATATCGGGAATCTTGGCGGGGTTGAAAGATTTCCAGTCCGTCTCACGGATTTTCTGGGAGGAAATGACACAGGTAAACAGCAGGAAATCCATTGCGGGATCTTCCTGCCCATTACTCAGACGCTCGGATATCATGACCCGCTCGACCTTCAGCGGCCACTCCCAGCTCTTGAGGACCAGTGCGGTTTTCGCGACATCGGACAGAACGCCATGGCGAAGGGCGGCTGCGAGAGGCTCGCGATTGGCGTTCAGAGCCAGCACGAGTATATCCTCGCCCCCCACCTTCCCGCATCTTGCCTCTGCGACGCGGGGCCTGCCAGTGTTGGTCTCATCGCCAAGGGCCCTTCGAAGCGCGCGCGCCAGCACATCAATGTCGGGACCAAATGAGCCGGCCGATGCCTCGATCGCGATAACCACAAGTGTGATCAAAACGACGAAGGCAGTCGCCCAAGCGTGTTTTAAGCGAGTCATAATGCGGGAATTATACCACACTCACCCGGTTTCTCAAAGCACAGGAATGGGCGCGGCCGGTCAGGCCGGCTGGATTTCGGGTTCTTCCGCGGTCAGCGCGAGGAAGACGTCTTCGAGGTTTCCTAGCTTATTTTCCTTGATGTCTTCGACTGTTCCCAGCGCGATCAATCTGCCTTTGTGAATTATGCCGATCCGGTCGGCGACTTCCTCGGCAATGCTGAGCGTGTGAGTGGACATGAAAATGGCGACGCCCTCGCGCGTCTTCATTTTCAGGTAGTCCTTCACAAACCGGATACTCTTGGGGTCGAGTCCGACCCATGGCTCGTCCACGATAACCACGCGCGGCGCATGGAGGAATGTAGCGCTGAAAATCAGTTTCTGCCGCATCCCGTGCGAGTAGTCCTCGATCAGTTGGTCAGCGTAGGCATCTATTCCGAACAACCCCAGCAGGGTTTCGATCTCCTCGTCGAGCGCCTCGCCATTGACGTGGTACATTCCCGCCACAAAACGCATGAATTCGCGTCCGGAGAGTTTCTCGTAAAGATAGGGATGATCGGGAATATACCCGATGATGCGCTTGGCGGAGACAGGGTCAATGGAGATATCATGTCCTCCTACGAACGCGGTTCCGGAAGTCGGCCTGAGCAGTCCAGTCAGGACTTTGATTGTGGTGGTCTTCCCGGCTCCATTCGGTCCGAGGAAACAAAAGAACTCGCCTTCGGCAACATCAAGAGAGAGGTTGTCGACGGCTTTCATTCCGCCGAAGGTTTTTGTAAGTTTCTTGATTTG
>CAZEBC010000041.1:18430-24062 GCA_964510165.1 uncultured bacterium
AGAGGTTGTCGACGGCTTTCATTCCGCCGAAGGTTTTTGTAAGTTTCTTGATTTGGATGATGGGATTTCCGTGCTTCATTTCATTCATTTTGTGTTCCCGCCTTCCTGCCGGGAATCGAGCCTTATTACTTTTTCGATTGTGTATACTTCAAAGCGTATGCGCTTGAATTCGGCCGAGGCATTCACGGATATCAACTTGGAGTATTCTTCCAGCACTCGCAGCGCTTCCTGTGACCGCCGGAGGTTGGCCGTGACGATGTGCTCGAGGTCTGCACGCCTGCCCTCGGAACTCGACGGCGACCCTGCCCCAACGTCGGTGTCGCTCTGACGCGCCTCGATCAATTCGCGGTCGATCTGCATCAGACCGACCGCTGCCGTAACGTCATGTCGCAATTGTTTCAGTCGCGCGGTATAGTCAACGTTGTTCTTGACCAGCCTGATATATTCTTCAACTACGCGCAGGCCTTCACGCGCGCGATTCGCGTTTGCGTCAAGCACCCTGAACATTCTGTCCGGTTTCGGCATTGTGCTGGCGCCTCATTCTCCGCTCGGATATGAACCGAGGATTTTCAGGAAGATGCAGTTCGTGGCGACTTCCGAGAGCGCCCGTGACAGGTGTTCATCCTCGAAGTGCCCTTCCACATCAACAAAGAAAACATACTCCCATGCCCTCTGGCGTGAAGGTCTGGACTCGATGCGAGTGAGATTGATGCCGTAATTGGCGAATATCCTGAGGACCTCCGCGAGGGCGCCGGCCTTGTGTTTGATCGAGAACATGAGGGAGGTCTTGTCACGGCCGCTTTTTTCAGTGCTCGAATGTCCTATCACGAAGAAGCGCGTGTAATTGTTGGGGTTGTCCTCTATTCTGCGGACAAGCAAGTCCAGGTGATACACCTCTGCCGCCAATTCGTTGGCGATGGCGGCGGCGGTGGAATCGTTTGCGGCGAGTTCCGCCGCCTGTGCGGTGCTGGAGGTCGCCACCAATTCCACATGAGGCACGTTGGCTTCCAGCCAACGCCGGCACTGCCCGAGCGCTTGCGGATGCGAATATATCTTCGTGATGTCCTTGAGTTGTCCCTTGGACATGAGGTTTTCGGTCACCTCAAGCATGATCTCGGAGAAAATCTTCAGGTCCGATTCCATGAACATGTCGAGGGTGTGACTGACGCTTCCTTCGGTCGAGTTCTCGATGGGGACGACGCCGAAATCGGCACGGCCCTTTCGGACCTCGATAAACACGTCGGAAATGGTCCTGGCAGAGAGGTAACTGGTGGAGTTGCCGAACTTCTGAAGGGCGGCCAGATGGGTGAACGTTGCGCGCGGACCAAGGTATGAGACGGTGAGTGGTCTCTCGAGGCTTCGGCTGGCGGAGATGATTTCCTTATAGATTGATTTCAGCGCTTCGTTTGTAAGCGGCCCCCTGTTCTTGGCGCAAATCTGCTCCATTATTTCCTTCTCGCGGGCGGGCGCGTACACGTGGGAGTTTGACTGTTCCTTGATCTTACCGATTTCGATGGCGGCCTTGGCGCGTTCGTTCAGGAGCCGGATGATCTCGTTGTCCATCAGGTCAATCCTTTTTCGAATCTCATCAAGCGACATGACGAAAGCCCCTTTCACTTTTTCTTCAGGGACGCAAACTTCACGAGCAAGTCCCTCTGTCTGTTGTCGCGGAAAAACTGGACGGCTACTTTCAGTTTGTCGCCGCTTCCACTGAAAGAACGAATCCGGCCCGTCCCAAAGGCGGAATGCTCGACCACGTCGCCCACGCGGAATCGGTCGCCGTCATAGTCTGGCATCTCCTGGTAATACTCGTCATGTATCCGGTCGGGGGCTGAACCATAGGATTCAAGCAGCTCATCGGGTATTTCGGATATGAACCTGGAAGGCACTTGCGGGGTCGGCGCTCCTCTGATTCTACGTATTTCGGCCGAGGTGAGGATGACGCGTTTCCGGGCGCGGGTAATCCCGACATAGCAGAGCCTGCGCTCTTCCTCAAGGCCGGCTTCGGAATCGAGCGTGTTGATGTGCGGAAAAAGGCCCTCCTCCATTCCCGTCATGATGACGACGGGAAACTCCAATCCCTTTGCCATGTGGAGCGTCATGAGCGTGATGAGGTCTCTGGCTTCGTCCCACTCATCAATGTCAGTCCGGAGGGCGGTTCTCTCAAGGAACGCGTCCAGAGAAGGATCGTCGGATTCTTCAGCAAACTCGGCGGCCGCCGAAAGAAGCTCGCCGAGGTTTTCAAGACGCCCCTTCGCCTCGAAGGACGGGTCCTGCCGCAACATTTCCTGATAGCCGCTTGTTTCGATGACCTCTTCAATAAGCTTTTGGGCGGTCATTCCATTGCTCTTTTTGGTCAATTCCAGAAGGTAGTCTCGGAAACCAAGGACGTTCTGTCGAGCGTCGGCCCTGAGATTCGGCATCTCGCCTGCGCGGCCCATGGCCTCAAACAAGTATATCCGCTCTCGGGAGGCGAATTCTTCGAGCCGGTCGAGCGTAGTCTTGCCGATGCCGCGCGGAGGCGTGTTTATGATTCTTCTGAGGCTGACGTTGTCGCTCGGGTTTGCGATCACCTTGAGATAGGCCATTACGTCCTTTATCTCTTTACGGTCGTAGAAGCGGACGCCGCCCACGATTACGTAGGGTATGCCTGCGCTCCGCAGTTGATCTTCGATAACCCGCGATTGTGCGTTTGTCCGATAGAATACTGCAATGTCGTTATTCTTTAGTTCAGGTTTCTCCCGCTGGAGTCTGTAGACAATCTCGATCACGAGGCGCGCTTCATCATATTCGTCGGAGACCGCGTACCACTCAATCTTCTCCCCTTCCTCGTTCTTTGTCCACAACCGTTTGGGTTTGCGTCGCCGGTTGTTTTCAATGATCGCGTTCGCGACGTCAAGGATTCTCCGGGTGGAGCGGTAGTTCTCCTCAAGAAAGATGGGCACTGCATCCGGAAAATCCTTTTGCAGGTCAAACAGATTCTCGATATTGGCGCCGCGCCAGCTATAGATGCTCTGGTCCTCATCGCCGACCACACAGAGGTTGCGGTGCTCCTTCGCCAGTTCGCGAACGATCTCATACTGCACCCGGTTAGTGTCCTGGAATTCATCGACCAGAACATATCTGAACAGCCTCCGGTATTTGTCGGCGCAATCCGGAAACTCCATGAGAATCTTGAGCATGTTTTTCAGCAAATCATCGAAGTCCATGACATTATTCGAGCGAAGGGTCTGCTGGTAAGCTACGTAGACTCGCGCGACCTGCTCCTCGAAAAGACTGCCAGCGAGTTGGGTATAACCTTCCGGGTCGAGCACGGCGGCCTTTGCGGCGCCGATATGTGCAAGGATCGCATGGGGGTTATAATCGCGCTCTGCGAGCTGGAGGTCCTTCATGCAGTGTTTGATGAGTGAGAGCTGGTCCGATTCATCGTAGATGCCGAAGTTCCGCTTGTAATCCAGCCTGTGCGCTTCTCGCCTGAGCAGGTGGGCACAGAGTGAGTGATACGTGCTTATCCACGCCTCAAGGTCCGACGTGCCGAGAAGGCGGTAGAGGCGGTTGCGCATTTCTTCGGCGGCTTTGTTGGTGAAGGTGACCGCCAAGATATTGTACGGCGAGACGCGCCGCGCCCCTATCAGGTACGCGACCCTGTAGGTAATGACTCGTGTCTTGCCGCTTCCTGCACCGGCCACGACAAGGACGGGTCCTTCCGTGGTGGTGACGGCCCTGCGCTGAGGCTCATTCAAGTCCTGCAACAGATCACGCATGGTTATCTATACTACGAATCCGTGTATTCTCGGGGATCAAAACCTTACATTGTTGTCTCCAAAATCTAGTATATATGAGCGTACAGAGGCAAATCAACGAAAAAATGGCTTGACACAATCGGCGGCATGGTGTACAATTTATGGGAGGAAAAGTGGATTGCTTTCTCGAATCTTATCCGGGGAAAAGGATAAGATTTTTTGTTTATGGACAAGCGTAATCTCGGCGGTTAACGCTCGACCCAAGGAGGCCGCAGATGAGACGTGCCAGGAAGCCGTGCCGCGTGACGCTCAGCCCCGCAGGATTCACCCTTCTTGAATTGCTCGCCGTTATCGCTATCATCGGTTTACTTGCCAGCATCGCGCTTCCCGCCATCGGAAGGATTCGAGAGCGAGCCCGAATTGGCGCCGCCAAGGAGCAACTGCGCCAGATAGAGACGGCCCTCGAGCAGTATTACGCTGAGTGGGACACCTATCCGCCTATGGGAAACGACGCACTGGGGACAGGGGTGTTCTACAGTGAGGACCGCGGGATCGATGGACGGGGACCGTTCCGATGGAACTACACCACCAATCAATGGGAGGTCAATACCCTCTACACCGGCCCCGACACGGACGGAACAGAGAGCAACTATCGCCTCGATCCGAATGAAGACACAGGCATATATCCCTGGCTGGGCGCCAATGATCCTACGGCGAACAATGGCAGGCTCGACGGCACTTATTATGACAGGCTTGGAATGTTCTCGGCTGAAGATATCCAGGCGCTCATGGACAACTTCACCGAGGACACGTACTATCATTACTATGCGGGCAACGTGACCGACAAGACCATGCACGGCATGCCTAAATACAAGAAATGGGATAACGCGAACATGACAACCGGAGCGCTGGATGAGTACATGGCAGATCCTCCTCCTTATTACAATCGTTGGGTGATATACAGCGTCGGACTCGACGGAAAGGACCACGGCCTACACAATTACTACCTCACGATGCAGAGCGGTGAAGATGTTGGGACCGACGCTTACGCCAGCGATCCTGCCGATCAGGACGGCGATTATATTCTGTTCGAGCCCAGCGACGAAGATATGAATGGAATTCCCGAAGAAAGCAACAGTAGCGATGACCCATTGCAAACGGCGCCACCAATCCAATATCAAGAGACGCGATGGTCACCCAGCCTGAGTGGTAATGAGAGTGGGTTGGACCCTGCCGGACAGGCGGGAAGACTGGACAGTGCCGATGGCAAGCCGGTCTTCAGCTATGATGTGCGGCAGGAGCGCCGAAGAACGGGACAAGTTTACGCGATGCCGGATGGCGATCCGGTGGCGTTCGGAGTGATAATGAGGTTCGGCCCATAACTCTTGCGGCGCACGCAGACACAAGAACACGGTCATGGTTGACCGTGTTCTTTTTTCTTGGAGATGAAAAAATCCCCGCAATGCCGTGAGACATGATCCCTTGAACCTCGCGGTCCAGGTGGGTGCCCGCATTCAAGCTTTTTGCTTCCGCGCCGAGGCGGCCTGCAATACACCTGAAAATCTAAGGCTCCCTTGACAAAACTGTTGGCTCAAATTTATCAGGTCTTCACGAGCATGGCAGGGATTTCTTTGTCCTTACCATCTCCCTTATATATACCACACTGCCGGGAATTTTGCAAGTGCGATCTTCCGAGAGCTCGTCGACCAAAAGACCTTCCATCAACTGCGCGGATTTACGAGGTTCCGCGCCCGGTTGACTTTCTTAGTCCGTGCCCGAAAGATACGAAGCGATTCCCTTGAATTGGTCCATCCTTTCGAGAATCGTCAGGCGTTTCTTATTCACGCTGGCTCTCAGGTCCGACAGGTCCAGCCCGTAGGCGATGGCCC
>CAZEBC010000042.1:0-1631 GCA_964510165.1 uncultured bacterium
CTTCCTCGAGACACTGACCGACGGCTATCAGCCGTAATACGGAAGGAACAATTGTATGGTGCACCATGCGGGACCGCTCATGGCGCTGGTTGTCGCGGCATTGACGCTGCTCGCGGGGACCGCCGCGGCCGATCATCCGACCGTGGGATTCGGGTCCGATCAGGTAGGTCCTATCGTCACCGTTTCAGCGACGCCCCTTGGGAAGGGACGCTGGGCCGTTGGCGCGCGTTCGGAATATGTGAAGTTCGATGACTTCGGCGACGGTGAGTTGGCGGCCCTTGCGGCCAGTGGCGAAGAGGTCCACAGCACCGACGATCTGCTCGCAGTGTTCGTCGGTGTTGGCTACGGGGTGACGGATGACCTCACGCTCAGCGCCCGAATTCCCTATGTGCGCCGCACGGATATCCGCGAGGGACATCTGGAGGACGGCGAGCCCGAAGCGCATGAACATGGAGATTCGGACGGCGTGGGAGACCTCACGTTGTTCGGACAGTATCGCTTCTTCAGCGCGAACGATTGGGACGCCGCCCTCCTCGCCGGACTCAAGACGCCGACCGGCGAAACAGACGAGAAGGATGACGACGACGAAAGGTTCGAGACCGAGCATCAGCCGGGATCAGGCTCCTGGGACCCCATGCTGGGAGTGGCGGTGACACGAAGGTGGGGCCGCATTTGTCTCGACGCGAACGTTCTGTATGCGTTCACGACGGAAGGCTCGCAGGACACCACGCTCGGCGACATTCTCAATTATAACTTCGCGGTGTCCACCCGCTTGAACGCGGAACGGAAACACGATCACGCGGACCACGTCGCCGAGCATTCGCACTCGCATCTGCTGTGGGACCTGATTCTGGAACTCAACGGCGAATGGCATGATCGAGACAAGGTGGAGCGAGTGTCGGATAGAAACAGCGGCGGGACGCTGATATATCTTTCTCCTGGCGTCCGCCTGACCGTGCACGAGCGTTTCGCCGGATACATGTCCGTCGGCGTCCCGATCCATGAGGCCTCGCGCGGCGAGCAGCACGACACCGAGTACCGCGTCATCCTGGGCCTCAGCGCATCCTTCTGACGAGTCCGGAGCCCGGAATCCGGAGGTTATTTCCCGCTGAAGGAACGGATGAGGCCGTTAAGGACCTTGGCGGTTTCTTCGCACTTCGAGTTCAGGAACTTGAGCTCGCCTTCCGACAGATAGCCAAGCCGATGCGCCAGGCCGATCTGGTATTCGACCTCCCGCGCGGAGCCATGCGCCGGTCCCTGAAACCGGCGTCGAATAAGCGTGTGCCGCCAGGTCTCCTTCCCGTGCCCTCACTTCAAGCCTGCGGAGTACAGTCGCCGCCGCGGCCGGGCCACAAGTGTACGCGGTGCTTTGCAGGCATATCCCGTTCGAGTCGAAATCGGAATCCTGGCTCAACTGGGACGTTCGCAGAAAGGCCATCAGGAGAAACGGCAACACGGCCAGGCAGAGCACGGCCAACGCGGTGAACGCGCCGACCAATGCTTTCTGGCGCGCGTTGGAGAGCCTCATCAACATCGTCGTGAGAAGCATCGCGCATGCGATGGAAAGAAGAGCGAACTCCGTCCTGCCCGCCATGAGCCATGAGAGCGGAGGGTCAAATCCGAGCTTCGGA
>CAZEBC010000042.1:1731-16727 GCA_964510165.1 uncultured bacterium
CTCCGTCCTGCCCGCCATGAGCCATGAGAGCGGAGGGTCAAATCCGAGCTTCGGATCAAGTCGAGGAGTTGGAGGTTCACAGGCGCCGCGTGTGACTCCCGGCCCGGCTCTCCAAACGGCAGGCCCGGATGGTTTCGAGCTTTCTTCTTCGCGGTCGGCCTGTCCCAGACAACGGGAAGCGAGGCGGAGCCCCCGGGGCCGATGAGCCGGTACGCTTCTGCGGCGTGAGATAGCTTCGACAGATTGTCATAGATCCCGAAAAAGGTCTCCGCGTCTTTGTCGTTGAAAGTCACGAGGCCCAGATAGGTGTAGCTGTCGCCCGTGATGCAGTCGGGATGCACGTCGCCGACTTCAAAGAACGGGTGTCGCGCGTTTGATTTGAGCCGGAACGTGGTCTTCGGGTCGAAGCCCGGCGACGCCGGGCACACAGCGATGGGCGCGTCCTGCGCGTATTCGGGGAAAAGAAGATTCGCGTCGAAGATAAGATTGTTCTTCGTGTCGTCAATCCGCGGGAATCGGTCCTTGTTTTCGGTCGCGTACAGGCTCAACACCATGCCCAGTTGCTTCAGGTTCTCGACGCACGTGCTCCGGTGGGCGCTCTCCCGGGCCGAACCCAACAAGGGCAAAGCCAAGGCCCCGATATCCCGAGGACGAGCATGATGGCGACGATCTCCACAATGGTGAGTTTCTTCAGCCGCATGATTGGTCTTTTTTTCGGGGACTGGGTTTGCCAAAATCATCCAATCCTGACGATTTCTTGGCGTCTTGGTGGTCAAGAACGTCTTTGTCTGCTAGCGTCGCTTGTTTTCGGGGCAAGGCGCGCCGAGCCGGAAGACACGTGGCTGCGCGTTTACGACCGGGCGGTTCCCGCATCCCCCGACCTTCCCGCCACATCGAGGCCAAGAAGCGGGAATCCGCTCGGTCGGACAGACGGAGGGTATCGGCCGACGCGCCGCGCCCCTGCATTCTCCCTTTCGCCTTGTGAGTGTCTGAGCACTAAGAGAGCCTCCGGCCTTCCAGGGCCCCGCTCTTACCTTGCAACTGTCCGCCAAATACAATATTATATTTCCGCCGGATCATCGTGGCGCCGATTGACGCGAAAGGAGAGTTACATGCAGCCCCGCGACAGAATGCTGGCGGCGCTTGCCTTGAAGCAGCCCGACAGAGTTCCCGTGTGGGAACTGGCCTTCAACGAAGAGAGCATAATCGGGATCGCCCGTTATTTCACCTCCGATGTCCCGCCTCTGAAGCAGGCCAGCGACATGACGCTGGAGGAGAAGATACAACTCTTCGAGGCGATGTGCACGCTGGTGGAAGAACTGGACCTGGACGGCATCACGCTGCTGCCGCTCGGACAACGGGAAAAGTTCGGCCAAAACCTTATCCGCGATGAACTCGGCGTAGTATTGCGGCTGAGCGACCACGGGTCTCCCTATCCGGTGGACGGTCCCATTCAGGACGCGGCCGATCTAAAGACCTTCAGACTCGGGACTCCAGACCCCGCCGAGTTGATGGGGCTTCATTACGCTGTTCAGAAATTCAAGGGACGCCGCGCGATCGTATTTCATACGCCCGGCACGTTCAAACTGAGCTGGAGCCTGCGGGGCGCGATGGAGAAGCTGCTCCTGGACTACCTGACGCAGCCCAAACTCGTGCGCGAACTCGCGCGCATGACAACGGACTACTGCATGAAACTCCATTCAATGGCAATTGACGCGGGCGCCGAGGTCATCGCCCTTGAGGGAGACCTCGCCTTCAACACGAACAGCCTGATGTCGCCCGCCCACTATGCGGAGTTCATAGGGCCGTACCACAAGGAGATCGTGGACAACGTGCACCGCAAGGGCGCGAAGATATTCAAGCATTCCGACGGCAACCTCTGGCCCATCCTAGACATGCTCCTCGACTGCGGCTTCGACGGCATCCATCCCATCCAGCCTCAGTGCATGGACATCGGCGAGGTGAAGCGTCATCTTCAAGGAAAAGCGTGCGTGATGGGCAATATAGACTGCATGTATCTGCTGTGCGAGGGGACAACGGCAGAACTGGAAGATGCGGTGCGAACCACAATCGAGGCCGCAGCGCCCGGCGGCGGCTATATCATGTCCTCGTCAAACAGCATTCACCCCGGCTGCAAGCCCGAGAACTACATCGCAATGGTCCACGCCGCGAGGAAATTCGGAAAGTACGAGTGAGGCATTTGGGATAGTAAAAATGTGGGGTGAGCGACGGGAGTTGAACCCGCGACCCCCAGGGCCACAACCTGGTGCTCTAACCGGACTGAGCTACGCCCACCATATAGCGCCGCGCACTCGGGGACATTTCTAAGACCACAACCCACGAACGCCGGCCAATCTTGCGCGCGCCAGGGGGGACTCGAACCCTCAACCCACGGCTTAGAAGGCCGTTGCTCTGTCCACTTGAGCTACTGGCGCACATCAAAGATGTGCGCGGCCCCCACATAAAAAGAGTGCCACGCCTTCTTATTATAATGCGTGACACCCTTCAAGTCAAGGCCGCGCGCCGCTTTTACCCCGCTGGCCCGTGGTTGAATTCGGCCCCCGGCGATGATATAATTGCGCCGGCGCCGCGGCCGTCAAAGAACCAAGAATCCTACTACAAAAAGGTATAACACTAGGATAATGATTGAAAACATTATCTGGAAATCGAACCAGTCAATTACGAGTCTCATATACCTCCCCTCCGTGTCAATAACTCAATTGAATCATTGAATGCTTGGGGATTTCTATTATTATTTTGTCACTTAAGCTTCTCTCCGGCAAGGCGCCTGGAAGCGCTAAAATTGATAAGGCGGTGGCTGACGATGCTAAAGAGGACTCACTGCTGTGTGGCTGTCTTGTGTGTGTCGGTGCTGACTTCTTGCGCCGGGTGGATGTCCTTCGAACAGGAACAGTCATCTTTTCCCGATGATAAGATAGCCACGTTGGCAGGTCAGATAGAGGACCTTGTCCAAAATACCCGGCTCGAGCAGCCCAAGGCGGAAAACATAGGCGTCGACCCTCAAACGGGCGAAGTGCTCTCAGATATCGACCCGATTAGCCTTATAATCGGCGCCGAAGAGATCAGGCAAAAGGCCCCGGCTCTGGCCGAACTCGGCGCCGACAATGAAATCATGCTGGCCGCGGTTCGCGGAAGAATCCTCCGCCGTCCCGCGGTGTATGACCTTGAGCAGAAGGGCTGCGTGGGCGAGAACCGTCAGGGCTTTATTGAGAACCTCGGCGGCGCCGCTTGTTCCCGAGACAGCAGCGACAAAGACCGTGCCGCATATGTCGTCTGGCTCGAGAACCGGGACCGGCGCACGATTCATGAGCAGGTGGCCAAGGCCGCAGGAGTGGGCAATCAGGGCGTGAGTCGCGTGCGGGAACTGTTCGCGCAGCAGGCCCGTCAGAAGGCATGGGCGGGCACTCCTCTCCAGATGGAGGATGGGGCCTGGGTGAAGAAATGACGCCGCACGTAGGCGAGATGGGCGAGTTCGAAATGATACGGCTCATGACCGACGGCCTCACCTACGACCCGCGAACGGTCGTCGGCGTGGGTGATGACTGCGCCGTATACGAAATCTCGAAGGGCCGCTACCTCCTCGCCACTTGCGATATGCTCATCGAGGACGTTCACTTCACGCGGAAGACCGCGTCGGCCTTTCTCATCGGATGCAAGGCGATGGCGTGCAGTCTGAGCGACGTCGCCGCGATGGGCGGCAGGCCTTTGTTCGCGCTTGTTTCGGTCGGGTTCCCGTCCTCGACGCCAACCGAGTTCGCGCAGGACCTCTATGTCGGCATCCGCTCCATGTGCCGTGATTACGGCGTCACGCTCGCGGGCGGCGACACGGTGCGCTCGCCCGACAGGATAGTCATCGACGTCTCGATGACGGGCGAATGTCCACGTGGAAAGTATGCGCTGCGGTCGGGCGCGAAGGCGGGCGACGCAATCGTTGTGACCGGTTATCTCGGCGATTCCGCCGCCGGGCTCGACCTGCTCAGCGGAAAGGCGATTGAGCGTGACACGGAGCGGCGCAGCGCGCTCGCCGAGGCGCACCTCGCTCCCGAGCCGCGGTGCGAGCAGGGCGCGTTCCTCTGCGAGAATTTCGATATCCATTCGATGATTGACATAAGCGATGGACTGGCGGGCGACTTGGCGCACATCTGCGAGAGCAGCCGCCTCGGCGCTCGCATCCAGGCCGGAAACATTCCTCTTTCAAGGAACCTCCAGGAATTCTGCGATTCTGCCGGGCGCGATCCGCTCAAGTACGCGCTCGAGGGCGGCGAAGATTATGAACTGCTGTTCACACTCGCCCCGAAGGAGTTTGAGCGCCTTGCGAACGAGTGGTCGGAACAGTTTGACCTGCCGCTGGCGCGGATAGGTGAGATATCCGACGCATTTGAGGGCATTCACATCCTCCAAGATGGCGGCGAGCGCCCCCTCGATGCGCGCTCGTTCGACCATTTCAGAAAAGCACCCTGATGAAAGATCTCCTGCTCAATCTCGCCTCCGCCGTCCGTAAGTCCGTGCGGCCCTGGGTGCTCCAGGCGCGCGGCGGAGAGGTGGTCGGCAGTGCTCCCAGCGGCGACGCCACTTTTAAGATAGATCAAATCGCGGAACAGCATCTCGCCGATTTCCTCGCCCGCGCCGGCAAGCCAGTCGCGTGCTTTTCAGAAGATAAGGGACTCGTCACGCCGCCCAGCGGAAAGCCTGGGTGGTTGCTCGTGGTTGACCCGATCGATGGCAGCCGCAATGCCAAGAGCGGGTTCGAGGCGTGCATGGTCTCGATCGCACTCGCGCGCTTCGGCGCGCGGCCCACGCTGGCCGATGTTACCCACGGCGTGTTGACTGAGATCGTGGGCGACCGCATCTTCTACGCCGAGAAGGATGGGCCAGTCGAGATAACGGTCGGCGGAAACGCGGCCAAACCTGCGCTTTCAGAAACTCATGACCTCAGCCTGCTCCGCTGGAGCCTTACCATGCCGGGCCGGCCAGCCTCGCTCGTGTTCCCCGTGATGGCCGACCTCATCGATGTCTCTTCGGTAAGAGGCGGCTTCTTCTCCTGCAACAGCACATGTTATTCGATCAGCCGCATCGTGACCGGCCAGCTCGACGCCTATGTGGATATCGCCAACCGCATCCTGCGCGATGCGCCCAAGACCGAGGCGGTCTTCCGGCGCACCGCCTGCGGGCGGCTCACCGGATTCAGCTCATATGACATCGCAGCCGCCCACCTGATCGCCAAACAGGCGGGCGTAATCATCAGCGACGCCTATGGCAACTCGCTCGAGGACATGCTCCTGCTCGATACCTCGTCCGCCAATCTTCGCTCCTGCCTGGCGGCCTCCAACAAAAAACTGTATAATGAATTGTTGGGATACATCAATGACCATATGCGCGCAATGAAGCCGTAGGTGCGAATTCATTCGCGCTCACTGCGGGTGTTGCTTCGTGTAAGACCTTCAACGACATGGAACCGCGAACCGAACTGGCCAGATTCCTGATGATTGTGGGCACGGTCATTTTCGCGATCGGGCTCGTCGTGCTCCTTGCGCCCAAGATTCCTTGGATAGGCAGGCTGCCGGGCGACATCGACATCCGAGGGAACAACTACCGCATCTACATCCCCATCATAACCTGCATTATTCTCAGCATTCTCCTCACCCTCCTGCTCAATCTGATAAACTTCTTGAGAAGATAAGTTCGCAACACGTATTGAACACACCCGGGATGGCAGACTATAATCTTGTCGGCGCATGGCGCGGCGAAAACCGCGAAACAAGTTGTGACCCTTCGGGTTTGATTTGAAGACCTCTTGGATGGCCTTACTGACACTGACAAAGAAATCAGAAAACGTTTCCGAAACTGGCAGTGGCTCCCCGGAAAAGCAGGCGTTTCCTCGCGCATCCAAACGCTCGTTCTTCCTGGTCTTCGCCTCTTATCTGACTGTTGTCTTCATCTGCTTCGGCGATGCGTTGGGATACTACTTCACGAAAGAGGATTTCTATGTCCTCGATATCGGCGGGATGAACCAGTTCCTCAGGGAATTCACGCCCTTCTTCATGGTCTACCGTCCCCTGGCAATCTACGGCTACTTCGCAATCGGGCGCCAACTCTTCGGGATGGACCCCGTTTTGTGGCATTTGGCGAACCTGGCGCTGCATGCGCTCGCAGGCGCACTGCTGTTCCTATTCGCTTGCAGGCTTACTGCCGACCGGAAGCTCGGCTTTCTCTGCGGGCTCGCCTACCTTGTCAATCTCGCGAACTTCCACGCGATCTATTGGGTGACAATCTGCATGCAAACGCTGACTCTGCTGGCCGCCCTCGCCGTGTGGTTGCTGTATTTCAGGGCAATGAACCCGGGAAGCGCGATGGTCAAGGCTCTCTGCGCGATTGCCTTCGCCGCCGCCCTCTTGCTCAACGAGGTGAACGTGACGATGCCGGCCCTTCTGCTCGTGTACGCGGCCATCTACCGCCGAGACAGGATTTCCTGGCCGAAACTCAATTCGCTCGACATATTGCTCTGGGCGGTACTGGCTTTGTATATGGCCGTGAGAATTGTCGGATTCTGGCTGGGCGGCAGGCTTACGTTCATGGGGTTGTACGAGACCGGTTCAAGATTGGAAATCCTCCGAAATATGGTCGCCATGCTCACAATGATGGTGGACCCGCTCTATCTGCTCTCGATGGCTCTCATATCGAGAGGAGACTTGGCCGCGATTCATTCGTTATTGTGGAACCTTGCGGCAGCCGCTCCCCTTTTGATCGGAATAATCGCTTTGGGCGTGTGGAAATGGCGCAAGAGCGGAGGTGCGGCCAATCTTACGGAGCGGCCCAAACTGCTTTTGTTCGGCGCTGCGTGGGTGGTGGCGTGCCTTGTCCCGTCGAGCACCATCACTCCACCCGTTCCCTGGCGAGCCAATGTCGCGCTTGTGGGCTATTGTCTCATTCTCGCGAGCGTGCTGGCGCCCCTTGCCCGCAAGAAAGTCTTCTACGTTGCGCTGGTGGCCGTCTTGCCTCTTTGGGGCTGGTGGGGCATGGATCAGATTCGGAAATATGACGACCCCAACATCGGATTTGATTCGAATCAGGACAAGCGCATGGGCCTGCCGATACAGATACATCGGTCACAGATCATCTGTCGAAACGTGACCGAGGACGTGGAGACATATTTGGAAACGTTTCCACAAGTTGAAGAGGTGATCACTCCCAACCTGTTCACCAGCCGCGAATTCTACCACGCGACGTTTGCGGGTCAGCAATTCAATGTGATACTCCCGAAACGGGTCAAGTACCTCTATCCTTCCCAGGAACGCGATCCTCGCAAAACGCTGCTGGTACTGCTCTATTCCGAGGAAGATTCGCGCCTGCGCCTGGCGGCGGTCCTCCCGCCCGAGAGATAACTCAAATCCCGCTCAGTATTATTTCGCGATGCGCGGGGTTTCTCAGCTGAGCCCTTCAGGTGGTCTCACGAATTGTCCCCCTCAATCGCGACCGGGACGCCGTGTTTGAGGATGTAAGCGGCGAAACTGGCGGGCTCGGCGTGGGTGAGCGCCTCGGCGGGAAAGAAGTGGATATCGATGTCATCTCCGACTTCCTTCTGAATAATGACTGCGATTTCGGCGCGCTTCCGAAAGTCCCAGTGATCCCGAGTCTCAATAAAAGCTGCTACATCTATGTCACTGAATTCGTCGATATTTCCTTCGACCTGCGAGCCGAAAAGATACGCGGCTTTGACTCGAGCGTGCCTCGACAAAGCGTCAAGTGCCTGCTTCACGCGCCGCTCGACTACAACATCAATGACAGCCATTCGAAAATCTCCCGCGTTTGGTCGAAAACCTCTTCAGGCCTTGGCGGTGTCAAGGTCGTACTGCGCCTTGTCTGCCCAACTCTGCGGAGCTGTTGACAAATCAAGCCTTTCACGCTAAACGAATCACAATCCTTGGCGGATGCATTGACATTCATCGCTCATATCCACCATATGAGTCATCGGAACGTGCTGTGAAGCGTCTCGGCGTGTTGGGCGGCAGTTCTCAAGCCGCCCTGAGCAACACCCAAAGAAAAGCCGGAGGCTCATCGCCTCCGGCTTTCAAGTTGCTCGTATGCGGCCTACAATCTCTTAGCCACTTCCGTGAGACCTACGGCAGCGAGCTTGTCCTTGCGCGGAACGCCCTTCATGTCCAGCCCACGCAGGTCATAATACTCCTTCATCATCATCTCGATATCGGGAACCGACCCTGCCGCGCCGCCCTCCTTGGTCGCCGTCAGGATTTTCTTCGGCAGTTTGTCATCCTCGACCGTGACGCCCATCATGTTGTTGAGCGCGCGTTTGAGCAGCCAGATGCGCTCGCCGATCTTCATCAGGTCCTCCACGGTATACTTGCGGCCCGTCGTCGTGTTGAGCATCTTCACCATATCGTTGAAATCGAGCGAGGCCGCTCCGAAGTAGCACAAGCCGCTGGATTGCAGCACCGACGCGAGGTTTTCGGTTATCCACACGAGCTTGCCCTTGCCCTCGCTCGACTGGCCGATGTACCCGCCCTCCAGGCCGACCTCAGGCATCGCCACGCCGCCCTGTTCAGCGAACAAGTCGAGATGCGACAGGTGGCACGCGCCGCGGATGGACATCGCGTATGCAAGCCCAAGCCCGTGGAACGCGCGCGGGTCATGCATCGGCGCCTCGAGACCCTTTACCTCGCTCGTCAGCTCAGATGCGCCCTTGCCGATCTTCTTCGCGGCGGCGCGGCTTCCCTCAGCGAGCAGGTTGCCGATGCCTTCGCGCTTCGCGATCTTCTGGACGAGTTGAATCACGGCGTCGGCATTGCCCCAGTTGAGCTTAAGGCCGCCGGTATCCTTGTCGGTCAGGATTCCCGCCTCGTAGCAATCAATCGCGAACGCGCATGTGCACCCGCACGAGATCGAGTCGAGCCCCAGCCGGTTCACGAGTTCATTCAGCTTGTTGACTGCCGCCTGGTTGCAGATCATGCACATCGTGCCGAACGCGCCCATCGTCTCGTACTCGGGGCCGGCGCCGGGTCCCATTTTGTACGGGCCTTCCTTCACCTCGACGTTGCGCTTGCAGCCGATGGGGCAGCCGTAGCACGCCGAGCCCTTGGTCAGATACTTCTCGTTCATCACCATCGAGCTGAGTTCGTTCGCGCATTCCATGTCCTCGCCGAGCGACCAGTTCTTCGTCGGCACGTCGCCCTGCGTCATGCCCATAACCATGCCCGCATTGGTTCCCATTGACTTGAGCGCCATGGTGAACATGCCCTCGTTCACCTTGTCCATCGTGACCTTGCGAATTTCGGCGAAACCCTCGGCGTCGGCGGGCGCGAGCTTCGCCGTGCCCCTGACCGCGACCGCCTTGAGCTTCTTCGAGCCCATGACCGCGCCCAAGCCGGTGCGGCCCGCGTAGTCGTGCTTGCCGTCGGCGATGTTGGCGAACTTGACGAGGTTCTCGCCCGCCGGCCCGATCGAGATGTTTCTGATTGCCGGCTTGCCCTCGTACCTCTGCGCCAGTATGTCGGCCACCTCGTAAGTGTCCTTGCCCCACAGGTCAGATGCGTCCTTGAGTTCTGCCTTGCTGTCCTCAATAAGCAGCATCACCGGTTTCTTCGATTGGCCGCGAACGACAATGCCGTCCCAGCCCGCGAACTTCAGGTAAGGCCCGAAGTTGCCGCCCGAGTTGGCCTCGCCCCAGATGCCGGTCAGCGGCGACTTCGCCGCCACGCTGAATCGGGGCGTCGCCGGCAGACCCGTGCCGGTCAGCGGGCCGGTCAGGATGTAAAGGTTGTTCTGTGGGCCGAGCGGATCGCAATCCACGGGCACGCCGTCGTCGAAAAAAAGTTTCGCCGCCAGCCCGCTCCCGCCGATATAATCGCGGAGCGTCTTTTCATCGAGAGTGCGCGTGGAAATCTTTCCAGACGAAAGGTCAACATCCAGCAGTTTACCACTCTGTGTCGCCATGACAGTATCTCCTGTTTGCGGTCATTCGAGGACAGACTTCCGATAGCGGCACTATTCTAACACTTCCCCCCGAAGATGTAAACGGGCCGTCTTTCCTTTGGGGCGCCTTCCGAGCTAATTCTTGGTTAAATAGGCCTCCTGATTCTCATCCGATCCTCAGAACTTCTCCAGCTCGCCGGCCAAAAAGGCCTTCGCGAAGAAGTCCGGACTGTCGTCGCTGTCCATCAGCATGTCGAGTTGTCGCGTGCACAAAGTCAGTCTTCCTAGGTCCGCGAGGCGGGTCAATATGGTCTCGCGGTCATATTTTTCAAGGCGCGCCACCATCATGTCGCGCCTGCATTGAACCCGAAAATCGAGGCTTTCCAGGACCATGGAGATAAACCGGCAGCGACGTGCTCGCCGGACCTCGTTTGCGCCGCCGCCCTCGAACCGAAAATGAATATAGTTCTTATTGATGCTCTTGCCGCAGTACGTGTCCACGGTGTTAAAGTGATAACCCGCCTTGGTGCTGAAATTCATGTACCGATCTGAAATGATCGCGAACGAGCGCTTGCCCACTCCCTGAGCTTCCGGCGGCGGCCCGGCTACGCCTCCGCCCAGCACGGACATGAACCCTCTTGCAGACACCGACCTGGGTTTGTCCCACTTGTTTCGCTCGTCCAGAAGGCCTTCCAGAAACGCTTTCAATGGGGCGCTCTGGATATCCGAAAGAGGCACCCGGTCGGTATTGCCGGCCCCCTCCACAAGACCGCCTCCGACATCGAGCAGGAAGACGTCGTAAGGCAGGTGTCCTTCGAGCTTGAGCGCATATCGCTGGCTCTTGCGCGCGCGGTCGCCAAACCAGAAGATGGACTCGAAGACCTTCTCGTGTATGAACCGCGTGATATCGTGGACTGACGTGCAGTGCGAGGGCGCGAAGTTCCGTGCGTTTGGGTCTATCAGATGGAGCGGCGTCACGAAACTCGCGATCCGCCGGAGCTTCTGCATGGCAGGGGATTCATAAAGCGATTTGGGGTCCCTGCCTTGCGCGGCCATTGGCAAGATACCCTCGAAAACCCGGGTGGTATCCGCGTTGACGGTCACCTCGTCATAATTCTCCAGCACCTTAATCGCTCCTTCCATTCCCACGATTGTCGGCACCCGGAATTCGCGCGCCAGGATGGCCATGTGCCCGGATGGTGAACCTTTTTCCGTGATGATTGCCGCACATTGGGTCATAACCCTGGAAAACTTGGGTGACGAATGTTTCGCCACGAGAACGCCTCCGATCGGGAAGCGGTCCAGGTCATCATCACTGCGCAGAATGGACACCGGCCCCGCGCCTATCCCCGGACACGCCATAATTCCCCCCGAAATCAGGGGATTATCCGGCTCCGGACTCACAAGCCCATTAGTGGATATCGGCCCCATGACGCCCATCGGCCTGCACTGCAGGATGTACAGCTTGTCGTTCCGCTCAAGCGCCCATTCTATATCCTGGGGCCCGCCAAAATGGGTTTCAATCACGCGCGCCGCATGCCTGAGCGCGGAGCGACCCGCCGGTTCGAGACTTGACTCTGAAGCGCTCTCTTCAGCATGTTCTGAGAGAACCATCTCCTCGGCGCTCATCCCGCCGCGCGTGATCGTATCTGAAAGACCGGATGTCGCGCTGACGACGACGTGGTCGGCCTGCGGGTCCTGAAAGTCTCGTGAGAACATGATGCCGCTGTATCGGGGCTCCAGCATCTTGATAACGCCGACCGCCATCTTGCTGTCGGCAACTGTGAGGCCGTGCTCAAGTCGGTAGGACACCGGCTCCAAGCCATATGAGCTGGCAATCACATGCTTATATGCGTCCAGCAGCCAATCCCGGCCTACGTTCAACTCCGTGAGATACTGGCCCGCGTGGGAGGCGGCTTTGTCCTCGCCCACCGCGCTGCTCCTCACTGCCACCAGTATCTCCTGCCCTTCCGACAAACGATCGAAAGCGTTGAAAATCTCGGCCTCCACTGCCGCCGGCACTGGCGCCGATATTATGGACTTTTGGACTTCGCGGCACGCCTCGGCGGCCACGTGTGAGCCGTATAAGTCCAGAACCTCCTCCAGCCTGCCCGCCCACTCCCACAATCCATTCTCCGACATGAATTGATGAAAAGCCACAGTCGTTATCACAAAGCCGTCAGGCACGTTCATTCCAAGGACATTCCTGACTTCTCCGAGATTGGACATCTTGGTTCCGCCCAGGCCGGCGTCATCCTGTCTAAGACGTTCCAGGGGAATCACCAGAGGGCCCTTCAGGGTATCGGCGGATTCATCGTATTTCAAATCGATTTCCGCATAGATGCGGCGTAATGCCGCGTACAGATCGGTATATTTCCCTTCCGTGATGTCATTCAAGGCCCTTATCATGGCCGAGACATCCAGCATTACGCGATGGATGCGCTGCATTATTCCGGAAAGAGAAAACCGCTCTCGCCCGAGGAGGTGGTCCTCGATGTCCGCAAACAGCTCGAGAGCGGAGTCATTCACCTTCAGAATGGTGTGGAAACGTTCGTAGATGAGCTTCAGATGCTCGGCCTCTGCCCTCTTCTCCTCAGCTTTGCTTCGGCTTCGGACAATCAGCTCAGCCAGCGATTTGAGTCTTTGCCAGAAGGCCGTCTTATCGTTCGTGTTGCTCATGCCTTGGAAAGAGGGAATCCCGGACTTTACGAATCAGTGTCCGCCGCCGCTTTTTTTCAGCTCATCCTGCTTGGCAAGATTCATGAGGCGGCCCACTTTATTCTGTCCGGCCTCCTCCTTGTACGCGACGCGAACAAGATCGCCAACCCCGGGTTCTGCCCCGATATCCGCGCCCTCCAGCGAGAAAAGCATCTCCTGGTTGGGCGCGGCTTCATTCTTGATGACGACCTGCTTCGCAATCGCGTCGTAACTGACCACGGTTCCCTGGAAAACCTGAGGGCTTTCGCATGAGGCAACCGCGAAAGCCATAAACGCCGCGAACGCGGCCCATTTCAGTCTCTTCATTTCCCGCCTCCATATTATAGCGCATTAATGCGTCCAATTGCCTCTGTTCCTGTTTTCCGACCGCTCTTTGATAATACCACGCACCAGCAGCAGAATGATGACCGAACTGATGCCGATCCCCGCGGAAAGGATGAGCGTGGCGGATGCTGCCTGAAATTCAAGCTGCTTCATCAGCACTGACGCGCAGGCAACGAAAATGGTGACTGCGAAAAGGAGCCGGATAAAGTATCCGCGCACATACTTGACCGCCACGGTTCCGAGTTGCGCGCCCATGGCCGCTCCCAGGAGCATCCACATGGCCGCCACCAGGTCCACGCGGCCCTTAACGCTGTAGGTGAACGCGCCGTACGCCCCGGTAACCATTACCTCGAACAGGTCCGTGCCAACGGCCACCAATGTGGGACAGCCCACCAGGTAAATCAATGCCGGCATCCTGATGAAACCCCCGCCAACCCCCAGCACGCTGGCCACAACGCCAGTGACCAGACCGACCAGCACCGGCAGCCATAGTGAGCAGGTGATACGTGAAGCCTTGAAATAAATCATGGGAGGGATATTGATTCGTTGCAGTTTCTGCGCCGCAGTCATGCGAGCGGGCTGACTTGCGGTTGTGCCTTCTCGCACGTGTTTTCCCTGGCTCATCACATGGCTGATGTAGTCATAGAGCACATAGCTTCCGATCAACGCCAGGAATACGACATATGCTTTGCGGATGTAGGATTCGGCCAGGCCCACGCGCTCCAGATACATGACGAGCTTGGCGCCCAGCTCCATCCCTATGGTGGTCCCGATGATCATCGAAACCGCCAACCGCACATCAACATTGCCGAATTTTCCGTGGCGTATGGTGCTGACGATTGACTTGCCGCCCATGTGAGCCAGGTCGGTCCCAATGGCGTAGGGCATGGGAAACCCAAAGATGTTGAGGGCGGGAGTCACTATCCACGCCCCTCCAATTCCGAAAAAGCCGCCGCACACGCCCACCGTAAACCCGATGAGCAGGAGCAGCAACACATTGAACTCTATCCCCGCAATGACGAGATATATGTTAAAGATATCCACGGCGAATTCCTTTCATGATTTTGGGCTATTCATGGTGATCGAGCTTACCCAGGTCAATACCCAGGAAGCCGATCAGACGGTCGAAGGACAGTCCCAGCACCAGTCCCATGCCGGCCATAATCCCCACCACCAGAAGCCCATAGAGCCAGTAATTATTGTTATAGATGTCGGCCACCCATTTACTGAAGCCGGGTTCAACCATCCTGGTGTCAGCCACGTTCACCAGCTTGGTTGCCGGTTTGCCGCCCCCGGCCGCCATGGCCGCCGATGTCATAAGCAGGAGTCCGATTGAACTGGCCGCGGCAATCCATCCGCGTAACCTCTTTAGAAAGTTTGTTTTCTTCTGCCGGAAGACACCCATTTTTCTCTCCTCTCTGTGTCAACTTGTTGTCCGACAATTGGTTTGGGGTTCTCGCCGCCGAGTTACATGCTGCCGAAATGGTGAGGGAAACGCGGCTTGTGGAGGATTCTCATAGGGGTCTGCATAATTTGCACATCTCAACTGTCGTCCCTTACTGAATCCGACGCGGTTCCGGGATTTCCCTTCCAATTGGCGTTCTGGCATCGCCGCCTCCTATCATGGAGCAATTGTCATGCCTTAGATTTATCTTGGTTTTGGGGCCATCCGATGCGCAAAATTTGCATTTTCCGAGGGAGAAAGACGCGAGATCGGAGGAAATGGAAGGAATGGGTGACGGAATACTTTACACCCTGTCAGAAATCCTGACAGAAGCCAGATTTCTCTCGGAGGAGTTTCTACGCATCCACGGCGTGATGTCCCTCGTTCGAGAAGGTCCGTCGCGACCGGGATTGCTCATCTCAGAACTTGTCGAACTCATTGTTCAGAAACGCCTTGCTAAAGAATTGCGGGCTTTCGTCCGAATCCATCAACATGTCGAGTTGCCTTGAGCACATGGTGAGCCGGCCCAGGTCCGCCAGGCGGGCATAGATGTCCTCGGACT
>CAZEBC010000042.1:16827-22088 GCA_964510165.1 uncultured bacterium
GAGCACATGGTGAGCCGGCCCAGGTCCGCCAGGCGGGCATAGATGTCCTCGGACTTCAGCCTTTCGAGGCGCGCGTTGAGCAGGTCGCCCCGAGCGGTAACCATGAAATCCAGGTTCTTGAGAATCTCAGTCAGGAAGCGCAGCCTGCGTGAGCGCCGCTCGATACTGGCGCCGCCTCCCGCAAAGCGGAAGTTGACGTAGTTGTTGTGGTGGTTTCTGTCGCAGAGCGCATCAATCGTGGAGAAATGATACCCGGCCTTGATGCTGAAGTTCAGGTAGGTGTCCGTAACAATGACGAAAGACACCGTGCCGAGGCTTGAAACATCCGGCGGCGGCCCGAGCATGCTGGCGCCGACTACCGACATCAGTCCGGCAGCGGAGACGGTCCGGGGCTTGCGCCAGTCAATTCTTGTATCCGAAAGCCCATTGAAAATGGCCCGAAACGGGCCGGAAACAATCTCCTCAGGTGACACCTTGCGCTTTTCCGCTGCGGAAGCCGCAAGTCCGCCTCCAATATCAAATATGCGCACCTCGATCGGCAGATCAGCGTCCAACTCGTACGTATTATGGAGCCGCTTCTGAGCCTTGTCGCCGATCTGGAACATAGACTCGTAGAGCTTCTCGTGGACAAATCGCGTTATGTCGTGCACCGACTTGCAGCCGGCAGGCGTGAATTCCGCGGCGGCCGGATCAATCAGATTCAGCGGCGTGACCATCGAGGCAACGTCTCTGAGCGTCTCGAACGACGGTGAATCCGCAATCAGAGACGGAGCCTCCTGCTCGTTCTTTTTCAGGTCGAGCGCGCCTTCGTATATGCTGGTGGAGCCGGCGTCCACCGTGATGATTTGGCCTGCCCGCAACTTCTTCATGGCTCCCTTGAGGCCGACGATGGCCGGCACGCCGAATTCACGAGCGATAATCGCCATGTGGCCGATGGGAGAACCGATCTCCGTAACGATGGCTGCCGCGCGCGTCATGATCTTGGAGAATGCCGGTGAAGAGTGAAGCCCGACCGCGACCGCGCCGTTGGGAAAAGTGTCCAGGTCTTCCTCTTTTTCGACCAGAAACACCGGACCGCAGGCCGCTCCGGGACAGGCCACCTCGCCGCCCAAAAGAATCGGCTCGATGCCTGTCGCTGAAGTCGGCTCGAGAGTGGCCGGAGGCCGGGTCCTTATCATCTGTCTGGCCTGAAGGATAATCAAGCGACTTTCATCGTCAATCGCCCACTCTATGTCTTGAGGACACCCGAAGTGGGTTTCCAGCCGCCGCGCGGTCTCATACAGGAGCCTCAGCCCAGACGCAGACAGGAACCCGGTGATATCCTTGTCCAGGTCTTTCAAAGAAAGCACGCGCTGTTCCGCGCTTCTTTCACCCTGAACGACTTTGTCCGCCAGGCCTCTGGTGAAGCTTATTTCTATCTGGTCCGCGTCCGAATCCCGGAAATTTCGCGAGAACAGAATCCCGCTGACTCTGGGGCTGATCATCTCCAGGCAGCCCACCGCCATCATGGCTTCGGCCTCGGACTGGCCGCGCTCGAAGCGATAGCTTATGGCGTGGGTCTTGTAGAGACTTGCCAGAACCATGCGGTAGGCGTCTATCAGTCTTTCTCGATTCACCTTCAGCTCGGAATAATACTGCCCCGCATGGGAGGAGGCCAGGTCCTCCCCGACCGCGCTCGACCGCATGGCCACAAGCAACGACCTGCCCCCGGACATCTTATCGAAGGCGTGATATATCTCGTTTTCCAGCTCCGCTGGAACGGGCGCCGCCAGGATTGCTTCCCTCACTTCGCGACAGGCGCGCTCTGCGGAAGATGAGCCGTAATGAGCCAGCATCCTCTTCAACTGATGCGCCCTCTCCCAGAGCCCATTCTCGCTCATGAAGAGATTAAAAGCCGAAACAGTAATCGCAAATCCTTCGGGCGCCGAAAGGTTCAGGGCATTCCTGACCTCTCCCAGGTTCGCCATCTTCGCGCCCGCTTCCGGCGCGTCCTTTGCAGTCAGTTCCGACAAGAACAGGCACAGTGGTCCTCCCCGCCCGTTTCCGGTTTTCGCGAGAGCCTCAAACCGCGCATTGAGCCTGGCGAGCACGTCATAAAGCTCGGAATAGCGGTCGCCTGTGAGCTGGTTCAACTCCTTGACCATGAGCAGGGTATCCAGAAATCCCTGCCTTACGCGCTGGAGGACAGCCTCGATCAGAAAGGGCGATTTGCTCGCCAGTTTCTCTTCGAGGTCCACGATCAGGTGATGAAGCGAATCGTTCAGCATCAGGATCTCGCGAAAGCGGTCATACATCACTCGAAAAGAAAGCTCCTCATAGGGGCCAGTCTGGCTTTTCTGTCCCTTGATAAGGCGCTCCAGGCGATCCATGAGGCCCTCTTCCGGCGGGGGTTTCACAGTAGGAGACTCCTTGCATTACGGAATATGGCAAGAGACATCTGCAACTTTTCACTTTGATTCTAACAGCTTGTCATGAGCTTTTTCAATTCAAGCACATCGAGCGCGCGGTATGATAAAATATGTCCGGGTCATCGTTCCGGCCCGAAGTTTCACGCTTACGTGAGGTGCCGCAGTGTCGGATAAGGAAATCATCAACGTGCTCATAGTGGATGACGAGCGAGATTTTCTTGCCGCCACCGCCCGGGCTTTGGAGAGGAAGGGTTTCACGGTCAAGGTTGCGGAGTCTGTGGCCGGCGCGATGGCGTTGCTCAAGGATGGCCAGTTTCATGTGGCCGTGCTGGACGTCAGGCTGCCCGATGGCGACGGTCACGACCTGTTTCTCGAAATCAAGAAGCATTATCCGCAGGTGCAGGGCATCATTCTCACCGGCAATCGCGACGAAAACCGGGAGTTTCGCCTCTCCCATCAAGGCCTTTTCAGTTATCTTGACAAGCCGTGCGACATTGACCAACTGGCACGCTCCATCCTGGAGGCCTTTCGACAGAGCCGTGAAGAGGCTGTCTCCACCGAGGCCGCCGCTCCCGCCGGCGGGGGTATCCGAGTCTTACTGATCGACGATGAAGAGGCCTTTCTCAAGGCCATGGCCCGGCTGCTTAACCGGCGGGGCATGATCGTGTATCAGGCACGAGACGGCGCGGAAGGCTTGCAGCTCATTGAGAAGGAAGACGTGGATGTCGCGGTAATTGACCTCAAGATGCCGGGGCTGAGCGGCATGGAGGTTCTCACGAAGCTCAAGAAGATAAAGCCGGATGTCGAAGCCATCATCCTCACCGGGCACGCCACAGTGGAGTCCGGCGTGGAGGGCATGCGGCAAGGCGCGGCCGACTACCTCTTCAAACCTCAGGACCCCGAAACTCTCATCCGAAAGATTGAACTTGCAGCGGCCAAGCGCTCGCAAAAGCCCGCCAAGAAAAAGAGAAGCTGGTGGCCGTGGAAATAGCATCTGCCGATCTTGCCTCCTGCGAATGAATCCGCACTCACAAGATCACGGGACTGGCTCGACAGCCTCTCCACTTGGAGTCTGGGTTGATGATTCAATGCGTTCAATTCTCTGAACGGCCTTGTCGCGGAGTGCAGGATATGTGTCGCGTACGATTTCGAAATGATGGAGGGCGTCGTCGGCCTTTCCCATGGAGAGATAGCAGTCGCCCGCCGCAAGATGAGCTTCTCCGATCTTGGAAAAATCGGGGTGCTCGCTGATGATTTTCTCGTAGACGGCGACGGCCTCTTCGCATTCGCCCTTTTCCTGATGGCTCTGTCCGAGAAGGAACCTGGCTGAAGCCATGATGTCATCGGGCGGCAGGGATTCGGCCTGGGTTTTCACGATGGGCGGAGCGGCAACTTCGTTCTTCATTGATAGTTCAGACCGCGCCTTCTTCGTCTTCGCCGGTACCTGGAAAAGCAAGGGTTCGGAGGCGGGTTCACGCGCAGCGATGCCGCCCACAGCCGTCGAGGCGTCCCCTTCAGTCGTCTCAGACGATGGCGCCTTTTCAATAGCTCGGTCAGCGGCTATTTCACCGACGCGCTCTTCGCCCGACACCTGAGCGCCGACGCGGACGGAGTAGTTCATTTCAGTCGAGGCGTCTCCTTTGTCAATATCAACCTGGCGGCGGAGGTTGTCGTCATGAAGGACTTGTTGAGGCGCTTCGGGTGAAGCCGGTTTCTTTTCTGGTGCGACATGCTTGCGACCGCGGGACAGTTCCTCGTCAAGAATGACCTGCCGGGAAGGTTCGGGAACACCCGCGTATTCCGCCTCGGCGGGAGCGGCACTCTCGAGCTTTTCCACTGTCGGTCTTTCGAGCTTCATGGCGACGGCGGGTCTGGACTCAGGAGCCCTGTCCCGATACATCTGCTCCTTCTGCGCCTGCGGAAGATAATACACGAGCGAGACGACGACCAGCACGGCGGCAGCGGCGGCAGCGAGGGCGGGTTTCCAGTAGGGTGCGGATGCGCGGCGGCGCCTCTCGGACGCCTGTTCGGCCATGCTGACCACTTTGCGGGTGAGTTCGGCGGGCGGCTCTTCCGCGCTCAGCGCATCAAACGTCGATATGGTAGCCCTGTGAGCTGCCAGTTCTGCGGAACAGGCCTGACACTTCTCAAGATGTTTTTCGAGCGCGGCCCGTTTTCGCGGGCGGATTTCGTCATACAAGAGTTCGAGTATGAGCAAGCGGGCCTTGACGCATTTCATCAGTGTGACACCTCCTCGGCGATATGCTCTTCGAGGAGCATGGCGCGAAGATTGTTGAGCGCGTACCTCATGCGGCTCTTGACGGTGCTCTCCGAGGCGCTCGTGGCGCGGGCGATTTCCTGGAAGGAAAGCCCCTGGTATTGTCTCAGGACAAACACCTCTCGTTGGTCGGAGCTGAGGCGCGAGACGCATTTCTTGAGCGCATCGGATAATTGCCGGCGCGCAAGGAGTTCATCGGGTCCGGGGTTGGAGCTTGGCAGCATTTCGTGCAAAGACGCGCTGTGTTCGGCCTCAGTAGCCGGCTCGAACAGGGATTCGGTCTTTCTATAGCTTTCGCGGCGGAGCACGTCCACTGAGACATTATGGGCGATCTTGTAGAACCACGTGGTGAATTTCGCGCGCCTCGTGTATCGCCCGCTCGAGTTTATCACTCTGATGAATACCTCCTGAAAGGCGTCCTCGGCCAGTTGCCGGTTCCCGAGCATGCGGCAGAGGTAGCCGAACAAAGGGCGTCGGTGGCGTTCCACGAGCGCCTCGAACGCGCCGACATCGCCCTTGGCGTAATCCTCCATCAGCGCTTCATCAGGGATGTTCCGGTCCAAAGCGGCGTTCCC
>CAZEBC010000042.1:22188-23986 GCA_964510165.1 uncultured bacterium
AGCGAAGCACGGTCAAGCGCACATATCGGTATCCCGCCGAACCTTCTGGCAAGGTTTGCGGCCGTTTCGGCAGGAATCGTGTCGGCCTTGTTGAGAGCGAGCAGAATGGGCTTGCCATTGAGGCCGAGGGTCGAGAGAGTCTTTTCGACCACATGGATATGCTGTTCGAGGTACGGGTTGGCGGCATCGGCCACGTGAAGCAGCAGGTCGGCATCCTCCAGTTCCTCAAGGGTGGCCTTGAACGCGGCCATGAGTTCCGGCGGCAGGTCCCGTATAAAGCCAACGGTGTCGGTGATGATGACCGCGCGTTCGCGGGGGAACCTGAGCCTGCGACTGGAGGTGTCGAGCGTCGCGAACAGCTTGTCTTCGACGGGGACGTGGCTGTTTGTGAGCGAATTAAGAAGGGTTGATTTGCCCGCGTTGGTGTAGCCGACGATCGAGATTATCGGCAGGCCCTCGCGCCGGCGGAGGCTGCGCCGCATCTTTCGGCTGCGGGCGGAGTTGCTAAGCATCTTCTCGAGGTGAGCGATGCGGTCGTGCGCACGGCGGCGGTTGATCTCAAGCTTTGTTTCGCCGGGGCCGCGGCCACCGATGCCGCCGGTCAGGCGCGACATGGCGGTGTTCTTGGTGACGAGGCGCGGAAGCAGGTACTTGAGCTGGGCGAGTTCGACCTGTATCTTGCCGTCGGTGCTGTTGGCGTGCTGGGCGAAGATGTCGAGAATGAGCTGCGTTCGGTCGAGTACTTTGAGTTCAGTCATGTCGGTGATGGTACGAAGCTGCGAGGGATTGAGGTTCTGGTCGAAGATGAGGATATCGGCCCCGAGCTGCATTGAACGAAGCACCAGGTCCTGCATCTTTCCCCTGCCCATCAGGAAACGGGGGTCCACTTCATGGCGCCGCTGGATGATCGTATCCACGATGTTCAGATTGGAGGTCATCGCAAGTTGCCGGAGTTCTTCAAGCGATTCCTCGGCCTCGTACATGGGCGCAGTGGTCACGCTCACCAGGATGGCCCGGCTGTGTCTGGTCTTGTGAGAGCGGCCGGGCTGGCTGCGAGCGATTTCCTCTTCCAGAGAGGCGATCAGGCCCGGGAAGTCGACGTCGAGTTGCGCGGGCGGCTGCGGGTCGAGGAGCCGCCATTTTTCGCGATTCAGGTTCAAGGGAAGTATGTGGGCGGCGTGGGCCAGATCAGGCAGGCCATCAGCGCCGACACCCACGGCCACCATCATGTCGAGCCTGAGAAGCGCGAGGTCGGTGAGGTCATCATCGTTAAGAGGCTCGCGATTGAGATGAGTGTGTATAAGCCTGAGGCCGCGGAGCCGGTGACTGGTGCAGGGATAATCCTTTTCGAGGTCGGGCAGGAAGACCGATTTTGCGTCGCCGACTATGACGTATGCGACGCGTCCCTTGCGATCCACGAGGATTCCTATTTGTCTTCCGACTTCGCTCGATATCTCGGTGAGGTATCGCGCGACCTCGTGAGAGACGATCTTGTCGTGGGGTATCTTGCGCCTGTAGAGGCGCTCCAAGTCCTTGATTTGATTGACCTTCAAGCCCAGAGTCTTGCCGTGTATCCTGTTTATAGTGACTCCCTCCAAAACATGAGATTGAGATTCATCGGCGCTTCCGCCCTGCGCGGTTAATTTCAATACTATTTTACCATACCCGGCGAAGGCAAGGAAAGCGGCGGCCTCACAGAATTAGAAAAACCACGGAGATACAAAGGCACAGTGCGGCGAAGCCGCAACGCCGGTTGCGGATTGTGGATTGCGGTCCGCAGTCTTGCCGAATGAAATCC
>CAZEBC010000043.1:0-23890 GCA_964510165.1 uncultured bacterium
GGTGTCCAACTCATACTTGGCCTCCGTCAGGTCTTCCTCGAGGAGTTTCCATCTGATTTCCTCAACGCCCCTGAAGTAGATGCCGTACTCGAGAGTGTCTCCGTTCTGGTCGGTCGCCTTCCACTGGATTTTGAGCTTGGTTTCATGCGCCGGTGGAGCGCTCTTGACGCCGTCGGTAGTTGATTTCTCGGCTGGCTTTTCACCGGCCGCGGCAAGCGCTTTCATGGCTTTGGCGGCGTCAGTTGTCCCGTCGTTTGCCTTTTTCTCGGCAGGCTCGCCGCCCACGGTGACAGATTCGACGACGGGCGCGAGATTTCGTTGGAGATAAGCCACGGTTGTTTTCCTCAGAACCGGCGTCTTATTGAGGTCGAGGGTACCCAAGGTTGCCCGCCATTGGATGTAACGGGCGTCGGGAGACTCGGGCAAAAAATCCTTCGTCTGTTCGGGAGACCAGTCGGTCCAGGTGTCGTCGGGGGTTTCGCTGTTGCCGGTGCGGATTGCCAGAGAGAGGTGCGTGTTCGCGGGCAGTTCGGCTTCCCAAAAGACTCGTCCCCATTTTGAGATAGCAGTCGTGTCGTGCACTTGAGAGACCAATGTACCCTCGGATGCCAAGTGTTTGCCGAGCCGCACAATACCGGCGTCATTGCCTGTAGATGCAATTATTGCGCCATGTTTCGATTTGAACAAGTCGAGCACCTGTTTCTGGTCGGCCTTGTAGTATGTTCCGCTCTCACCGTTGAGCGTAATAGCGTAGATTATGCCCTCATCGCCGGAACCCGCCAAGATATTGTTGCCGTTGAACAGGACAGAGAATATCAACTGTTCGGGCGAGGTCCAGAACTTCGAAGCCGTTCCTTGTGGCCCGACTTTGTAGATTATACAAGTGCGTTTTTTCGGGCTTGGCATAACGGGCAGACCCGGCATGGGTGCAGACGGCTGAGTCGGTGCGGCCTGTGGCATCGGCTGTTCCGGTTTTGGAAGGGCTGGCGGTCCTTCATGTGGCAGCGGCATCTTCATGAAGAGTTCGCCGGGCGCGGAGACCGCGTAGAGGTTTCCCTCGGCATCGGCGCTCATGGAAGTAATCTCTTCGAGTTCCGTGTCATAGAGCACGGACAATTGCCCTTTTGGATCAATGCTGTAAATGATCCCGTTCGGTTCGGAGCCGGCGAACAGGTTACCTTTCGGGTCTCCGGCCAGAGAAAGGATTCTCCTTTCCGGAGAATCGTAGAGCACGGCGCCCTTGTCCTTCGCCTCAATCTTGAAGATACGGCCTTCGCCGCCCGTCCCGGCGAAAAGAGCGCCGTCGGAAGCGAGAAAAAGAGACCAGACGGCATCCTGCAACGTGTCGTAGTATTCAGAGACTTCTCCCTTGTCGTTTATTGAGTAGATTTTCCCCTGGGGGAAACCGGCGGCATAAAGCGTGTCCTTCTTGTCGATCGCCAGAGCGAACACCTGCTGCAAATTAAGGTCGGCGAACAACTCGGATGCGCCGTCAGGCAGTACTCTGTAGATTCTCCCTTCCGCTCCGGTACCCGCGTAGACGCGCCCCTTTGAGTCTTCGGCCAACGCCCACACGAACAGCGCGTCCAGGGTGGTTGTCTTGGCTTCGGGACCGAGCGTGACCGCGCCCGGTGGCATGATGGAGACTCCATCAGGTTCTCCGTCCTCGAACCCTTCTTTGGTTTTCACTTCCCATAGGGAACTGCTGACTGCTGATGCGGCAGTTGTGCAGAACAACAGCGCAGCGACCATTATCATGGCGACCAGAATTTTGTGAAGCGGCACTGTTTCCTCCTTATCTTTTCACTCAGCTAGCGTGCCTTGCGGTCAATGGTGATTGGGATAATAGTGGAACCGCTCACTTCGAAGTCGAGCGGAACGTGCTCTTCCAGGAGGACACTGGCTCTGGTGATCCCCATAGGCTCTTTTCCCTTTGTCTGTGCGATGACAGAGAACACGGATGACGGAAGGGCCGACATCTCCTCTCCGTCTATCACTATTCCCGGGTCGGTGACCATCAGGCGAATGTCCAATTGGTTGCCGGGATAGTCCTCGTCGACAAGCTTGATAAGCTTATCGGCGCTTGTCGGCTGAAAATGGAAGGGGCTGCGCATCATCTCAATCATGGCGGTTTGCGGAGCAGCGGAAACGTGCAGGTATGCGACGCCCTCGGGGAAATGTTCCGGAACCCGGAGCGAAAGCCTTTTTTCGATCGGGTCTTTCTTATAGGGTTTCATGATGACCCTGAGATCAAGCGTATCGCCTGGCCGGACTTTGTCGTTGCGGAGGCGAAGCGCTGTCAGCTCAGCGGACTCGATTGCTTCCTGGACCTCTACCTGCATTGATACCGACTTGATCGAGAGTTCTTCAAACTGGTTGTTCAGCAAGGCCGTGAGGTCGCGAAACACTCCGAGCGAAGCGAACGACGGAAAACCTGAGAGACCCGAAACGAAATCGTCGTTTCGTATGGTCGGGAAGCCGTCCACCTCGATCTCGTAGTGCACTTTCGCGGTGAATTCACCCCCGGCGCTTGCCGCCTGGGTAAAAGAACTGCCGAGCGCCATCGCCGTCAGGGGAGCAAACAATTGGCGGTTTCGGACTATCTCGAACTCGTAATCATGCGCTTCAGCGGACCCCTTGCGCTGCACACGGAGCATCAGTGGAACCATGTCCGAGGACTCGCCGAGTACGCCTGCGATTCCGGCGCCTCGATCCTGCCGAAGGCTTCCGACCGATTTGAGCGCCGTCCCCACTTTCGTGGAAATCAAGAGGCTCGGCAAAACTGTGTGAACGTAAGCGGTCGTCATCGGCATATCCACCGCGCCTGACAGCATGAATGGGTGACCAAAGGCCAGCACTTTGTCGCCTTCCCTAACGGTCAGCGTGCCGATCGCCGAGGCGCTCATGTCGCCCCGAATGAGCTGGACCCCGACGGCGGCGCCTTCCTCAAAGGGGGCATCTATGTCTCCGAGGCTTTCAGAGAACGAACCGCCCGCCACGGGAACTATTCCCCATCCTTCGAGTTGTGGCCTGAGCAATTCGGTGGCCTCCCGGCTGAAGCCGGAGAAGACGACCGGAGTCATGATGGGCCTCATGACGGCGGATTCGGAGACGGCGGCTGGCAGCTTCACGGCGAAACTTCCAGTGTTCGCCCATCCTGAGGAGGCGGGTGCCGGCCCTGAGCTCCATCCGCCCTTTTCAGTGCCGTACTCGAGGATACGCAGCATTTCACCTATGGGGGTGATTCCCGCAATCGGCTCTTTGGAGAACGGCCAGGAATACGCGAGCGCGCCGATGATGCGCCCCTCGACATATATCGGGCTTCCGCTCATGCCCGCTATCACGCCCGCTTTCTCCAGAGGCCCGCCCGCGACGCGAGCGAGGATGAGGTCGCTCTCCGGATCGATGCCATAAAGCACGCTGACGACCTCGACGTCGAACTTCTCGATCTGTGCGCCGGAAAAAACGGTGAGGCCATACCCCTTCATTCCGGGCTTGACCTCGCCGATGAGCATGTATTTGCTCATGTCATTCTGAATTGATGGTTCCGCATGTGAATCGGACTGAGCCAATGCGATGAGAGTGTATATCGCTAAGAAGGACAACAGCTTGTGACAAAAGATCATATCATGTCTCCGGAGCAGCAAGTTTTCAAACGGGCCAATCTTGCTTATGTTTGGACAAAACACCCAAATCAATCATACTCCGATTCGGAACACCATGTCAAACATAGGGCAGCGTTTGACTTACGGACGGCGAAGGCGCACGCTGCGCGCCCGTACAGAATGCTAATGTCATGGTTGCCACGGAGGCGTACCGAGGCGGCTGGCGGTAGGGCGCACGCCGTGCGCCTTACGGTCATTAATTGTATCTTGCCAGAAAACGCCGAACAGTGCTAGAATGCCGGGCGAGAGGACTGCACATTTCATGGTCGAATATGCGTTGACGGTCAAGAACTTAAGGAAATCGTACAGCGGCGTGTGCGCCGTTGACGATATTTCGTTTGAGGTTCGACGGGGCGCCATCTTCTGCCTGGTCGGCCCGAATGGGGCGGGCAAGACGACCACGATGGAAATAATCGAAGGATTGAAAGAGCCGGACTCGGGCAAGATAAGGCTGCTCGGCATGCCGGTACCCGAGAAGCTTGCGCACGCAAAGGAATTGATGGGGATACAGTTGCAAACCACCGGCCTGTTTGAGCGGCTCAAGGTGGGCGAGGTGGTTGACCTGTTCCGCTCGTTTTATCGGCGGCCTTTGCCCGCGAATCAGGTTTTGTCGGCGGTGGGTTTAGAATCGAAAAAGGGGCAATTGGTTTCACAGCTATCGGGCGGTCAGCAGCAGAGACTGGCCGTGGCGCTTGCGCTCGTGAACGACCCCGAGATACTGTTCCTCGATGAGCCGACGGTGGGTCTCGACCCTCAGGCGCGCCGCGAGGCGTGGCGGCTCATTCAATCGTTCAAGGAGCGCGGCAAGACAGTGTTCTTCACCACGCATTATATGGACGAGGCCGAGAAGCTCAGCGATGAAGTCGCGATACTCGACCACGGCAAGATCATCGCGCTCGACTCACCCCGGAATCTCGTGACAAGACTGAACAGGGCGAACGTGATCGAGTTTGTGGTGGACGGGAAAACGGATCTCGATGTCTTCTCCGGCGTGGCAAATGTGACCGCAGTCAATGTCGTCGGCGCGAACGTGGTGCTGTACTCGGATGACGTGAAGGAGTCGCTCGTGGACTTGCTGAGTCGGTCCCGACAAGACGGATTCGAACTAAAGGACATGCAGTTCCGCAATCCTTCGCTTGAGGATGTGTTCATCGAGCTTACGGGCAGGATGCTGAGGGAATAGTCCTAATTCCTTGCCGAGACGCTCCATTGGGTGGTGAGGCGGGTTTCGGTGCGGCCTGCGCCTTTTCGGAAGGAGGCGACGGCGGTGACCAGACCTGTGCCGGAAGCAGTGAACTGGAGGCTCTCGGCATGGCCGGCGAGCACGCTCTGCGTTCCGCTGACCGTCTGCACAATGGTTCCCCAGTTCGGGCCGGCGGGGGCAAGAGGTTGAAGCTCGTAACGCACGTTGCTGCCGTCGAAGCCGTCAACGAAATCTATTGCTGTGTTTCCGCCGCTTACGACTATGCTCGGTGTGTCCGCGCGGCGGATCCTTTCGGCCATGGTCTCCATGGCGCGCTCGGACTGCTGCTTGAGGGTGACCATATTGCCGTCGAGCGTGAACGCTTCAGAAGTGGTCACCCAGAACCTTACGAGGAGCAGGGAGATGACGAGCATCATCGCCGCCGAGATCGCGACTTCGATGATGGAGAAGCCCGCCGATTTACGATTAAGCGAGGGCGTCTTTGTCTGCATAGTCCATTCGTCTCCGTCAGGGTCGCGCCACATAGGTGGTCAGTTCGGCAAGGGGCGAGCCGTACCTTCGCGGTCTGGGGCCGCCGGGGTTCGGGTGTTTTCTGAGGTCCACTCTTGGTTGGGCGGCATTCTGTCCGGCGTAGTAAATGCGAATGGTAATCTGCTTCAATAATCCCGTCTGCCCGCCCACCGGGATGTCGTCGATCAACATCTGATACACGTACACTCTCTTGCTGCCGAAGCCATAATCGGTAGCTCCATCTCCATCGAAGTCATCGTACAGACGATCGCTGGGCGGTTCGGCAGGAATGGCCGGCCGCACGCCCGGAATGGCGGGCTGCGCCGGCACGGCGCCCTGGAAATTATTGGCGACCAGCGCGTCAAAACTGGCCGTGCCTGATGCGGCGAAATTCACAATTCTTTCCATGACCATGTTTGCCTGGGTGTCGGCAAGGTGGCGTTCCTGGTTATACGTGTCCGCCCGCATCGAGACAGTCAACATGGCGCCCACCCCGAGCATCAGGAACATCAGGATGAGGATCGAGATGACCACCTCGATTAGGGTAAGCCCCTTCTCACTTCTCACAGCTTCCATCGTCATCTCTCTTCCGGCAGTCATGCTTTCTCCTGCGCCGCCAACAGTGATTGCTGTTGACTTGATGCGATGTTGCGGGCGCAGCATGCTGCGCCCCACGGGTTGCATATTGTCCGTTCAGAATACAATGGTCTGGCCCGGTGGAATTCGTTCCGCCATGTCCCGGAGGATTTCCTCCTGCTTCGGAGGTGAGGCCTGCGTCGGAGCTTGATTGGGGCTCGCCTCTCCCTGAGAAGCGCCCGACTGATAGACGCCGTTGGGGTCTGTTTCTTCCAGAGAGTCCCTGTCGGAGACTGGCCCGCTTGGCAGATTCATCGTGGCCGAAGATGTATCGAGAGGCGCGCTTCCCGAACCTGGCTCGACACTCTTTTTCTGGAGAATCAATCCGATAACACATAAGAGCAGTATTCCGACGCTTATTGCGAGCAGCCTCAAATCGCCGTAGCGCCCTGAGCGCGCGCGAAGTTTGGCCGCGCCTGGAACATTGCGTTCAGGAGATCGTTTCTTGCCGGTCATGGCGCCGCCTTTCATGAGAAATCGGGATTGAAGTCGGGCAAGCTGGAGGGCATCTGAAAGCCCTGAGAGAATCCCTGAATGTACCGCTTTTGCGAGGTCCAGTTCACCTGGTTTATACCCATGTTTGCGGGCATAAAGAGGGTCGTCGTGGGGAAGAATGGCGGCGCAAGCCCCCCGTTGAGCCGCTGGTCATACACGAAGTTCCTGGCATAGCCTGACACGTGACCGCTGCTGTTGAACGTGCCGAACGCGCCGTAATAGGTGGAGATGACTCCTCCCAAGATTGTCGCGGTTCCTCGCGGGCTCCCGTAATTGTAGTTGTCAACCTGGACAACGCCTTGATCATCAGACGTCATCAAAGTGCTATGAATGATGATGTCGTCGGGCGCACTGGTGGCGATTCGAATATCGCCGCCGGGAGTGAATATGCCAAGCACGTTCTGGGCATCTGGCAACGTGAGCGGGTCGGCTTCGTATACGATGTCGCGAGTTATGATGATATCGCCTTCGGAAAATACGCTCAAAGCCGTCTCAGACTCAATTGCGGGAGGTCTGTCGTCATCGCTTGTCCGGTTGGGACCGCCGAGCGAGTTGATGTTGCCCGCAACGTAGAAGGCGCCGTTCGGCGTGCCCTGATACGTCACGGAGTTAACGACAGTCTGGCCGTTTGTCGCGTCAACTATGATGCTTGAAGTTGAGCCATTGGAATGCGTGATCTGATAGCACTGCCTACCGCTTGCATCCACGTAGAGAAGTACATCGTTGACATTTCCCTGCACATACACTCCTCCAGTGAGCGAAGACCCATCGTTGGGAACGTAGACGCCGCTGGGGGGCGGAATGGTGTCGGGCGTCAGCCCGAGCCTTGTTCGCAGTTCCTCATTGGTGGCCGCCGACCCGCCAACCGAGGCCGCGCGCTGGTCAAAAGCATTGGGCGGCAACGCAATGGGGTTGGCGCCGCGTTCGAATCCCTCTCCAAAGACCGGCACGTCTCTTGGCGGATTGCCATCGGCCTCCAAGAGCAGGGGGGAACCGTTATTGTAGAAATAGGCGTCCTCCTTGACCGTAGGGTCAGCCTGTGTAAGCCCGCTGCTGGAGACCAACCCATTGGAAAAGGTCGGATAAAACGCAAATGCGAACCTGCCGTTCGTGTGGACGCGACCGGAGAAATTGGTGTTCGAGGTGAACCACACGCGGGTACCGTTCGTGAGAGTATGCGTGTCGGTAAAGAGCGCATAATTCGCAAAACTCTGCCTCTCGACTTGGATTTGAAAGTTGCCGGCCGAGATCACCCTTGTCACCCGGTCAATGGCGCTGGGATCGGTTCCGGTGGAGGTGATGGTATATTGGAAGTTATAGACCTGCCGTATCGGTGTTATCTCGGCGTTTATGAAGGCGATATCGGCCTGAACGGTATCGAAACACGTCCCGTTCGGCAGCCGTACCCCGGGCAAGGTCACCTGATCGGAAAAGAAATTCGCGGGATTTGTCAGAATTGGGCCCCAGCCGGGCCACGCCGCCTGAAACACCTGGAACCGGGCGAGCGCGTCGCGTCGTATGGCAGCCTTCATGGCGTGCTCACCCGCCTGAGCCGCGTAGAATGAGCGGATGTTTTCGACTCGAGTATCAGTCGAATGTTTATCCTGGACAGTTCTCGTTGCAGCGACCGAGACAAACACCGCCGCTATCAGGACAATCATGACGCTCGATATAAGAACAATCCCTCTTTGACTGTTCAGGGCGACTTTTCGGCAGGTGCGCCAACATTTTCTTATCCAATTCGCATTCATGCATCTGCCTCCTTTGCGATATCCTATACGTGTCTTGATTCAATTCTGGTGCCAACGTTAGGGTGGGGATTGTTCAGAACGCTCGCGTCCATGTAACCATTGTAGATACAATAGGATAGCAATATAAACAAGCCGCTCAGCGGATACTTGCTTCATGTATCGAACGGAATTGTCAGGAGACAATTATTGTAATTTAAAAACAATTTCGGGCAGAATCAGGGCGGGATTCCGGAGAGCAAATGATCGCCGGGTCAGGGATTGTGATGCCGATAATTGCATATAGTTCGAACCTGTAGGGTGACAAGGCGGAAACAACTCAGGCGATCACGTCGAGGTAGGCGCCGCGTTCGGCGATGCCCTTCTGGCCTTTTCGCTGTTGGAGGTCGGCGGTGATGAGGCCGGTGCGTTGTGCGTCAATGGTGGTATCCTCGGCTTGGAGGCCGCTGACAGCGTTGTCGAGGTCGTTTATGAGAAGCTGGTCATCGCGGGCGCCGCGCCCCGGCGCGGCTTCTTCGGCCAGCCGATCGGCGGCGTTGTTGGCGCCGGTACGAGGCGTGCGAACAGGGTTCAGCGCCGGATCAAGTTGATTCGGCAGCGCGGTAGTAAACGCAAGCGGATTTAGCGGTCTTTGTCCCATAGGCTGTAAAAATTATACCATCAAACTGCGGATCGGTCAATACCCCAAAGGGGGAAAGCGAAAGGGGGAAGAGGGGAAAAGGGGGAACCGAACATCACTTGTTCGCTTACGGGTTCTTGCTTCGTAAGGATTTCATCTGGTTTGAGAGGAAGCGACTGACTTCCAGTACCGACCGCCTCAGTTCGTCATGGTCTGCCTGCGTGAGATAGCCCAGTTCCAACGCGACTCGTAGCAGACTTCTTACCTCGCCTGCAGATCCTTTTGCGATGTTGAGGAAATTGAGATATCCCTTTCGAGAATTCCGCTCGAATCCTTCAGCAATATTCGTTGGCACCGAAATGGCAGCGCGTCGCAATTGGTCGCGCAGCCAGAACTCCCTACTGAGTTTGCCGTCAGTCGTCTTGGCGTACAATTCCTTAACCAATCGAATCCCCTTTTGCCACACGAGCAAGTCCTCGAAGCTTTCAATCCTTCTTCTCGAATTTTCTTCCATTCTCCCCGTTTCCCCTTTTGCCCTTTTCCCCTTTTACCTCTTTACTTCTCGCACACGCAATCTTGATCAAGGATCGCGGGTTGTATCGGCATGGCCGAGAGAAGCTCGTTGCCGTTGGGGGTGATGAGCAGGGGGCGTTCGAGGCGGAAGCCGGCGATGCCTGGGCGGTTCGCCACGACTGCGATCATCTGGATGTAGCCGGGCTTGAGCTCGAACTCGGGCTCGGTGTTGCATTCCGAGGGGAACTCGACGACGCACGGATACCACTCGTGTCCGAAATGGCCGATGCCGTGTCCGTAACCGGGCAGCACGATATCGCCCCAGTTGTTCTTCTCGACGAATGCGGTCACCTTCTGGGCGACCTCTCCGAGCGTGACGCCAGGCTGCATCTCATGGACGAGCTTGTGGCAGGTCTCGACGTATGCTGTCATTACTTCTTTCTGCAGCTTGGAGGGTCGGCCGACGATGGCGTTGTGGGAGACATCGCCGAGCATCAGGCCGTACATCGCGTGGATGTCGAGCAAGACGGCGTCGCCGCACTGGATGATCTTGTCAGTGGCGGGGGTGCATCCGCCCATCGCATAGGCGGTGCGGTAGCCTGAGGCTATCTCCATGCCGCCGGTGAAAGTCCAGGCAAACTCACTGCCGGCGTCGCGCGCGGCCTTTTCGGCGATGCCGGCGACCTGTTTTTCGGACATGCCTGCGCGCAGTTCCCTCAGCACGGCCTCATGCGCACGGTCGCAAATGGCGGTCGCCTGACGCATGAGCTTGATCTCCTCTTCCTCCTTGATGAGGGTGAGTTGATCGAACACGTCGGCGGCGTTGACGAATCTGGCCTCGGGTAACCGATGCTGAAGTTCCTCGTACTCGGCGAGAGTGATATAGCCCTCGGGCAGGTATGAGCACGAGCCGCTCTCGATGCCTATCGTGCCGCGTTCGTGTCCCAGGGCGGCAATCTGATTGACAATCTGCTCCATATAATTCATGCCGGGCATCGGTCCGTATGGCAGGACCGTGGAAAGCCATGAGTCGTCCTTAACTCGCTCGGCGTCGAGCATGAGCGTGATTAGCCGGGGTTCGGCATCGGCGGGGATCACGACCGCGCTGCGCCATGGGACGAATGCGCCCGACGTATGAGTGATGGTCTTGAGGCGAGTGCCGACGAGACAATCAATCCTTCGCTGCTTGAGGGTGTCGCGTATCTTCTGAAGACGTTCCGTATACTTGATGTGAACGAACATGGTGTGCCTCCAAAAAAGCCGGGTCTTCTTGCAATTGAATGGGTGTTACGAGACAAGCTCGAAATGCCGCGAGCGCAGGATTTCGCATGGGGTCGGTAACACATCAGGATTCTATACGGGATGGGGGGCGTTGTCAAATCAGTCCTACTGGACAGATTTAATTGGGGACACGATGAAGCATCATGTCCCCAATTGAATCAGTCCCCGAATAACCCGAATAACCTTTTTTTCTGTTGACCTTGCCGCATGGTTCTGTTATGATGCAACGGAAGGGGATGCACGGGAGGAAAAGCATGGGCGCCAACCCCAAGATAGATGTTTTGATATTCGAGAAGCTGAACATGGTTCCCTCCTACGTTGACGTTGAGGTGGTTCTCGAAGACCTGGCTTACATGGACGAGCATGTGAAGACGAATATCCCGACCGAGGAGCGTCTTCGCATCCTTGCCAGCGGGCTTTATCGCCGCCACTTTTTTGACACGGGCGATGAATGCCTCGACATGGCCCGCTCGTTCCTGCGGCTGAAGTCGCTGTATCAGCTCGATTCAGTCAGAAGAATGTATAACTTCATAAACAACTACAAGCTATACATTCTGGAGAAGCAGAATTACAGCCAGCAGAACCTCAGTTAGTCCGACGACAGGCCGGGAATGAATTTGCCCCGTGTGTCCCATCGCCCGCGCTCACTCCAAACGATGGTGTTTCCAGCCCCATCAAGGTCTGACGCTTTTCATAAACCACCAAGCCACAAAGAGCACCAAGAACTCACCAAGAATCGGGAGCGAACGAATGGACATTAAGGCTATGGTTTCCGTCTTCACCGTGGTGTTTCTGGCAGAGTTGGGAGATAAGACTCAACTGGCCATTCTCGGTTTGGCGGCCGAAAGCAAATCGCTCGTGTCGGTGTTTATAGGAGCTGCGGGCGCCATGGTGATAGCAACCGTGTTGGCGGTCTTATTTGGAGGCGCGATAGCCCAATACGTCCCCGTGCGAGTCGTCCATGTTGTGGCGGGGCTCGCATTCATCATAATAGGAGTGTTGATGCTGGTTGGAAAGCTCTAAAGCATGATACCTTTATTCGGGGACACCATGAATGATGGTGTCCCCGAATAAAGAAGCACGCGGTCACTTAGCTGGGCTTACGTTCTCTCGCAATCTCTCCAAGTTTTCATATGCATCGGCGTTCGTCGGATTCAACTCGATTGCACGCTTCCACGCTGCCTCCGCTTCCCCGAATCGCTTCATGCGCGCATACACGGTTCCCAGAACGGCCTGGGCGTCGGAGGATGCCGGATTCAGGTCCACTGCGGCTCGCGCTTCTTCGAGGGCGCACTCATGGAGACCCAGCCGAGAGCAGGCAGAGGCCAGCACGGTCCTCGGCTCGACTACATCCGGAGCAAGCGCCACCGCCTTCTTCGCGAGCGCCATTGACTGCTCCGGCCTGCCCATGTCGAGATACATGACGGCGACCTGAGTGTTCGCGCGCGCGCTGTCCGGATATCTCCTGAGAGCGCTTTCCCATAATGTCAGAGGAGTCCTCCACTCGGTATTCCTTTGGACGGTCAATAGACCAAAAACCAGGAAAACGGCGGCCAGCCCCGCGTGCGCCGCGTTGAGCTTGCCGGCTTCCTGCGCGCGCTTCAGGCCGACGCCCGCCGCCGCTCCCGCGATGAGCATCATGCCCAGCGCGGAGAGGTACATCCTTTGCTCATTCATCACGAGCTTGAGCGCGACAAGAGTGGACGTTGGAACAAGCGAGAGCGTGAACCACCAAATACCGAACGGGACGATTGGCGCAAATCGAACCAGGAATAACGAGCCAATCAACATGACAAATAGCGCGCAGACCGAGCCGAGTGCGGCCGGCTCGAACAGCGACCGCGCGGCAGGCAACACATGGTCTATGCTGAGCCCCGCCGGAAATACCAGCAACCTCAGGTAAACGAAGAACGCCTTCGCCTGTGTCAGAAGGTTTTCGGTCGTGTCTCGCGCCTGGGGCGTATCGCCGATAAGGCCAAGCACCTTGACCACGAGAAGGAGAAACGCAAGGGTGACAACCGCGAAAGGAAGAATTGAAACCGCCGCGTGCCTCAAGAATGGCTTGTCAATCCTGAAACGAGTCCGGCAAACCTCATACAGAGCCAACAACCCTGGGAGGGCGACCGCTTCCTCTTTCGACAACAAGGCACATGCGTATGCCACGAGCGAACCCGCGAGAAGGCCATGTCGCCTAAAAGCGCTCCCCGCCCGCTCTCTCCTGAGGTACAGCATGAGCGAAAACAGCGAGAAACCGCCGACGAACAGCGTGGACCGGCCCGAGATGTAGTTCACCGGCTGCGTGTTGATCGGATGCGCTGCGAACAGAAGCGCGCAGACAAGAGCGGCATCCTTCCGCCGCGAGACCCCAAGGCTCCCCATTATCATGAGCGAACAGGCATAGACGAGCAACGTGTTGATGACATGGATCACCACATTGAGAGCATGATACCCAACGGCGTCGTCGCTCCCGAGCAAATAGTTCAACGCGAACGTTGTCATGGTGATCGGCCGATACCCGCTGAGCGAGACGGCGCTGATAAGGTCGGCGGAAACGAAGAAGCGCCACGCGTTGGACAGGCTGTGCACGTAATGATTATTCAGAATGAGGAAGGTGTCATCATACTGGAAAGAATTCCAGAGGGTGTTCACATACAGAAGCCCGGGCAGAAGGACCACCAGAAGTATTCTGATCCCGCCTCGGCCCTCATGGTTGGGGATTGCGCCGCATTCATCCATCTCGGTTTGGGATTATAACATGAGCGCAAACTCGCGTCAAAGAAGCCGCCCATGAGTCGCACGAGCCGCGCGCCAGGAGGGCTGCAACATGGGTGATGCGCGCCGGCGCATAAACGCGCGCTTGACACAAACGCTCGGGACAAGATTTAATAGGGTGTCACAGCATAATGGCCCGTTTCCGAGCGGAAGGGAGTTCGACATGTCTTCAATATCGAGGGATTCCGTCCTGGAGTTGTGCGGTCGTTTGGAGAAACTGTATACCCCGGCAGTCTCTGATGTGCTGGATGACATGGGATATCGGAATTGCGCTATGGCGGCGGGATTCGCACCGATCATTCCCGACACGGTGGTCGCCGGCCCGGCCTTCACGATGGCAGAGGATAAAGCTGAAGAGGTGGTATTACTGAAGGACATGGACCCTTCGTTCCTGGTCGGTCTCCTCGACGCCTTCTGCGGCGCGCTTGAGCCGGGGCAGGTGATCGCGGTGGATACCAATGGATTCTGGGGCGCCGGCGCATACGGGGAACTCATGGCGACTACCACCAAGTATTATGGAGGGGCACGCGGAGCGGTCGTCGACGGTCCCATTCGCGATATCCCCCGCATCAAGGAAATCGGTTTCCCGGTTTGGGCCAAGGCCAGCATTCCGACCGACTCGATTGGCCGCGCCAAGCTGGTGGCAATCAACGAGCCTATCACGTGCGGCGGCGTCGCCGTGTATCCGGATGATATCATCATGGCAGACACCGACGGGGTGCTCGTCATCCCGAAATCCGTGAACCTGGCTGAAGTGGTCGAACACGCGGAACAGGTAGTCCTGGCCGAGCGTCGCTCGCGCGAGGAACTGCGAAAGGGCAAGACGCTCCGCGAAGTGTATGAGAAATACGGGAGACTGTAAGGCGGGTGTACGCTGTTGAATTCTCTCGTTGAAACGTGCTAGAATCCCTTCAGTATAAGTAGGGCTTTCAAGAAGTAAGTACCCGGGGAGGAAAGTGACGTGCTTGACAGAATGCGCAAGACGCTTGTCCGCGACTTGATGAACCCCGAAGTGAAGTTCATCAGGGAAGACCTTTCCCTGCTCGATGCTGTCAGAAAGATGAAGGAATTCGGGGTCTCCAGCCTATTGGTGGACAGTTCAAATAAGGGAGACGGATACGGCATCGTGACGCGGAAAGACCTCATCAACAAGCTGATTGATCCCGAGCCGGGCGTGCGTCACGCGTTGGTTGCGGACGTGATGACTATACCGGCCATTATGGTTCCTCCAACGATGACCGTGCTGGCATGCGTCAGGCTCATGAAACGCTGTAATATTCGACGTGTCCCCGTGTACGATGGCAAACAAGTGGTCGGCATCCTCAGCAACAGCGATATTTTCAAGAAATTCTATCCCGGACCGTCAGTTGAAGGACTGCCTGGAAATCGCTAGCTCTGGCTTCGGTCTGGCGCCTTGTCGGAGGAACCTTTTGTTAGCGACTTGAGCAACCCGCCTCAAATTGCCGGGAATACCTCCCGGAAGGTCCTTCATTACGCGCTCGTGAGCGGTTTGGTCCTATGGTGTGCCCTTGTGCTTGTCCGATTCTATCAACACCATCCCCTCGGACTTCTGGAGTTCTACCGGCTCGCGCTCAGATACCAGCCCCCCCCACTCCCGTCTGATCCCTTCAAAGTCCTTCTTGTCCTTAAGCGCATCGCCATGGTGTCGCTGCTTGCCGTAGCAGCAATCCTCACGGGACGGCGAATCATGGCCTTCGCGGGTGTGAAGCATTCGGAGACAGTTGAAAGATGGGATAGAGGCCTCGACCTGCTTGTTGCGCTGGGACTCGGATGGGGAGCGGTCATGTACCTGACTCTGGCGCTGGGGATTATCGGGGCGCTCTATCCTCTGACGATGTGGAGCCTTGTCATCATCCTCGCGATCCCAGCGGGATGGCGGGAATTAAGAGGATTGAGCAGCGATATCAGGGCGCTGCTTGCGCCTTCCGACGCATGCCGAAACCGGCTCGTGACAGCCGGTATGGCAGTGGTCGGAATCATGCTCGCCCTCCTGCTCGTGATGGCGCTCGCGCCCAGCATCACTCATGATGCCATGGTCTACCACCTGAATGTTCCGCGCGTATACGCCCACGCCCACAGGATCGTTCCCATCCCCTACGATCTGTTCTCCAATACCGTCTTGAACCTGGAGATGCTCTATACTGTCGCGCTGCTGCTCGATGATTTCATGCTGGCAAACCTCCTTCATTTCACGTTCGGGCTTGCGACGCTGGCCTTCATCTACTGGTTCGCACGGGGTAATTTCGGGACGACGACGGCGGCGCTGACCACCTTCATCTTCTTCTTCAATCCTTCGGTCATCGGAGAGATGCCGATCTCATACGGCGACATAGCGATGACTTTTTATTTCCTGCTCGCGCTGTATTGCCTGTGGAAATGGAAACAGGTCGAGAGCGGCCGACGGTTTGTGCTGGCGTGCATGTGCGCGGGAATTTTTGCGGGAATGAAATATACCGCGTTTTACGGCCTAATCTCGCTGGCCATCACAATAACCGCCGCGGAATACCTTTCAAGCCGCTCCGCCGCTTCTGTCGTCAAGAAGTTAGCGCTGTTCGGCGCAATCGTTGCCGCATTCGTTTCACCTTATCTTGTCAAGAATTATCTGATTACCGGCAACCCGGTCTATCCGGTCATGTACAACGTCTTTGGAGGCAGATGGCTAATGCCCGCCCAGATGGAGCGGATGCTCGCGTATGTGGACTCGCACGGGATGGGACACGGTTGGCGGAACATGCTCCTGCTGCCGTGGAACATCACGATCTTTGGTGATACAGGGTTTGAGAACTTCGACACGATCATCACGCCGTTGTGGCTGGTCTTTCTGCCTGCGCTCGCATTCGTGCGCTCGAAGCCGCCCCTCGTCAGGTGGGCCGCACTCGTGTGCATTGTCTATTTCCTGACCTGGTCTGCGTCCACTCACATCACGCGCTATATGATGCCCATATTCCCCTTGGCGAGCCTCATCACGGCGCACGTGATTCTGGAATTGAAACAGGCAGCGCGGCGACTTTCCCCGCGAGCCGCCAACATTTACAGGACTGGCGTCATCCTGGTCTGCGGACTGGTGTGGTTCTCTTTCATCTATTTCTACCCGCCGCGCGTTCTTACGGAATTCGGCGGGTCTGTGTGGGGAGGCCAGACGCGCGATGAATTTCTCGCTCGAAAGGTCATCAACTACTCGGCGTTCAGATATATAAACGAGGAGTTGCCTCCCGACGCGCATGTGATGTTCTTTTGGGACAATCGCGGCTTTTTCTGCGAGCGGAACAGGACGGGAGACAGCGTGATCGAGGCGCCCACCATGATCGAGCTTGTACACAAGAGCGGCAGTCCCGAGGCCTTCCACGCATTGCTCCGCGACATGGGAATCACACACGTGTTCTTCAACGAGGCGTTTTTCGGCAGGTTCCCGCCCCATACCGTCTCGGCGGAAGACGCGGCCAGGTTCAGAAACGATTTCGAGATATTCAACAGATTCCTGAAGGAATACTGTGTGCCCTTGTTTACCGCGACCGGCGCGACTGTGTATGAAATCAGGAAATAATGGGAGCCTCCAAAAAGGTTTTCACTTGAGAGCGAGGTTCTGGTATAATCTGAAAAGTTCTTGTCCCTATGGGAGGGGGCATGCGCCAACCCACCGACACACTGGCCGAGTTACTGAAGAACGTCACAATCAACAGGTTCGGCTTCCTGTTGGAAGCAAGGGAGCCGTTGAGGCTTCCTCGCTTCAAGGGTTCCACTCTCCGCGGAGCATTCGGGTGGGCATTTAAATCAATATGCTGCTCGAAGCCTGAGACAAACTGCGCCGGTTGCGAATTTTCCCAAGCCTGCATCCACTCATATGTCTTTGAAACCAGCCCGCCCGAAGACAGCGAGATGATGCGGCTCTATCCTGCAGTCCCGCACCCGTTTGTCATTGAACCGCCCGCCACCCACAGGGAGACATTTGCCTCCGGAAGCAAGATCGGGGTAACGCTCATACTCATTGGTCGCGCGCGCGAATACCTTCCCTATTTCGTTCTCGCGTTTAGGGAGATGGGCGAGATCGGACTCGGGAGGGGGCGTGGCAAATATAGCTTGCAGAGTGTGGAATGCGCGGATAATCAGCCGATCGCTCCCATCTATCATCATTCATCCACAACGATACACGAGTGTCCCCCTCCCCTGTCCATAAGCGCCCTTCCTGGTCCGACATCTGCAAGCCGAATTTCGCTTGCGTTCGAGACGCCTACCAGAGTAATGTTCGAAGGACACCTATCGTCTCGTCCGGAATTCCACATCCTGATCAGAACGCTGCTGAGGCGAATCTCCGCGATATCCTACTTTCATTGCGGGATGAGCCTCGACCTCGACTACAGCTTGCTTGTCGAGCGTTCCCGCCAGGTGACGCTCGCGAAATACGATATTTGCTGGCACGACTGGCAGCGATATTCGAATCGTCAAAGAACCGCAATGAAAATGGGCGGCTTCATCGGGAGCGCCTCGTATGAAGGCCCATGGCAGGAGTTCTGGCCGCTCATAAAGCTGGGCGAGTTGCTTCACATCGGTAAAGGCGCCTCCTTCGGATTGGGAAAGTATTCCATCTCGACGGAATAGTCGGCTGTTCGGACAACCAGGAGAGGGCGAGATGAATCGGGTTGAATACCATACAGTCATCCTTGCTGCGCTCTTGCACGACATTGGCAAGTTCTTGCAGCGCGGCTCGCGCGACCTAGACATTCGCGGAACGCATCCGGAGGTTTCGGGCCGGTTCGTATCGGGATTTCGGGAATTTTTCTCGGGCTGCGTCGATTTTGAGAAGCTCCTTGCGTTGACGCAACGCCACCACGAGAGTTTGCGTTTTCCGGACCACACCCGCGCCGACAAGGCGCCCGATGAACTGAAGGCGTTGGCGTACATTGTGAGCCGGGCGGACAATTATGCCTCGAGCGAACGCGGCGAGACGTCTCCGTCGCATCAGGATTTCCGCTCGACTCCGCTTGTCTCGGTGTTTGGCCGACTGAAGATATTCACAGATCGCGATCCCCCGAAGCCCATGCGGTACAGGGCCGGCACGCTCGCGCCCGAGCGGGCTTTCCCGCAGCAATTCGAGGCGTTCGAGGCCGGGGAGATGGATTCGCATCTTCTCGAATTCGGGGCGGAATTCAAGAGACTGACGACATCGCTTGAGTCCACCGATTTTGACGTCCTCTATTCGCACGTTCTTTCGCTGTTCAACCGCTACCTCTGGTGCGTTCCGAGCAACACGCAGGAAGAGGTACCTGACATCTCATTGTTTGACCATCTCAAGGTGACGAGCGCGATCGCCGCGTGTCTGTATCAATTCCATTCGGACAATCTCGATGTTCAGTCCATCAAGAACGACACTGCGGAAAAATTTCTTCTGGTCGTCGGTGACGTGGCCGGAATCCAGAATTTCATTTTCGACATCGCGCATGTCGGCGTGGGCGCGGCGGCCAAGCGGCTGCGCGCCCGCTCGTTCCGTGTGGGCCTTGTCTCGGATATCGCCGCGCACAGGATAATCCAGCGTTTTGAGTTGCCCGTGTCAAATATTCTGATGTCGGCGGGCGGCAAGTTCTATATTCTCTTGCCGAAACTTGCCGAAGCCGGGGCGATGCTTCAAAAACTGGCGGACGAATTCGACGAGTGGTGTTACCGGGAAACCAATGGCGAGATAAAGCTGCATCTGGCGCGTGTGCCGGTATCCGGGAAAAGCTTCGCCGGTTTCGATGCGATTCTGCGCGAAGCAACCAACGCGCTTGCGGCCTCAAAGCTGCGGCCATTTCAGAGTGTGTTGGCAAACGAGGTCGGTTGGAAAGCCGACCTGTTCCCGATGCTCCATGCGCAACCCGGGCAGGATGAGAAGCTCTGCGAGGTCTGCCGCAAGGTTCCGGGGCGGAAACGCGAAGAAGGCCGGATCGAGTGCGAGGGATGTTTCAGCGATAAAGACATTGGAACGAAGCTGCCACGTGCGCGGTATCTCAGCTATTTCTCCGAGAAGCGTCCCGACGCATTTGAACAGTTGAACCGTTTTTGCGGACTCCATCGAAAAGCAGAGGAGATATCGGGCAAGCCGCGAATGGTTGCAAGCTTGCATCCGGCCGAATGCACAGAATGCGGCCACATGCCGTTTATTACGGAACAATTGGCAAACTATGTCCCGGTCGCCAAAGAGAACGAGTGCATAGAATGCGGAGTCGCAAAGCACTGTCACAGCAAGGAGCAACTGAGTGCGGGTCAGCCCATCTTCTTTCAGTGCATCGCCGCGAAAGCCACGGGCCGCAAGGCGCTCGCATACCTCAAGGCCGACGTAGACAACATGGGGAAGCTGTTTGCGTTCGGGCTCAAGCCCGATGCCGCCGTGACCGACGAGGCTGATGGAGAACGTAGTCCCTATACGCTCTCCCGTGTCCTGACGCTCAGCCGCATGCTGGAGAACTTCTTCTCCGGCTGGCTGCAGGCTGAACTGCGCGAGCGCTTCCCATATCTGTACACCGTGTATTCCGGCGGCGACGACCTACTCATCATCGGCCCCTGGGACCACGTGATTGACTTCGCCGCCGCTCTCAACCGCGAATTCAATCGGTATGTATGCGGGAACCCGAATATCACACTCTCGGCGGGCATTGCGCTGGCGAACCCGCACACGCCGGTGTTCTCCGCCACTCGCCAGGCCGATCATCTGCTGGACGAGTCGAAGAATGCGGGCCGCAACCGCCTTACCGTTTTCGGCGCTACGATGGAGTGGGGGCAGGTTCCCGCCATTCTGGGCCAGGCCAGGCAGCTTGCCGAGTGGATGCGGGGCGGCGTCGTCCCGGTGTCATTCGGTCATCGGCTGCTCCGCTATTCAACATTCCATCGCCGTTATAAGGAGACGCACGACTCTGAGTACCTGCGATTCCTGCCGATGCTCAAGTATGATATTGCGCGCAACCTGAGCCGGCCGGCCCAGCGCGAGGTCAGGCTGTGGGCCGAGACATTGAAGGACCTTGCTTCGCCGAACCTTCAGCATCTTCGGTTTAGTGCGAGCTATGCTCTGAATGCCAACAGAAGAGGAGGACAGCATGACACCAGATGACATCCGCGACGCCTTCAGGAAAGTGGGTGTGAACCCGCCGGGAAATCCGGGACACGGGCCGGACCGTACGCGGGACCGCGGCCATCGCCACGGAGGGGGTGGAGACCGAGGCCGAGAAGGTCCGCCGCCGCGCCTGCCGGACGGATATCTGAAGGATGGGTATTTCAACGAGAGGGGACACCTGAGGGAGGACTTGCTTGACAAGGTAGCCGAAGAAGTGGCGCTGGCCATCGGCGAATCGCAGCCCACACTGACTACCCACCAACTCCGGCGTTTTTTCAATGATGCAAAAGCCATTCAAAACAGGCTGGGAATGCTCCAGGATTTCGACGCGGTCCGAAGCGACATCAAGAGACTGAAGGCATTCGCTCGCGATGCGCAGGGAAAGAAAAAGATACCAAGGGAGTTCCTTGGGTTCATCGAAAAGAACGTGGACCTGGTTAACGATAAGAAAAGTTTTGAGAAAGGTTTCATCGAGCATTTTCAGGCGGTTGTCGCCAATTTCAGCTACAGGTTCCCCAGACAGTGAGCGGAGGTGGACATCATGCAGTTGCAAAAGTTCAACAAGTTTACGGGTTGTGTCACGTGCAAGACCGGCCTGCATATCGGCGGTTCGGTGGAACAAATGGAGATCGGAGGCGTTGACAACCCTATAATCAAGCATCCGATCACCCGAGAGCCATACATACCCGGCTCCTCACTGAAGGGCAAGATGAGGTCGGCGCTTGAGTTCAAACACGCCAAGATTCAGGGAAATGGAAAACCATGCGGCTGTGCCCGGCAAGACTGTAAAGTGTGTCTCATTTTTGGGCCTCATAAGAGGTCAAAACACGACCTCGGTCCGACGCGCATACTTGTGCGAGACGCCTTCCTCTCAGATCACACCAGAAAAGAATACAACGCGTTGGTTGAGGAGAAAGGTGTGTCCTACATCGAGCAAAAGACCGAGAACATCATCAATCGAAAGACCGGCGCCGCCGAACATCCTCGCACACAGGAGCGCGTTCCCGCGGGAGCGAAATTTGATTTCGAGATAACCCTCCAGATTCTGTCCGGCGACAAGGAAACCGAGATGGTGGAGTTTGTGAAGGATGGGTTAAGGCTGGTGCAGGAGACGTATCTTGGCGGGTACGGCAGCCGGGGCTCGGGCAAGGTGGTGTTCGAGGACCTGAAATTGAACGGCGAACCGTTCACGCTTTGAGGCTCCACATGAAAACCTACGCAGTAAAGATAGAGCCCCTCACAAGCTTCATCACGCCGTGGCAGGCGGATACGCTGTTCGGGCATTTGTGCTGGACGGTGGCCTACGCCGACGGCGACGAGGCGCTCGCCGAGTTCCTGAAACCCTTTAAAGAAGGCGAGCCGCCGTTTCTCCTCTCCGACGGCTTTCCGGGCGAGATGCTCCCGCTGCCGCTGTCGGCGGGCTTGATCGAAGAAAGCGGCGTCGAGCCAGTGAAGCGGTTTGAGCGGGCCAAAGCGCTCAAACAAACCGAATATGTTCCGCTGGAGATATTCAATCGCATCCTGCGCGGGCAACCGTTCGATGTTCCCGCGCGCGAGGAGACCGCCGTTTCAGCGACGACCATGCACAACACCATCAACCGGCTCACCGGAACGACCCCCGAGGAGGGCGGCCTCTACGCGCACGACGAGTTGTTCCCGGCCGAGATGAAGCAACCTATCACATTCTATGCGAAGACGGCGGACGGACTCGATATCAACAGGCTCAGGGAGTTGCTCCAGATGACCGCGGAGCGCGGTTACGGCAAGCGGGCAAGCGTCGGCAAAGGCGCGTTCCGCGTGCTCTCGGTCGAGCCTTTCGATGGTTTCAACCCTCCGGCAGACTCCAACGGGTTTGTGTCGCTCTCCAATTTCGTGCCCGCTGCGTCCGACCCGACCGACGGCTATTACAGGACGCTGGTCAAATACGGCAAGCTGGGCGCACACCTGGCACGGAGCGAGAACCCGTTCAAGACGCCTCTCTTGATGCTTCGCGCCGGCTCATGCTTCAGGGCGAGCGGCTGTCCGCGCGAGTTTTACGGCGGCATGGTCGGGGGGCTGTCGCCATCGCATCCTGAGGTGACGCACTACGCTTACGCTTTCTCGGTTCCGATGAAAATGCCGCCGGAGGAAAAGTGGAGCGGCTGAGATGGCCAACCTGTACCTGACCGAACAGGGAGCGGTGCTCCGAAAGAGCGGCGACCGGCTCATTGTCGAAAAAGAGGGCCGGACGCTCCTGGTCGTGCCATGCAACAAGATCGAGACTGTGCTCATCTTCGGCAATGTGCAGTTCACCACGCAGGCACTGTGCGAACTGTTCGAACATGAAATCGAGATGGCCCTGCTGACTGAGGACGGCTACCTGCGCGGGCAGCTTACGCCGATCAAGAACAAGAACATTCTGCTTCGGCAGGCCCAGTTCCGCCTGAGCGAAGATGAGGCGTTCGCGCGCCGCAGCGCGGCGGCCATCTTACGGGCCAAATTGCTCAATTCTGCCGCGGTGCTCCGACGTTTCGCGCACAATCATCCGGACGAGCGCGTGAGCGTTGCGGCGGCGGAAATCGGCGACCTGTCTGAAGGCATATCTGATCAGACGCCGATCAGCTCGCTCCTCGGCGTCGAGGGCACAGCCGCCAAACTCTATTATTCGGCTATGAGACATATGATGCTTGCAGAATTCGCGTTTCCCGGCCGGGTACGGCGTCCGCCGACCGACCCGGTGAACGCGCTGCTCTCTTTCGGCTACGTCCTCCTCGCAAACGAGCTGCAATCGCTTCTGGACGCCATCGGGCTTGACCCCTACCTTGGGTTCCTTCATCAGGTGGAATATGGGCGGCCGAGCCTTGCGCTCGACGTGTTGGAGGAATTTCGAGCGCCCGTGATTGACCGGTTCACCCTCTATATGATAAACAAGAGGATGCTGACGCCTCAGCAGTTTCAGGACTTGGGTGAGAAAGGGGTGAGGCTCACCCGCGAGGGCATGAAGACGTTCTTCGCACACTACGAGCGCTGGATGAACGAGCCGCAGGCAGGCATCACCCATGAGGCCGGCAACTCATTCCGCAAGGCGCTGCGCGCGCAAGCCGAGGCAATGGCCAAAGCAATAAGGGAAGGTTCGCAGTACGCGCCCTTCAGGTTCACATGAGCATGTTCGTTGTGGTTTCCTACGACATACCCGATGACCGCAGACGGACTCGGTTGTCCGACACGCTGCTTGACTTCGGCCAGAGAATACAGTACAGCGTGTTTGAGTGCATCCTCGATGACGCGAAGATGCAGGAAATGAGGGACAGAATTCGCAAAGTGGTGAAGGCGGACGAGGACGGCGTGCGAGTCTATCGGCTGTGC
>CAZEBC010000044.1:0-23753 GCA_964510165.1 uncultured bacterium
GCGGCGATGGGCCAGACGGCTTCGAGGCGGTCGCCGCGGACGGCGTAGAAGCGGTCGTGCAGGTTGATGGTGGTGCAGCAGTGGCTGGGGATGAGTTCGATTTTCTGGCCGACTTCGGGGTCGGCGTCTTCGAGGTAGAGGTGTCCGTGTTCTTCGGAGAGGAAGGCGAGGCTGGCGCCGGGGAGGTTGATGGGTTCGGGCATTCCGAACTCGAAGGTCATGGCTTTCATGCCTGCGTCGAGGATGGCGGTCTCCTGGTCGGGGCGGCTGATGACGGTGGTGAGGAGCGTGAGCGCGCACTCGAAGTCGTCGAGCACGCTGCGGTATTTGGTGTCCATGACGATGTATGAGCCGGCCTGGACTTCGGTGACGCCGGGGTAGGCGCCGGCGATGTTGTAGGTTCCCGTTCCGCCCGCGCTGACGATGCGGCAATCTATCTTTTTTTTGGCGAGCTTGTCCTTGACGCCGAGGAGCACCTTCATGGAGTCGAGGCAGGCCTTCTGGCGGTCCTTGAAGTCGGGGATCATGACGGCGTGGCCTTCGTAGCCCATGATGCCCTCGAACTGGAGGCCCGGGCTCTTGACGATGAGTTGCGCGAGGAGGAGCGCCTCGTCGGGGCCGCGCACTCCACAGCGGTGCATTCCGACGTCGACCTCGATGAGGACTCGGATGGTGGAGCCTGCGTCGGTGGCGGCGACTGACAGGGCGGCGGCGTTTTCGGCGCATTCGACGGCGACCATGAGATCGCAATGGCGGGCGAGGTTGGCGAGGCGTCGGATTTTCTGTTCGTCAACTATCTGGTTTGCGATGAGTATGTCGCGGACGCCGGCCTGGGCCATGATTTCGGCCTCGCCGAGCTTGGCGCAGGTGATGCCGTGGGCGCCGGCCTGGATTTGTTTGTGCGCGAGGACAGGGCATTTGTGGGTTTTGATGTGCGGGCGCACGTTGGATGGTTGTTTGGCGAAGAAGTCGGCGAGTTTCTTAATGTTGCGTTCCATTTTGTTGAGATCGATGATGAGCGCGGGGGTGTCGATATCATGTTTGGAGATGCCCTGCATTGGTTGATTTCCTTATGTGCGGCGGAGCCGCAGGTTCTTGGGTTTCGAGTTTTGGGTTGAAGAGGTTGTCCTCGAAGAGCGCGAAGGGCACGGCGCGCCGTGCCCCTACGCAATTGCAAAGCACAAATCATGCGGCGGAGCCGACTTTTTTCTTTATGAAGTTGATGGGTTCGTCGAGGCGGCTGCCTGTTGGGAAGACCTCTGCGACGCCCATCTGTTTGAGTTTCGGGACATCTTTTGCGAGGATGGTGCCGCCGACGAGGACGAGCTTGTCGGCCGCGTTCTGCTCCTTGAGTTTCTGGATGATCTTTTGGGTGAGGCTCATGTGCGCGCCCGAGAGGACGCTGAGTCCGATGACATCGACGTCCTCCTGCAGTGCGGCGGCGACAATCTGCTCGGGCGTCTGGCGGAGTCCGGTATAGATAACTTCCATGCCGGCGTCGCGGAGCGCGCGAGCGATGACCTTGGCGCCGCGGTCGTGTCCGTCGAGACCGGGTTTTGCGATGAGCACGCGGATTTTTTTGTCAGGCATATGGGATGACCTCCTGCAAACCAATAGTTTCGGGTTTCGGGTTAAGGGACTTGTCCATAAAGGACACGAAGTTTTGCGAAGTCATTATGAGTCTCTGTTTTCAGATGACGCCATCGGCGCGCAGCGCATTTATTTCCTCGGCGGACAGACCGAGCATCGAGGAGAGCACCTCGTCGGTATGCTGGCCGAGTGTGGGCGGCGGCGCGAAGCGGCCGTCGTCCATGATTGACGATTTTACGGGATTCCCGATGGCTTCGTATGTGCCGATTTCGGGGTGGTCGATCTCAACGACCATCTTGCGATGCCGAACCTGTGGGTCGTTGAGGGCATCGCGGACGTTGTTGACCGGCCCCGACGGGATTTCCGCCTCGCGCAGCGGCGCAAGCCATTCGGCGGTCGTCTTGTTCGGGAATATCTGGTCAAGTATAGCATACAGGTCGAGCTTGTTCAAAGCGCGGGCGATGAGGCTGTTGAAGCGTTCGTCGGCGAGCAGGTCTTCGCGTTCGATGATTTTGCAGAAGGTCTCAAAGTGCTTGTCCTGGAAGGCGACGACGGCGATGTGACCGTCCTTCGTGCGGAAGGAACGGAAGGGAGCAATGAGCGGATGCATCGCGCCGCGCGCGGCGGGCGGTTGTCCCGTGGCGATGTATGTTTGCGCGAGATACATGAGGAGTGATATCTGGCTGTCGAGCAGGCTGATGTCGAGCTTTTGGCCGCAGCCGGTTTTTTCGCGATGGTAGAGCGCGGCGGCGATTGCCATCGCGCCGAACATGCCGCCTGCGAGGTCGCCCATCGGGACACCCATAAGGAAGGGGTCGCCGCCCTCGGGGCCGGTGAGGCTCATGGTTCCGCCCATTGCCTGCAGGATGATATCGTATGCGGGCAAGTCGCGATAGGGGCCGTCATGTCCGAATGCGGAAACCGAGCAGCAGATGATTCTCGGGTTGTGCTGCGAGAGTATCTCGTAGGTGCACTTGAGTCTTTCAAGGGCGGACGGGCGGAAATTGTCGTACACGACATCGGCCTTCTTCACGAGTTCGTAGAAGAGGAAGCGCCCTTTTTCGGTCTTGAGGTTGAGCGTGACGCTCTTCTTGCTGCGATTGATGCTGAGGAAGTAGGCGCTGATGCCGCGCAGAGCGGCTTCGGTCGAGGTGGTTCGCGTGAGGTCGCCGCCGCCCGGCTCTTCGATCTTGATGACTTCGGCGCCGAGGTCGCCGAGGAGCATGGAGCCGTAGGGGCCGGCGAGCATACGCGAGAGGTCGAGAATTCGCACACCTTGAAGGATCATCTATGTACCCCCATGAAGCCGTGTTGATGTGTGAGGGGGACAGCGCTTGACATTTGACAAAGAGGCCCTGCTTTGACATATCAGAAACGAGAACAACGCATCGCATTTGTCAAATGTCAAGGTCTGACCCCTATTACGCTAAGGAGTTCGGCCATATCTTTCTTGATTTCCAAGTCCTCGATGAATTGGAGGATCGAGTCGGTCCGGCCAGGTGGCAAGAAGCGGTCCGAGAAGGAGCGGAATTTTCGGACGAGGTCGGCGTTGCGCTTCTGCTTGTCGAGGCCGAGATCGAGGGTGTCGGCGCGTCGCTTGAGCTCGCGGCCGTCGCGAGTGCGGATGGTGATTTCGGCCTGGGTGAGGCCGAGGTCTTCGTCAGCGAGCACTTTGATTTTCTTTCGGACGTTCACAAGGCGCTCGCTGAGCACGTTAGCGTCGGTGAAGCGGTCCTCGCCGGTTTCGCCGACGGCGAGCGCGAGCGCGGCGCAGTATGCGAGGCTGAATTTGCCTTCGAGGCCGGTGTGCGGCTCGGGCTTGCCCGCTATCTCAAGGGCGACGGGCATCGCTTTGACGCAGACCTCCTCGATTTCATCGAGCTTGATGTCCTTGCGGAGGCCAAGCGCGGCGTCAATTGTGGGATGCGTCTCGAAGCACGAGGCGTGGCGTTTGAATATGACGTTGGTTATCGTGAAGTTTTCGCCGAAACCCTGTGTGACCATGTCGGGATTTGATTCGGGCGAGAGGACCTTGCAGAAGCCCATCTCGCCGGCGAGGATGTCGTCGGAACAGGTGAAGCCGCGTTCGGCGAGCAGAGCGGCGAGCAGGCCGTCGGCGGCGGCCTTTCCGGCATGGAAGGGTTTGGCCATCGTTCCGAAGACCTGCTTGAGACCGGCGGCCTGAGTGCCCGCGAGGCCGACGGCGTGGTTCATTCGGCTTGCATCGAGTCCGAGCAGTTTTGCGCAGGCGACGGCGGCGCCGAATCGGCCGAGCGTGGAGGTGGCGTGCCATCCTTGTTGGTAATGGAAGGGCAATACGGAGGAGCCGATGCGGCATTCGGCCTCGAAGCCGAGAATGAAGGCGGTGAGGAAATCGCGGCCGCTGGAGCCGCGATGTTCGGCAAGCGCGAGGAGCGCGGGCATGACCGGAACAGTCGGATGCCCCATCATCTGGAAGTGGACGTCGTCGAAGTCGAGCGCGTGAGAGGCCGAGCCGTTGATGAGGGCGGCGTTAAGCATTGAAGTTCTGTCCTTATGACAGATGATGCTTGCCTGCTCGTTGCCGCCGAGGCGGCCTGTGACCTCGATGAGTATCTTGGTGAGCGGTTCGTGTGCGCCGCCGATGGTTACTCCCAGCCAATCGAGCAGGCAGAGCTTGGCCTCGGCGAGGGCGTCGGCGGGGAGGTCGTTAAAGCCGGTCTTTTCAACCAGTGCACACAATTGCTGTGTAACGTTCATGATTCTTCCGCTCCTGTCACACACCTTTGAAGTCGGCCTTACGCCGGCCGAAGAACGCGGTTACGCCTTCCTGCATGTCCTGGCTCAGGAAGCACGCGGCGCTGAGTTCGTCGAGTCGTGCGAGTTGGTCGGGGTGGCGGTCGCGGTTGAGCATTCCATGTTCGAGACACGCCTGGAGCACGCGCTTGCTTCCTCTGACCGACAGCGGCGCGTTCTCGGAGATTTCGCGGGCGATTTCATAAGTGAACTTTTCGAGTTCGGGCTTGGGCACGACGTAATTGGCGAGGCCGACCTCTTTGGCGCGCTGGGCATCGAGCGCGCGTCCGATGAAAAATATCTCGCGGGCGGTGGAGATGCCCACGAGGTCAACCAGTCGCTGGTAGTTTTCATAATTGAGCATGACGCCGAGTTTGGCGGATGGGACGCCGACCTTGGCGGTGTCGGCGAGAATCCGGAGGTCGCATGCGACCGTGAGTTCGCAGCCTGCGCCGAGGGCGTATCCCTGCACCATTGCGATGACGGGGTTCCGATGCTTGCCGATGCTCTGGAGGGCGTATTCGAGGAGGGCGCCGTATTCGCGGGCCTTTTCGGGGCTAGTCCAGACCTCAAACTCGGAGATGTCGGCGCCGGAGGCAAATGCTTTCTCCCCTGCCCCACGGATGACCACGCAGCGGACGTCGTTGTCGTCGTTGAGTCGTTCCATCGTGTCGGCGAGCCATCGCCACATTGTGGACTGCATGGCGTTTCGCTGGTCGGGCCGGTTGATGGTGATGGTGGCGACATAGCCGTCGCGTTCCAGCAGCATGTTGTTACTGTTCATGTAAAAGACCTCCGGACAAATGCGGACTCGTCTATCATTGGATTTGAGAATTCGGACAACGAAAAAACGTCACGGACCCCATCATGTGACTCCCTCGAGAATCCATCGCTCGAGGTCGTGGAGAAGCGCACTGTAATCAACCCTTTCGGGATCGAGGTGTCCCATCATGGTAGCGCCTTGACAGCAGCCGATGAGGATGAGGGCGATGGCGTTGGAGTCGACTCCGATACGGAAGATTCCCTCGGCCTTGCCCTGCTCCAGGATTTCGACGATGCTGTCTCGCCATTCAGTGATTATGTTTATTAGTCGAGCGACGAACTCCGACTCTGTTTCCATCATTTCGGCGGTAAGGACGGCGAGGAGGGCGCATCCGTGAAAGATCTCTCCGCTATGCATCTGGGTCATGATCTCGACCATGCGCCTGATTCGGCTTCTGACATCGGGTTGTTTTGCGATGACGGCGATGACGTTTTCATGCCAGAAATTCTTGGCCAGATCGAGGACGGCGAACCCAAGTTCTTGTTTGCTCTTGAAATGGAAATAGAATCCGCCTTTTGTGGTTTTGGCTTTTCTTAATATGTCAGAGAGGGATGTGTTGTGGAAGCCGTGAATGCGGAATAGTTCGGTGGCGGCGCGCAAGATGCGCTCGCGCGTTTCCGGCATTGACGCTTCAAAGGCAGGAACGGATTGCATTATTATGGTTGCACGTTTTCTCTCACCGCCGGAGGACGGGAGAGGGCATTCGTAATCCGGGCACGATGTAAATGTATCAAAGCAGTGATTCCTTTGTCAAGGAAGATTGACAAACCCGGCGGGCCAAAATAGAATAGTCAAGCGTCCGCATTGACGGCGTGCACAAAGCACGACAACCCTGTCAGATCAGGAGGGACTCCATCTTGAAAAAGCTCGCACTTGTGCTGGTCATATTGGCAATGGCTTTCGGCACCGCATTCGCAGAGTCGGAGAAGGTTTTGTTTTTCGAGGCGGCCCTGGCGCCGGGTGACACCATTTTCAGCGACGCCCCGACGGGCTTCTTAAAGCTGGCGGAGGCATTGAGAGGCAAAGGGATGTTGGTGGCGTCGATGTCTGTGGGCGAACTCGCGCGCGAGAAGCTGGCGCCGTATAACATCATTGTGCTTCATCCAAGTCCGGAGAGGCCGCTGCAGGAGGACGAGATCTCCGCGCTGGTGTGGTTTGTGGCGCAGAAGGGCGGCTCTTTGTTCGTTCACGGAGGAACCGCAAAGGTCGTGAATCCGCTGACGGAGATATTCGGGATTTCGATGGACAAGAGCACTCTCATAGACACCTCGTCGGCAATGGAAGGCTCGGACGGGCGAAAATTTGTGCTAACAAAGTTCCCTCAACCCATATTCGCGTTTGAAGGCGTGCAGAGCATCGGATTCTACGGAGGCCCGCCGCTTGTGCTGTCGCAGAATTCGGCCGCCGTTGTGCGCGGGGATGAGGACTGCTATTCCGACAACGGGTTGTACAGTATCGGTTCGACCCCTCCGGTTGGCGCGGTTTCATTCTTCGGGCGAGGGATCATCCTGGTCAAGAGCGACAGGAGCGTCTTCGACAATGCGAATATTGAAGGTTATCAGAATCTCGAATGGGCCAAATCGGTATTCGTGCAGCTTGCGGCGGCGGAGGCTGGCGGCATCCAGCGCGAGCAGAGCCTGCTAGGACTCAGGGAGCGGGTGAACGAGCTTGAGAAGCAACTCGGCCTCGCTAACGAGAAGCTTCAGAAATACGAGAGCGATCTGGCGGCAAGCTACGAGAGGATAGAGAAGCTCCAGGACCAGGTGAAGAACCTTGAAGAGAGCAACAAGAGCCTCAACGAACGCCTCGAAACCGCACAGAAAGAGCGCGACAAGCTGAAAGCAACCCTTGCCAAGTATAGAAGCCCCGATACTCTTAAGATAGCGGGAATCGTCGCGATCGTGGTTGTCTTCGTGCTGCTTCTTCTCGGGTTTTTCCTTGGACGCTGGTCAGTGCGCACGCGGGTGTGATGGGAGCGGAGCGGCTTTGCTCTGGATACTGAGGAAGTTGTTGATTATCTTCAGGCCGTCGCGTGTGAGGATGCTCTCGGGATGGAACTGGACTCCGTAGAGGGGATAGTGTTTGTGTTTGAGGCCCATTATCTCGCCCTCTTTGGTGTAGGCGGTTATCTCGAGGCAGTCGGGCAGGGTTTCGCGTTTCACGATGAGCGAATGGTATCGAGTCGCCTCGAAGGGGTTGGGCACATCGTGGAACAGTTCGTTTTTGACGTGATAGATCATAGACGTCTTGCCGTGCATCAGCCGGTCGGCGCGGACGACATCGCCGCCATAGACATGCCCCATGCACTGATGTCCGAGGCACACGCCGAGAATGGGTATCTTGTCGGCGAAGTTGAGGATTACGTCATTCGAGACGCCGGAGTCGAGCGGGGTGCCGGGGCCGGGCGAGATGATGACGCGATCGGGTGACAGCGCCGCTATTTCCTCGACGCTTACCTTGTCGTTGCGATAGACGACGAAATCGGGTCGGCTGACGCCGACATACTGAACGAGGTTATAGGTGAACGAGTCGTAGTTGTCTATAATTACTATCATCGAATCATCCCCGAAATCATAATCCCGCCTCGGCGATCTCTATGGCTCTGACGACCGCGAGGGCTTTGTTGAGAGTTTCATGATACTCGCTTGTCGGGTCCGAATCGGCCACGATGCCGGCGCCCGCCTGCACATATGCCATATCGTCCTTGATGAGCAGGGTCCGAATAATGATGCAAGTGTCGAGGTTGCCCGAGAAGCTGAAGTATCCCATGGCGCCTCCGTAAGGTCCGCGTTTATGCGGCTCGAGTTCTTCTATGATTTGCATTGCGCGAATCTTCGGGGCGCCGGTGAGCGTGCCCGCCGGGAAGGTGGCGCGGAGCACGTCGAAGCTGTCGCTTTCCTGGCGCAGGCTTCCTCTCACGTTTGAGACCAGGTGCATCACATGGGAATATTTCTCGACGACGATCAGTTCCGTGACTTGGACGGAACCGAGTCGGGCCACACGGCCGACATCGTTTCGGCCGAGGTCAACCAGCATGATATGTTCGGCGCGTTCCTTTTCGTCCGACAGCAGGTCGCGTTCAAGTTCGGCGTCGTCGAATTCCTTCAACGCGCGCGGACGGGTGCCCGCGATCGGGCGCAGGTCTATGACGTCGTCCTCCACACGTACCAGTAATTCGGGCGAGGCGCCGATGAGTTTCAGGTTTCCGAATTTGAGATAGAACATGTATGGTGACGGGTTGACGGAACGGAGTGCGCGGTAGATGTCGAACGGCGGAGCGCCCACCCGTGTTGAGAACCTTTGCGACAGGACCACTTGAAAGATATCGCCGGCCCGGATGTATTCTTTGCCCGCTCTCACGACGGCCTCGAATTCCTCCTGGGTGAAATTTGAGAGCAGTTCCAGTTTCGGTCGGGGTTTGGGCGGGGTGTACTTCGGATAGTTGAGCGGCTTGTGGAGGGCGCTCACCATCTCGTCTATGTGGCGAGTAGCCTCACGATAGGCGCGTTCCGGGTTTCCATCCACCCTTGCATTGCAGACCGCCATAATATGATGGTTTACATGGTCAAATATGAGAATTTTGTCAGTAATTACGAAATAGATGTCGGGCAGTCCTAGGTCATCATTCTTCAGGTCGGGCAATTCCTCGAAGAATCGGGCAGCATCGTATCCGACGTAGCCGACGGCGCCTCCGAAGAACCTAGGCATTCCCTCGACCGGGACTGGTTTGTATCGCTGCATCAGTTCCTTGAGAGAGGAGAGCGGATCGTCGGCTTTGAGACTTGTGGACAGGCCGTTCTCGGTAATGGTCACGTTGTTGCCCTTAGCCTGAAAGATGACCATGGGATTGGACCCAAGGAACGAATACTGGGCGATCTTATCGCCGCCCTCGACGCTTTCCAGAAGGAACGAATGACTTCCCGAATCGATCTTGAGGAAGGCCGAAACGGGGGTCTCCAGGTCAGCAAGGACCCGACGGTAGACGGGGATCAGGTTACCCTCGGAAGATTTCTGCTTGAACTCTTCCCATGTGGGCGTATACATGCGCCTATTCTTTCCTTCCGTAAACGTCTTCTGGGTTGAACATGCGCAACCCTACGATTTCCCATTTCGAACCTGCGGCCTTTTTGTGAAAACAGGTCCTGTAGCCTTCGTGGCAGGCGGCGCCCTTCTGTCGGACCTTGACGAGGATGGTGTCGGAATCGCAATCGGTAAAGACTGCTTCAACGGTTTGGCTGTTGCCCGATGTTTCGCCCTTGCACCACAGCTTCTTGCGGGACCGGCTGTAGAAATAGGTTCTGCCGCTTTGCATTGTCAGTGAGAGGGCCTCGCGGTTCATGTAGGCAAGCATCAACACCTCGCCGGTGTCGCTTTCCTGCACGATGGCCGGCATAAGTCCGTCACGGTCGAATTTGAGGTCGTCGAGCATTTTCATTTTTGCACTGCGTCTCTCACGCAGACGCCGCGCTGCCTGAGGTATTCCTTGGCTTCCTTCACGCTATAGGTCTGGTAGTGAAATATCGATGCGGCTAAGACCGCGTCGGCTTTTCCCTCCGCAAGGGCGTCATAAAGATGTTCGAGAGTCCCGGCGCCACCCGAGGCGATGACGGGGATCGACACGCGTTCGGAGACGGCGCGGGTCAACTCGATGTCAAACCCCTTTTGCGTCCCGTCGTAATCCATGCTTGTAAGCAGGATTTCGCCGGCTCCAAGCTTGTCCACGCGTTCGGCCCACTGAAGAGCATCAATGCCGGTCGGAGTTCGCCCTCCGTGCGTGAATACCTCAAAGCTTCCCTCGGGAGTCCGCTTCGCATCTATGGCAACCACTATGCATTGGCTGCCGAACCGTTCCGAAGACCGTGTGACGAGTTGTGGGTCGTTCACCGCCGCCGTGTTGATTGATATCTTGTCGGCGCCCGCTCGGAGCAGTTCGCGAATATCCTCAATTGTCCGGATTCCTCCGCCGACTGTGAGGGGCATGAAGACCTGTTCCGCCGTCCGCCTGACGACGGACAGCATGATACTGCGCCGCTCGTACGAGGCGGTGATGTCAAGAAAGACAAGCTCGTCCGCCTGTTCGGAGTCATACCGTTTTGCTATCTCGACGGGGTCGCCCGCGTCGCGCAGGCCGACGAAGTTCACTCCCTTGACTACGCGGCCATCTTTGACATCAAGACAGGGGATGATTCTCTTCGCAAGCATACGACTTTCCTACTACATGAAAGAAAACATCTCAGAAGTGTTCATGGCCGGAGTCCCTTGGCTTGGGCGTCTTGCTTGCGATTATCTTATCGACCGATATCAAGATGTCCGCAATGTTGTTGAGGCCGAGTCCGCCTTGCAGGCAGTTGGTAATCTCCCGCTGGACGGTTTCGCCGGCCGCCTTGAGGTTTTGCTCGGACCACACACTGATCGAGGCGCGCACGCGGAGGCTCTTCCGGTCGCGTGTCGTGGCGACGCGCGTGCGGATATTGTTGACGACCGGTCGCTCGGCAAAGTATTTCGAGATATAATCCTCGATCGCCCGCAAGGAGATGTTGATCGGCCCTTTCTCGCTTTCAAACGTGAACGACGCGGCGGAATCGGGAGGCTGCCCCGAGAGGCTATACAGAACCAGACTGACAAGAAAAGACAGGAATCCGCCAGCGATGAAAGCGAGGGGCATGCTGATCTTGTTTATCCAATGGATGACCATGGAAGTGAACTCATGGTTCAGCGACATGATCCCAGCGAGAATCAGGCATATCGCGAGGAGAAAAAACGCGGTCGAAAAAAGTATCAGGACAGTCGTCTTGATAAATCGCATTACGGCCCCTTCCCTTTCGCCTGGGATTTCAACTCCGCCGGTTTTGCGGAGCCGGTCAATCGCCGGCAACCATTGTCAGTCACGACAACCATATCCTCAATTCGCACCCCGCCGATTCCGTCAATATAAATGCCCGGCTCAACCGTAAACACCATGCCGGGCTTGACGCCGCCTTTTCCGAGTCGCGAGATGACGGGCGATTCGTGCACTTCCAAGCCCACGCCATGCCCGAGACCGTGACCGAACAACTCACCATATCCCCGCTCGGAGATGAAGTTTCGCGCCACCGCATCAATATCGGCGCATGGCATGTCTGGCCGGATTGCGTCTATCGCGGACGCCTGCGCATTTTCGACGATCTCATAGATTTCAAGTATCTGCGGCCTCTCAATTTTATCTATCCACACAGTCCTTGTCAAGTCGGAGTGGTAGCCCTCGAACTGCGCTCCTATATCTATGACAATCGGTTCTCCGGCCCGGATGACGCGGTCGGAGGCCGCGCCATGCGGCATTGCCGAGCGAGGTCCGGAGGCGACTATGAGGTCAAACGCCTCCTTCTTTCCGCCCAGGGAACGAAGCAGGGCATTGAGCCGGTCGGCAACCTGTTTCTCGGTCATTCCCGGCGTGATCTCACGAAAGGTCTGCTCCATGGCTGCGTCCGCGACCAAAGCGGCCTTTTCTATGAGACCAATTTCCACCTCGTTCTTGATTGCCCTGAGGTCCTCGACCCAGTTATTCGTAGGAACCATCTCGATAGAATCAAGGCTTTTCAGTTGCGCATAATTCCGATAGGTGAGGTGGGCGGACTCAAAGGCCAGTTTCGCGATGCCATGCTCCTTGACCTGTGCGGCGACTGCGTCCTCGACAGGCCCCTTGATTTCCACGAAATCGAAGTCGCTCACTTCCTGATGTACCTGAGTTCGATAGCGGAAATCGGTGAGGATCGCAGAGTGTTCGCGCGAGATTATGAGAACCGCCAGCGAACCCGAAAAGCCTGACAAATAGCGGTAGTTGGGATAGCTGTAGCAGATGAAGGCGTCGGCGCCCGTCTCTTTCAGTTTCTGTTGGATCGCTTCGACTCTCTCCCTCACTTTTCCGCTCCTTGTACGAGCGCATCGAGGGCCAACAAATACCCCAGAGCGCCGAATCCGGCGATGACGCCCTTGCAGACGGGCGCGGTCATGGAATGTCGGCGGAACTCTTCACGCGCGTGAACGTTCGAGAGATGAACCTCGACGGTCGGAATGCCAGATGCCGCAATGGCGTCGCGTATCGCAACGCTTGTATGCGTGAATGCGGCCGGGTTGATAATTATCCCTTCACACTTTCCGGCGGCGCGACCGATTTCATCAACGATCTCGCCCTCGTGATTCGATTGGAACGAACTGACGGTCACGCCCAGCGACTTGGCGTGGTCACGGATTCTTCGGTTGATTTGTTTCAGGCTGGCGCCGCCATATATCTGCGGTTCTCGCTTTCCCAGCAGATCGAGGTTCGGCCCATGGATCACGAGTATCTTCATGTGACTTCTCCCGTTCAGTATTCCCTGTAATGTTTTCGCAGTTCCGCCGCCACACTGGTTTCTTGATTGGCCTGTTCTTCAAATCCAAGGTTGGTATAGATTTGGGCAAGTTGTTCATGGAATTCCGGGTTAACCGGGAAATTCGCCGAGGCCTGTCGTTCGGCTTCTATAGCCTTATCGTAATATCTGGTCTGGCCCGTCGCGTTTGCGCGGGCCCAGTAAGCCATTGCCAGGGAGTGGTGCGCGTAGGGAGATAGGGGACTGAGGTGGATTGCACGCCGAAGTTCCGTGATAGATTTGTCCAGGAACGACGGCGACCTTGTCATGTGTGATAATCGAAGGTAGCTGTCTCCCAGCATACGATGTGTATCGGAATCGAGGGGAAAATACTTGGCGGCTCTTTCGAGCAGCGTAACGCTCTCCCCCAGAGCCTGCAGTTGGGTTTCGGGGTCGGTCTTGAATCCGCGCCGAAGAGCAAACTGGTTGGGAAACGCGCTGTTCCTTATCTTGTCCGCTCGAGCGTAGAGGTGTGTCGCCGCATAGGACCTGCCGAGTGGCACAAGCAACAGACACAAGAGGCCGATCAGAAGCGCGGCGGGCGCTGCCGGAAAAGGGATGGAGAACTTATCATCTCGCTCTGAAGGAATGGCGACGAGAAGTCCGAGCAACGCAAACACAATATAAGCGAGCGTGGGTTCATAAAGCGAAAAGTCAATCAGACTATTCACGAGGAATCCGATTATCGCGGCGCCAAGCCCGCAGATGATTCCCCGCATTCCACAAGAGGCCCCTCGCCATTTTTGCCAGAATGTGTAAAGAAACACCATCCACAAGCCGACAAATGCATTCAGCCCCAGGATGCCCGTCTCGGCCCATATCTGAAGATAATTATTGTGCGCCAACCGGGTCGGATATCCTCCCTGAATCATGTAACGCGGATATGCCTTCTCAAAAGCGCCCCACCCGATCCCGAGCCATGGGTTATCTTGTACCATGTTCAAGGTAGCCTTCCAGTATGAGAACCGCTGGGTGACGGTGAGGGTATCCTTTAACCTCGAGAAGAACGAGGTCTCGCGCACGATAAGCTTGTCGACTGGAACTGCCTCGACGGGACCCAGCATGAGAAAGAGGACAAGCGCCGCGCCCGCCACTACAATTGCACTGTTTGAGGCAGACCGTCGGGCGCCGACCCCTATCGCGGCAAAGAGCGCCACGATTACAATGGCGCTCAAGAAGCCACCCCGCGATTGAGTGAGCCAGAGGTTCCACGGTATCAGGACGCTTGAAGCCGCGAACAGCAGCAAGACTAATAACCCCGCAACGCGCGTGGCCAGGGGGAGTTCCATGGAGGATTTCGCGAAACGCTTCAATGGGTCATACATACTCCAGAGCCAGCCCATCGTCAGCGCCCCCGCCATGGCCAGGAAGAGGGCATACGTGTTCGGATGCAGGAATGTGGAGAAAATACGAGTGGATTCGAGCCTGTGGAGAACGCCGGTGTCAATTGGGATGCCCGGGAGCATCTGGGGGTCGCGAGACTGAAGAGCGGCCTGGATGAACTGGCGCGTCATGTCGAGCGTCCGATAATTCTGGTACAATCCATAAAGGTTGGCCAAGAAAGCGGAAACGAGAATCGCGCCAACGGCGATTTTGACAGATGAGTCTTCCCGAAAATTATTCGCGATCACCAATAGTAACAGCGTATAGCTCACAATTTCATAGATATATCGAAGTGTGAGGCCCTTATCAACCGATATGAAGAACGTAATGGAGCACGCTCCCACAAACGCGATCGCGAATCCGGTCACGAGCCGATTGTGGAGTTCGAGCACGCGCTTCCTCCAGCATTTCACCAGCCAAAACACTGCAAGGATGGTGACGAAGATGTGGAAGAAATGATTAAAGTGCGGGTACGTGCGTCCTGAGAGGAAAGGCCTGAAGAACAAGACCAGAATGACACCGGCGAACACCAGGTTATCAGCCCACTCGTGGAGCGGGTCGCGGCGTTCCCCGTGCGGAGAATTTTCAGCAAGCGCGGAAAGATGTCTTTTTTTAGTTCTACGGCTCATTCCCCGATGGACCCGTCTGTTCCCTGATCCGCTTCTCGCGGTCGGCGATCATCAGGATGATGATGATTGCGAAAATGCCCAGCGTCTGCACGAGCAAGGTGACCGCTCCCAGAAGCCCCAGGTATCTCAGCAACGTAGCGCCGAGGCCGACCGCGAAAGAGACCAGATAGATGAAGATGACCGCATCGCGCTTGCTCATGCCCAAATGGACAAGCCTATGGGAAAAGTGGCGGTTGTCGCCGATGTAGAGAGGCAGGCCCGCCCGCCAGCGCAGATAGACCACGCCAATCGTGTCGAAGAGCGGGACGCCCAGTATGAAAACCGGGGTGAAGAGGGCCCACGGGCTCATGTGGTCCTGTATGTAAAAGGTGCTTATCACCGTGAGCGAAGCCAGCACAAACCCGATGAACATTGCGCCCGCGTCACCCATGAATATCCTTGCCGGACTGAAATTATATCGGAGGAACCCAAGGAGCGTTCCCGCCAGCGCGAGCAAGATCACACACGTCAGCGTCTGGTTCAGGGGAAGCGCCACGAAAAAGAATATCATGGCGGCAATAAAGGCCACTCCCCCACACAGCCCGTCCATATTGTCCATGAAATTGAAGCTGTTCACGATCAAGAGCACCCACAGAACCGTTGCGGCCGATGTGAGAACGGGAGAGGAAATGAACATCTCCAGCCGCACTCCGAACAGCAGGAGCACGATTGCGGCTATGAACTGGACCGCGAACTTTACCCGAGCACGGAGCGCATACACGTCATCAGCCAGGCCCGCGACAAAGATCAGGCTGCCGCCAAGCACGATTCCCAGCGCCCGAAGCACCGCCGGCCGCTCGCCCAGCGCGACCGAATAATGCAGGTGCCTGGCAGTCTTATCCAGGATGGCAAATTGTCCTCTGAATTCATGAAGCAGCCACAAGTGAGCGGCAAGCACTCCAAGGAACGACAGATAAATCGCAGCGCCACCCAGATAAGGGACCGGCCGCTCATGGTCCTTGCGTCCCGCGGGTCGGTCATAGAATCTCAGGCGATGGGAGAGCCATATCATGAGTCTGGTCAATCCCAGGGAGAGAGCCGTCGAAACCGCGAATATGTATATGTAAATCAGATACCACATGCGCGCCTCTCACGCTACAGACATGCAGTTTCAATGTTAGCACACATCGGCGGCGCAATCAAACTTTCGGACGGGCCAAAACCCTCCGATAAACAGCTTCCACGCGCTCACACATCCGTTCGAGCGAGAACTCGCTGTGTGCTCGTTTCTGAGCAAATTCGCCCATCTCCCTTCTGCGGTCTGGGTCGGCCAGCAGCCTATTTATGCGATTCGCCAGCGCAGGGGAATCGGCGGGAGGAACCACAAAACCGGTCATGCCGTCGATGTTGACGAATTCGACACCCGTTCCCAGTCGCGTGCTGACAACCGGTTTTGCGCATACATGCGCCTCAAGCTGCACCAGTCCGTACGCCTCGCTTCGGTAAACCGACGGAAGCACAAAGAGAGAGCAGGCATGGAAGAAAACGGCGAGGTCCTGTTCGGTCAGTTCACCCATGAAATGCACTTTTTCGGTCACGCGGTAATTGGCGGCCAGCATCTTCAGGTCGCGCTCCATGGGACCACTTCCGACGACAACGAGAGGAACATCAATATTTGGCATGGCTTCTATCAGAAATTGCAGCCCTTTGTAATACCTCAGCTTGCCGACAAACAGTATGAATTCTCGGCCAAAGAGGTTTCGAAGCCTGTCTATTTCCGGCTTCATGCTGATGCCTACCTCATCAAACATACGGGTATCTATGCCAAGGGGAATGACCTCGCACTTGTCCTTCACGACGCTAAGGAAAGGGGAAGTCTCCATGTAAATCGGAGAGGTGGGCATGATGGCGTCGGCCCGGGCAAGAAATTTTCGAAGGAACGGCCGGTAAAACCCGAGAAGAAACTCCTGCCGAACGATGTCGCTGTGATAAGTGGCCACCAGCTTGCCCGATGGATTCACGAGCAAATGAGAGAACTCACCAGTGGGATTCGGCACGTGATAATGAAGGATATCGGCTTTGGTCCTTTTAAGCCAGAGAGGAAACGACGGGGGAAGCGGCGCAGATTGCAGGCGTCCGAGCTGGCCCACCTTCGTGACCTTGACGCCGTCTATGGTTTCAGTGCGGGTCGTCAACCCGTGATTACAGACAAGGACTTCGACCTCGTGCTCGCGCTTGAAATGATTGCACAACTGTGCTATGTGCTTCTCTATTCCTCCGACTACGGGGGGGTAGTAATCCTTGTATACGTGAACGATCTTCATCGGGCCTCGTGAAGCGTGCGGGCGTACACCTCGGCGGTCTTCCTGGCGGTGCTCATCCAGGAGAAGCGGCTTGCCCGCCGCGGCCCGCGTTCAGAAAAGTCTTTATGAATGGCCTCGTCGGAACACACTTTCTGTAACGCGTCCGCAATAGAGTCGACCGAAAAGGGGTCCACCAACAGCGCGTCTTCTCCCAGTATCTCGGGCAGTGAAGAGGCATTGGAAGCTATCACGGGCGTGCCGCATGACATGGCCTCGAGGCAGGGCAATCCGAATCCTTCGTAGAGTGACGGATAAGCGAAGGCGCGCGCCATGCTGTAAAGCGCAGCCAAGTCGGACCGCTCGACGAAGCCCGGGAATCGCACCCGGTCCGACAGATTCAGCGCATTGACCTCGCGGAATATCTGGTCGAAGAGCCAGCCTCTCCTGCCGGCTATGACCAAATGATGAGGAAAACCCTTGGACACTATCCCGTAATCGAAAGCCCGTATCAACCTTGTGATATTCTTCCTCGGTTCCAGGGTTCCAACATAAAGAATGTAATGTTCCGGTAAGGCATAACGGCTTCGTAACCGGTTGCGCTCAGCCCCATCTGTGACGTGATAAAAGCGCACCGGATCAACCCCCAAATGCACAGTGCGGACGCTTCCGTCGTCCATCCGAAAATTTTTTAGTATGTCTCGTCTGGTCGCTTCAGAATCGGCGATGATGGAGGAGCAGTGCCTTGCGCTTTGAGGTATCACCCGCCGGTAGTAGAACCTCCTGAGTATAGGGAAAGTCTCCGGATACAGCGAGAAACATAGATCATGCACGGTCAGCACCGAGGGCAAGTGGGACGTAAGAGAGGCGATGAACGAGGGAAAATGGAATACATCAACCCCAAGCTCTCGTATCCGGCGCGGCAGAGCGGATTGCCGCCAAAGCGCCTGGGCGGCAGGTCGGCTTGCTCCCCGAACCTCCACAACGCGTATATTCGGGTACTCGAACATCGCTGGATGCTCAAGGTGTTCCCGATAGCCGGAGGGGCAGAAAAGGATATACTCGTTCTCGCTGTCGACACGCCCCAGAAACTCTATGAGTTTCTGCGTGTAATATCCAGTCCCGCTGCGGTTCGTTATGGTTGTCGCGTCTATGCCAATACGCATCGTCACTCTCATGCGCGCGTGCGGCGCAATCCTTGCCGAAGCGTGTGCGCCATCCCATATTCCCTTATGTACGAGAGAAAACGCCTGGAGTTGTAATTAAGCATCTGCGTGCGCCGGGCTAAGGGGCCGTCGGCCCGCAGAATCCTTGTGAGTTCGTTCCTCGAAATGATAGGCTCGGCCTTTGCCCGTTCCTTGATGAAGCTCAGCACGGCTTTCGCCGCAGCCTTCGGTGAGTGGTGCACGGCGACATACGCCCGCGCGGCCTCGCCTATCGCGCGGCGGCGTTCCTTATCAACTGCGAGACTGAGGAGCTGGCCAGCCAGGTCTTCGCTCTCATTCGGTCCGATACCGACCTTTATGCACGCCCCGTCCGGGAACTCGGCGAATTGCGCGTGATTCGAGACGATCGCCGGCTTGCCCCGGCCAAGCATCTCCATGAGCGTCATCGACATCTCGCCGTTACTCGGATACCGCAAATTAACGCACACATCCGCACGCGCCATCAGGGCATCGAGTTCACCATCATCGAGATAGCCTAAGTAGCTGACATTGTCGCTCGCCGGGAAATCGGCCGGGGAAAACCGTCCCGACATCTCTCCCGCGAGCAGAAAAAAACTGTCGCGATGCGTCTCGTGAAACTTGCGAAAAGCTCGCAACGCAACATCTATCCTCTTTGCGGGCGTTATGTGGCCCACTGAAGCTATCACAAAGCTGCTCGACGGTATCCCCCACTTCTTCGAAATGTCCGGCGGAGAGGAGTTGCGGTCTGCCGGGAAATGCGGGAAGTTGACCTTTGCAACTGCCGCGTCCGGAGCTTCCCGCAACACTATGTTTCGCGCGTAGTCGTTCATCACGATGGTCCCGCGCGATGACAAGGCGACCACGCCAGCCATGGGATAGCGGTATGGATCGCCCTTCGCCTCAAAAAATGGGCGGAGGTCAGCGACAGCACATCCCGGATAGCAAAGCTTGAAGAGCGCTAGAAAAGTCCCGAACCTGCCGGATTCCAGGGCATACTTCGCGAAGAACTGGTTCAGCACGCAGTCATGAAGCAGCACAATCCCCGGAGTTGTCACGATGGCCTCAAATACGCGCTTGTGATATCTGCAATGATTGCCCATATGATAGAGCACAGCGTCAAAGGCGGCGGGATTGGAGATGAGTTCCTCTACATCGCCCCAGGGGTACTGACTCAGGACAGGGGTTCGAGAGGGCGCGTACCCATCGGTAAAGAGCGTGATCTGGCACTCTTCGGACAAATAAGGCAGAAGCTTCTCGGTAAAATCGGCTACGCCCGTTCTCAGAGGGCTCAACGGCCCGACACATGCAAGCTTCACGGATGCTCCCCGCCGGGCCGGCCATTGAGATTTATTTCCCTTATCACAGATCGGTTCCTTTTCAGAATCTCCTCGATATAGTTGTCGGGCACCCTCCTTTGACGCTGCACCCGGCGCCGCTTCTGCAAAATGGCGCCTATCTGGCGCACAGCGGCGGCGTAGCCCCGTACCGCGGAGGCGTCTCCCCTCAAGAGAGGAGACCCCGCCCGTTTCGCGATCTCCCACAGAATTGTCGGCGCGTGCTTGAGAATAAGCCGAGCGGGGAAGTCCTTGAGGATGACCGCCAAAGAATTGCGGGCAAAATAGTAATTCCTCGGCCTTGGCAAAGAAGCGCCGCTGCCGCCCTCGGCATGATGAATGCGCGCCGTCGGAACGAAGACGCACTTGTGTCCGGCCAGTTGCGCCCGGAAACTGAAGTCCACGTCCTCATAATACATAAAGAAATCCTCGTCAAAGCCGCCAATGTCCTCAAACAGGCTCCGGCGATATACCCCCGCGCCTCCGCACGGACCAAAAATCCAACGTCGCTCTTGAAAGGCCGGGCCGTCCTTCAGCCCAAATCCAAGGTCGTGGTTTGTTCCGAGTATGCTGTAGCCGAGCCCCGCCGAGTTTATCGTGTCGGGTGCGCGCGCAAACAGCATCTTCGGAGCCGCCATTGACGCGGCATGCTCCTCCGAAAGGGCAACCCAAAGGTCTTTTATGAAGTCAGGCTCAGCCCGAGTGTCGTTGTTCAAGAGAACGAACAGGTCGCCCGATGCCGTCCGAACCCCCGCATTAACTGCTGCGGAATATCCCCTGTTCGACTCAAGCGCCACTAGGCGCACTTGCGGAAACTCGCGTTTCAGGAACTCGACGGAGCCATCCGAGGATGCGTTATCCACGACAATCACTTCGGCGCCCCTGAACGATTGTTCAGAGAGCGAACCCAAGCAGTCGGCCAAGTACCGCTGGCCGTTGTAATTCGGGATAATAACGCTGACAGTTGTCTCCGCTGGATCCTTCATCTTCAGGTGGTCGGCTGCCTCAGCTCCAGTTCCAACAACGCTAGAATTTCATCGGCGGAACTGCTTACAATATCGTGTATTAGCTCATGCTTCTTAATAAAATACCTTAGGCTGGCAAGGGCGGCCAGATAGCCTCTTACGACGGCAGTCTGCCCCTTGGCGAGGCTCTTAAACGAATGTTTTAGACACGTCAGTGCCAAGCGCCCGAAGTAAACTGAACGCAGCGGACCCGGCAGGTTTTTCACCAAGACCAATATCTGATTTCGAGAACAGTAGTAGATATGTAGACTATCATTTGGAGATGCTGTACCCCCGCCGACATGATACACAACGGCGTCGGGGACGTACGCGCATTTGAAGCCTGCCAATTGGGCGCGAAAGCTGAGGTCGGCGTCCTCGTACCACATGAACAGGTCCTCGTCAAAAAGGCCTATCCGTTCGAAAAGCTGGCGCCGATACATGGCCGCTCCTGCGCATGCCCCGAAGATGGGCCGGGGCGATGCGAACCTTTCGCCGTCCGGCTGGCCGTACCCGACGTCGAAAGCCGTTCCAGTTCTAGTGAAACCGATCCCGATGGAATTGACGACCTCCGGGCGGTCGGCGAATAACATTTTCGATGAGCAGAACCCCACGGAAGGCTGTCGGTCGAGCGTTGTCTTAAGCGCGCGAAGCCATTGCGGCGAGGCTTGCGTGTCATTATTGAGCAACGCGATGTAGTCTCTCGTACACCGGCGGATGCCCTCGTTCACTGCGGCGGCAAAGCCTCGATTGGTATCGAGACGGACGACGCGCACGTCCGGAAAATGCTCGCGCAGAAAGGATGTGGTGTCATCGGTTGATCCGTCATCGACCACAATGACTTCGTCGGGGGTCACAAGCTGGCTCCGGAGCGAACTCAAACATCCTGGAAGATAGCCGACTCCATTATAGGAAGGAATGACGACGCTGATGCTGGAGGAAGTCTTCTCGGCCACGGCCCTCATACCCTGCTCGTTACTCGTTGCCAGACTTAATCTTAGCAGAAGCACGGAGCGTTTTCAAGGAAACACGAGGCGACAAGACCAACCCAAGCCCCTCACCCTGCCCTCTCCCTGAGGAAGACGGCTCCAGATTTTAGGCCCTCTCCCGGTGGGAGAGAGTGGGGATGAGGGAAATCCGAGCAGATTGAAACTGATGGAAAGGGCGTGATAAGCTATTAAAGCCGTCCCATATGCCTCGCTCTCTCATAGGAATAACGACATGAAGATAATTGATATGCACACCCACGCGCAGGATATCCTTTTCCTGAAGGGAACCTCGCGAGTGAAGCCGTCCAAGGGATTCCTGATACGGCTATTCGAGTGGCAGAAGTTCAACTGGTATCATTCGGAGCGCATTGACAAAGTCTTGCGCAAGAGGGTCGCCCGCGAGACCCAGGGTCGCAACGCGATGGCGAGTTTTCCCGGCCTCACGCAGGCAATGGAAAGCGAGGGCATCGTTCATAGCGTGGTGCTACCCATTGAGCCTTATGGCTCGACCCCAGAGGTCGCCTCCATCGCGAAGGGGGACAAACGGATCATACCATTTGCGTCGGTTGACCCGCGCGATCCCGGCCGTGCCGAGAAGCTGAGGAGTTACGTCGAGGCCGGTTGCCGGGGCCTCAAGCTGCACCCCATAATCCAGAATTTCCATCCGGCCGGCCGCGAATGTATGGAGACGGTGGAGGAATTCAGCCAATATGGACTACCGGTGTTCTTCCACTCGGGCCAGACCGCCTATTATGTGCCCGAATCGGAATCCGAGAGATATGGTCTCCCGGAAAACTATGTGAAAGTGCTCGAGGCCTTCCCGAAGGTCAAGTTCGTGATGGGTCATATGGCGATGTTCCAGGCGAGCGAGGCGATTGAGATTGCTGTGAAGCACAAGAACGTGTACTTCGACACCAGTTTCCAGCCGCTTCGCATGGTCGGACGGGCGATCGAGAAGGTGGGAGTCGAGCGGGTGATGTATGGGAGCGACTGGCCGTTTGGGCGTCAGCGATATGAATTGTCGGTCATCATGAAGCTGACCGAGAGCAATCAAGAACTCCGGGAACGATTGCTGTGGAGGAACGCCGAGGAGTTCCTCGGGGGCGTATGAAGGAGAGTCAGGGCTGCTTCCATTCCGGCGGTTTGGCCAGGCCTTCCTCGATCGATAGGATCATGTAGGTTGCGAGGCATTTGCCGACCAGCCGTCCCTCGCCGTTCTTGAGCGTCACCTCTCCGAGAGCGGTCCGCTTGCCGCAATGGGCGATGTTGCCCTCGGCGATGACCTCGCCCGAGGCGACCGGCGCGATGTAGTTGATCTTCATCTCGACCGTCGTGAACGCTTTGTCCGTGCCCACGAGTCCCCACAGCGCGATTGCGACCGCCGAATCGGCTATCGTTGCGAGCGCGCCGCCGTGCAATACGCCGAATGGTTGCGTCAACTCCTTTCGGAACGGAAGGCGAAAACGGGAATACCCCGGCCCAACCTCGACGACCTGCATTCCAATGAGCCTGTACATGGGTATCTGGTTCGCGTGCTCGCGCAGCGCGTCATAGTCTACTTTCGGACGTTGGTCGTTCATTTGAAATCCCTTCAGAGCTTCACAGGGACGGTTCACGAGCCGCCCCTACATCCTTTATAGCGCAGGCATCTTGCCTGCCACACTGACGCGAAATTTCGTTGGGGCTGCCTGCAGGCTGGAAGCTTGCGCTACTGCTCAGCCTCTTCAAAACCCCAGCGAATCGTTCACCAGGATAACCGTTATCCGTCCCGGGATCATCATCCTGCGAATGATTGTATAGATGTTGCAGATGCGCGTGGGTGAATCGCAGTCAATGCACACTCCGCTGTCGGCGCACGGGCTTTCGGTGCCGAATCGTCTGGCGTTGATCGGAGCGATCTTTTCGAGTCGGTCGAAAGCCTCATGCACATCCTTGACTATCTTGTTTGTTCCCGCAACAATGATAACCTTGTCGGGCCCGAACGCCTGCGCGGCCACGCGGTTGCCGAGGCCGTCAACGTTTACAAGCTGGCCGTCGGAGGTGATGGCGTTTGTGCCCGTGACGAAGTATTGGGCTGACAAACCCTGCTTTCGCCGTTTCATGTTTTCTGGCATGTCGAGGTTGGGGGCGTACTGATCATACAGGGTGTACTTGCCAGTCCGGAGCTTTTCGAGCAGTCCGATCTGTTCGACCGTAACCGACCCGCCAAGCCCGACCGTCGAGCCTTCGGGAATCATGTCGAGCGCCTTCTTTAACGCTTCCTGCTTATTTTTGACAAAGATGCATTCGATATTGTTGTTACCCAGAGCATCCACGACTTTCTGAATCTCGTCCACCGCATTCACCGCCTTTCCTTGGACCGGATTACGCACACA
>CAZEBC010000045.1:0-20066 GCA_964510165.1 uncultured bacterium
CTGGGCCTCCTTGTCGATGTCGAGCGCATGGCATCCCGTGACGCACGGCTTGGCCATGCGGCGCGAATTGATTGCGGCGTGCGAGGTCATGCCGCCCTCGCGCGTGAGGACTCCGCACGCGGAGGATATGGCCCCGATGTCGTTGGGGGTGGTTCTGTCCGCCACCAGAATGACGTGCTCGCCCGCGTGCGCCCGCTTGATTGCGTCCGCCCTGCTGAAGGCCAACTTGCCGGTGGCCACACCGGGCGAGGCCGGATTCCCTCGGGCGAGGAGTCGTTTCGGAGCGCTTGGGCTGAAGACCGGCAGGAACAGTTGCTTTAGCTCGGCCTCCTGAAGGCGCGCGACGGCGGTCCTTTCATCAATCACTTTTTCCCTTGCAAGGTCCACCGCCGTTTTGAGCGCGGCGTAATCGGTTCGCTTGGCGGCCCGCGTCTGGAGGAGATAGAGCACGCCGTCGTCAACGGTAAACTCTATGTCCTGCATGTCGCGGAAGTGAAGCTCGAGCCTTCGTGCGACGGCCTTGAGTTCGTCATGTATCGCGGGAAACCGGCATTCCAGAGACAGGGACGCGCCTGCCTCATCCTGATAGGCGCTGAGCGGCAGCGGGTTACCTCGCCCACACACAAGCAGTTCACCCTGACAGCACGGGAGATATTCGCCGAATATGCGAGGTTCGCCCGTGATGGGGTTGCGCGAGAATACGACTCCGGAGCAGGAGTTTTGGCCACGGTTGCCGAACACCATCTGCTGTATGGTGGCCGCCGTTCCGAAGTGATGCGGGATATTGAATATCTGCCGATAGGTGGTGGCGCTGTCACTGCGCCAGGAGGAGAAGATCGCTCCGAGCGCGCCGAGAAGCTGCTCGCGGGGGTCCTGGGGGAACGGGGAGGCGGTCGCTTTGCGCACCCACTCCAAGAGGGCCTTCACTCTCCGTTTCATTTCCTCGGGCGTTCCTCGCGCACCGTCAATTCTCTCAGCGGGAGACTCGCCGTCGCTTGTACAGCCCATCACAGAGGAGGCATACTTCGCGATGAGCCGGAAATAGCACTCATACGCGAAAACCGGATCTCCCGATGTTCGGGCGAATCCCTCGACGGTCTCATCGTTCAAACCGATGTTGAGAATCGTGTCCATCATGCCGGGCATCGAGACGCAGGAACCGGCGCGCACCGCCAAGAGGAGCGGCCGCTCGGGCGCTCCCAGCAGGCAGCCCGTCACTTCCTCGAGTTCCGCAACGCAATCAAAGAGAAGCCTTCGTGTGTCGCTTCGCAGGACGCGGCCGTCGTGGAAGAACGTGTTGCATAGCTTCGAAGTGAGAACGAAGCCGGGGGGCACATTCACGCCGAGGCGGGCCATTTCCGTCAAATGCGCCCCCTTCTCCCCGAGGATGGGATACAACGAGGCGCCCCCTTCTGCAAGGCCGGGCCGGAAAAAGTACGCGAGTTTCGCCGGGTCCGTGTTGGCGGCAAGGGCATCGAGGTCCTGTCTTATCTTGGCCACCTTACGGAGCGAAATCTCCCTTATGGGCGGATGGCGGACTCGCTTCATGAAGCCGGCGATCCGGCTGCGGGAGAAACTGAGCAGTTTGAGCGTGAGTTCCGAGAGGTGCTGGAGCGTGGTCTCCCGAAAGAGGCCGTCCACAAACGCGCTGGCCGCTTCCTCGGCATTGGGGATTTGCCGCAGGGCAAATATCTCCCTTGTCAGATCATAGTATATCTCCACCATCTTGTCGGTGATCACGCCTATTTCGGCGTCGATGCGCTCGAGGATTGAATAGACGGTGTAGAAGTTGAGGCCGCTCGAATGTTTGAGTTCAAGCAGTTGCGATGCATAGTGTTCGAGCTCCTCGGTCCCCTGGCCCTTGGCGCGCACATTGAGCACCATCGAATGGATGACGTCCAGGGCGACCGGCAGCGTTTCGGACGTGATATCTGCAAGTATCACATTATTGACTTCCCCAAAAAGAATGTATCCGATGCGTTCAAGCGTGAGGTCAAGCCAGATCGCCTCCAAGGTGACCGGAATGGTTTGCGATTGGATGAGAGGGTCCTTTATCTTGCCTCTGAGCGACATCCTTATGTCGCCAAGCAAGAGCGCGGCCTTCAAAGCCTTCTTTGAACGCAAGCACTCGATGAATTCCTCAAGCGGGTCAATCAGCGCGGGGAAGAAAAGGGCGACCGCATCGCGGCGCCACTTATGGATCAGGTTCAAAATGTCCTCCGGCCTTCTCTTGCCCGCATCTTCAAGTTTGACTTTGAGAGTCTCGAAAAGAACTCTGTGATTCGGATTCTCCGCCTTTTCGCCTGCCTCGCGGAGCAGCGCGAGCAGGATCTCGAGATTGGTCTGAATCAGCGATTCGTTTCCCTTCTCGATGCTTCCCATCAGGTAGCGAAGGTAGTTATTGACTTGCGGGGAAACGATCTGGGCAATATTACTCATCAACTGATAAATGTCTGAAACCCTGTCTTCGATTCTTCCTGGGTGCGGCTCGAAGATGTTTGCGAGTTCGCGCTCGAGCTCTTTGAGGGGTCGCATGATGCCCGCGAATTTCGCAGGTTGATATTGGAATACCTTCTGATACTTGTTTATCTTGTGCAGCGGTTCGGAATTGCCGTGCTCCGCATAGCTCAGCAGAGCTCTGACGAAGTCGAGATTGCGCGGCGAAAGCTTGTTGTGAATCTCGCCGCGTATGTCTTCGGTGATGGGGCAGGGGAAGGTGTACTCGATTTCTTCGGCAAGTCCGCGGATGGCGCGGATTTCGTCCTGTGAGGCGCCGAAGAACGGCAGGCTCTTCACCAACTGGCGTATCAGGAGATACATCTCGTCCGAGGACAGGTCAAGCATCATCAACGTCTCAAGCTTTTCGCGCATCCGCTTCGAGAGCGCGATGCTGTCGGCCCGCTCGGCAAACCCGCTCCCCTGGTAACCCGGGAGGCTGCCGGTCTCGGCGCGAAGATTTATGGTGAGCGCCTTGATGAGTTCAGTGTTGACATGAGGATATGCGACGATACGCTCGATACATTCGAACACATGGTCCCAGGTCCGTATCGGCTCAAGCCTCGGGTTTTTCATAGACACGCCCTCACCGGCGCGGAATATGCTATGGGTCCTCGCGCTTTTCCAAAACCCGCTCGATGACGCCTCTGATGGTCTGAAGCTTCACAGGCTTGCTCAGGTAATCGTGCGCGCCCATATTCATGAGGTCCATGTACGACTCGACCTCGCCGAAGGCGGTCAGGAACACGACGGGCACATCGAGTTCTCTCTTTATGAGTTCCCGCATCAACTCCATACCGTCGAGGTTGGGCATTCTCAGGTCGGAGATGATGAGGTCAAAGTCGGATTGTGACAGCGCCTCGAGGGCCTCCAATCCGTCGTGGACCGCAGTCACCGTGTAGCCAATCCCCTCGAGACCTCTCCTGAACGCTTTGCAGAACTCCCTGTCGTCGTCAACCAGTAGTATCGAGCGCCCATCCATCAGCGACTCCTTCCGATTATCCTCCTGTTGTCGGTCCGGGAGACCAAAGCTTTCACCTCTCAGTATACACAATCAGCCCGGCGGCTGCTCTTCCGACCAGACGGAATACCACAGCGTCCCGTCCAGCCCCTTTCTCTTGGCGGCGGCGTCTCGAATCTTTTCAGCCAGAAGGTCGATGTCATATGGCTTGGTGAGGTAGGCAAACGCCTCATCGCGCCAGCCTTCCAGAGCGGAGTCCACGGTTCCATGCCCTGTCAGCATTATGACCTCGAGCTCCGGCTTCAGTATTTTTATTTCCCGAAGCGCTTCGTTGCCGTCCATGCCGGGCATCTTCACATCCAGCACGACTACGTCAATTGGCCTCTCCCGTATGACGTCGAGAGCTTCGACTCCGCTGGCAGCGCCCGTCACCTCGAAGCCGCGCCTTTTCAGCGTGGCGGTGGCCGTGGTTCGGAAGCGCTGCTCGTCATCCACCAGCAGCACGTGAATCTTTCTCTGCTTGTCCATGGTTTATGCTCCTTTCAAGTGTTGATACGCCCTTTTCCCTCGCGCATGCGTCCCTTATTTTCCTCGCCAGCACGCTGATCTCGCACGGCTTGGTGAGATAATCGAAAACGCCTTCCCTCAGCCCCTCAAGCGCCGATTTCATCGTGCCGTGCCCGGTCAACATGATCACCTCCGGGCTTGGATTGATCTTCCTGATCTCGCGAAAGGTCTCGTTGCCGTCCATGTCAGGCATCTTTACGTCGAGCACGACGACATCGAACGGCCTTTTCCTGATTTCGTCCAACGCTTCGATTCCGCTTCCCACGGCCGTGGCCGCGAACCCGCGCTTGTTCAAGATGCACGCAGTAGTGTTGCGAAACTGCTCTTCGTCATCCACGATCAGGACCCGAATGCCTTCGGTCTTCTTCGCAACCGCCTTTTTCTTGTCGGCGCTCATGGTTCAGACCCTCGTGTCGGAAACGCGCCTCAGTCCCGGTCCTCTTCTTTTTCGTAGATGGCCATGGGATGACGAATGATATTGTTGATCTTCGTCTTGCGCGATCTCTCCTCTTTGGCCAGCTTCCTCTCATAAGCTTCTTCGACCTTGGCAATTATCTCCGAGACGCGTGCGGGCTTGGTGAGGTAATCGAATGCCCCGAGTTTGAGGCCCTCTATGGCTGACTCGACCGAGGCGTGTCCCGTCAGCAGTATCACCTCCACGTCCGGATGGTCACGCTTGACCTTGCTCAGCACGTCCAGCCCGTCTATGCCCGGCATCTTGATGTCGAGCACCACGACGTCGAAACGCCTTTTGCCGAGGATGTCGAGCGCGTCGAATCCGTTCGTGCACGTGAGTGTGTCAACACCGCGCTTTTCCAAGAGTTTTCTGGTAGTTGACAGGAACTGTTCCTCATCATCTACCAGCAGCAGGTGTATGTTGCTCATGACCTAACCTCCCTGTTCTTGCCGTATCGCGTGCCGGACTTGGGCCCGTTCCGGCACTGCGGAAAGCGGAAGTCGAACCGTGAATACCGTTCCCACGTTGACCTCGCTGCTGACCGAGATTTGGCCGCCCAGCCGCTCCACGATTCCATAACACGTGCTGAGCCCCAGTCCCGTGCCCTGACCCACTGGCTTCGTCGTGAAAAACGGTAGGAATATCTTTTCCAGATTCTCAGGGGGAATGCCGCAGCCGTTGTCTGCGAACGACACCGACAGGTGGCCGTTGCTGACGACGGCGCCCACCTTGATCTGGCCGTTGTCTCTGCCTTTCAGAGCGTCAATAGCGTTGTTCAGGAGATTGAGAAAGACCTGTTGAAGTTGTGCCGGGTCGCTCTCTATGCGTGGAAGATCGGGGCCCAGTTCCTCGACAATCTGAATATTCTCAACCCGGGCTCGGCGGTCGACCATGCCGACAACCTCGTGGAGCAACGGGGGCATGTCGAATTTCTGTATCGAGGTCTCCGACTGACGGGCAAATTTGAGCAGTCCGAGCGTGATTTTCTTGCAGCGGTCCACCTGGGCGCCCATCCGGATAATTGAGTCTCTCAGCATGTTCATATTCTCCGATTGAGACCCCTTCTGCTGCTCCATGTCGTCAAGAATGTCGAGCGCCAGAGCCTCTTCCGATTTCATGACCTGCAGTGGGTTGTTGATCTCGTGCGCGAGGCCCGCGCTCATCTCGCCCACCTCCGCCAGCTTGCCGGCCATGATCAACTGGCTGCCCATCCGCTTCTTCTCCATGTCGGCCACCGTGAGTTGGTTGGCCACGCCCGAGGCCAGCAGAAATCCCATGGTCACCACCACCGCCCCGCCCGCGATTATCAGCGCGACCGCGAGCAACACGGCTCGCGTGAGGGGCGCGTAAGCGTCTCCCAATTCCTGGCGCACCACCAGGAGCCAGCCCGTGGAAGCGAGACGGCAGGTGGCATAGACATGCCGCGAGCCGGCGCCGTCATCGCTCGCGAATGAGGCGACACCCTCCTCCGCCACCACGTACCGCTCGAAATCCCGGTCAACCTCCATGAGGTTCCCCCCGGAGCGACGTCGGGTCTGGAAAACCCCTTGTTCGTTGACCAGATACGCCTCTCCGGTCTTGCCAATGCGCAGGTTCTCGACAAGGTCGTTGAAGAAGAGCGTGTCAATAGTCGCGCGCAAGTACCAGGGGGCGCCGTCCTGTCCGCCGCGCACCGCGATCACGAAATGGGGAATATTGCGGTAGCCCAAAAACACATCGGAGATATAGATTCCCGCATCCTTGACCTTGAGAAACCATTCGGCGTCGGCGTAGTTTCGGCCCCTCAGGTCGTACGGGCCGATATAGGCCACATGGTTGCCGGCATCATCGAAAACGCCGATATCGAAAAACGCGCGGGATTGCCCTTGGAGGCGATCCAGCACTTGGGCAAGATGGTCGTTGTCCTTCAGGTTCTCGAACCTGTCCGAAATGGCCACGTACCGCAGGTCCGATACCCTTTCGTTCAAGAACTGCTCCACAATGTGGCGGTGCCCGTCGGCCAGATGCGTGAGCTTCTCCTTTGCCTGGCTGCGCAGGTTGGTGGCGAAGTAGTATACGAGAGTGCCGAAGACAAGCATTACCGCCAGAAACGGCACCAGCAGGACTCGGCTCATTATCATCCGGCGCGTGGCTTTGAACTTTCGGTTCTCCATTTCGCTCACCGTTCTTCTGTTTTATCGCTTCCCGTCGGGCGTTGCTCCACTGTTTGCGCCGTCTCCTGAATTCTCCTTTGCCTGGCTCGCCTCTTGTCGTAGGCGTGCTCCACGCTCGACTGTAACACGTCTATCGAGATGGGTTTGGTCAGGTAGGCGGTGACTCCCAGCTTGAGTCCTTCTGCCTCAGAATCAACGGAGACGTGGCCGGTCAAGAGGATGACCTCAACATCCGGATGGTTCTGTCGCATCTTTCTGAGCACCTCGAAGCCGTCAATTCCGGGCATCTTGATGTCGAGCACCACCACGTCTATGCGACGCTCGGCCAGAATCCTGAGCGCATCGTGTCCGTTGGTGCACGTGGACGTGTTTATGCCGCGCCTGTCCAGTAACTTCTTATGCGTGGTGAGGAAGCGCTCCTCGTCGTCCACAAGCAGAAGGTTTATGGCGTCCATTGCGCCGGTTCTCCTTGCAGTTCCTTCGGGCTCTTTTCGCTCTTTTCGGGGGGACCGGCCAGTGGGAGCCGAACCGAAAAGACCGTGCCCACGCCTAACTCGCTGCTGACAGTGATCTGGCCGCCCAACCGATCCACGATCCCGTAACAGGTGCTCAGGCCCAGGCCCGTTCCCTGTCCCACCGGCTTCGTCGTGAAAAACGGGAGGAATATCTTCTCCATGTTTTCCGGAGGTATGCCGATGCCGTCGTCGGTCACGGATATTATGAGGTCGTCATCTGCCGATGCGGCGGTGACGCGAATCTCACCCCCGCCCTTCGGCCTCAAGGCGTCGATTGCATTATTCAAGAGATTCAGGAATACTTGCTGAAGCTGGGCAGGATCGCTGCGGATGCTGGGCAGCGAGGCCTCGAATTCCTGCACGATGCGCACGTTCTCCACTTGCGCCTGGCGCTCCACCATGCTCACCACGCCGGGTATCAGCGACCGCATGTCCAGCGTCTCGATTTTCGCCTCGGTCTTGCGCGCAAACCCGAGCAGTCCCGCGGTGATCTGTTTCCCTCTTTCGACCTGCAGGTCGATCTGCTCAACGGATTCCCGAAGCAGTTTGAGGTTCTCGGGATCGAGGATGCTCCCGTTCTTCTCCATTTCTTCGAGAATATCCTTCATGTAGGTCTCTTCGCCCTTGATCACCTGGAGCGGGTTGTTCATCTCATGCGCGACGCCCGCGCTCATCTCGCCCACCTCGGCCAGCTTGCCAGCCATTATCAACTGCGTGCCCATTCGCTTCTTTTCCATGTCGGCCACGGTCAACTGGTTTGCCACGCCCGAAGCAAGCATGAACCCCATGAACACCGCCAGTCCGCCGCCCGCCACGATCGTCACGACCCCGATCACCACGGCGCGGATGAGCGGCGAGTAGGCGTCACTGACGCTCTGGCGCACCACCAGAAGCCAGCCCATCGGTTCAATGCGGCCGGTGGCGTAAATGTGACGCTCTCCCTTGTGGTCGTCGGCGGCAAAGCATGAGGCGCGCCCCTCATGCTTCCCGTAGATGGAGAAATCGGGGTCGATCTCCATCAGGTCTCCTCCCGACCGGCGGCGTGTCTGGAACACGCCCTCTCGATTTATCAGGTACGCCTCGCCCGTCTTGCCGACGCGGATGTTCTCCACCAGGTCGTTGAAATAGAGCCAGTCGATTGTTGTTCGCAAATACCAGGTCCGATCCCCTTCCTCCTGCCGGACTGCGATCACAAAGTGCGGGTCGTTGCGATATCCCAGGAACAGGTCGGAGACATAGACATCCGCCTCCCGGGTCTGGAGGAACCACTGCGCCTCCGCATAGTTCTTGCCTTTCAAGTCGTAAGGCCCGATGTAGGCAACGTGGTCGCCCTTCTCATCGAAAAGCCCGAGATCGAAGAACGCGCGTGAGCGCATCTGGAGTCGCTCGAAAATCCTGGCCAGACGCTGCTCGCGGCTCAGTTCCTCAAACGTGTTTGAGGCTGCAACATAGTGCAGGTCGAAACAGCGTTCCCGAAGGAACCCCTCGATCATGCTCCGGTGAGCGTCGGCAGTCCTGACCAGGTTCGTCTCCACCTGAGCGCGCAGATTCGTCGCAAAGTAGTACACGAGCGTGCAGAACACGAGCGCAAGCGTGACAAACGGCACCAGCAACACTCGTCGCAGGATGATTCGCCGGATATTTTTGAACCGTCCGGCCTCCATCAGGGTTAACCCTCCTCCTTATCGAGTTCACGTATCTTCCGCAGGATGCCCAGCGGCGAACTCGAATCCGCCATCTCCAATATCTTCTCCATGCGGTCCTGCTTGATCTTCATCTTGTTCATGACGCGGTGTTTGTAGGCGTCGGTGAGAACCTGCAGCAGCTTTTCCAGTTCACAGGGTTTCTGAAGGTAGAAGTATGCGCCCTTCTTCGTGCACTCGACCGCCGATTCCGTCGAGCCATGCCCCGTGAGAATGACGACCTCCAGCCACTCATGCTCCCGCTTGAGAGCCTCGAGGGTCTGCTCGCCGTTCATCCCGGGCATCTTCAGATCCACCAGCGCGACGTCGATGGGATTCTGACGCGCAGTCTCGATGGCCTTGTCACCACGGTTTACCGTGATGACGTTGAAGTCTCTGATCACAAGCCGTTTCTTGATGGATTCAAGAAACCGCTCCTCATCGTCTACGATCAGAAGGTTTATCTTTTCCTTTGCCATTGTCTTGTATCCTCCTCAGAAGCCTATCCAACGCCAATACCCGAAGAAAACCCACGCCCACAACACAAGGAACGATATCACCAACGCTGCCGCGCCATGCTTGAGAAAGTCCTGAACCGTCACGAGTTGTTCGCCGGTCTCAGGGTCCCTGGCCATGCTGTACGCAATGGCATTGTTGGGTGTGCCGACAATCAACATATACGCGAATGAGGATGAGAATGCAGTTGAGAGCCCCACCATCAAGGGGGGGGTGCCGGAGAGGGTCGCCATCGGAACCGTGATCGGACCGATCGCGGCGACCGTCGCGCCGTCGCTCATGAAGTTGGTGATGAACCCGCTGAAAAGACTGGTGGCGATGCAAAGCCCCTCTCCGCTCTTCATGGATTCCGGAAGCGCGTTGATGAAGCCGTCGGCCATCCACAGCGCGGCGCCCGTCGCCGCCAAGCCCACTCCCATGGCGCTGGCGCTCGCGTACAGCCCTACCACGTCCCAGTGAATCTGGTTGATGTCGCGCCAGCGCAGGATGCCGAGCAGGTTGAGCAGCACGAGGCACAAGAGCACCGGCCCGCCCATCCCCAGCGTGTCGGATGCGGTGGTCCACAAGGCTATCAGCAACACCAGAACGGCGGCGGTGCGGTACTCGTTCTTGGTCATCTTTCCGAGCTTTTCAGACTCGCGCCGTACCGCGGCGGCCACGTTCAGGTCCTTTATCCGCAATTTTCTGCGAAAGACAAGATACAAATACCCGCTGATCGCCATTGCCATGACCGGAACACAGGGAAGTCCGTACATCACCCATTGCCCGAACGTCGGCGCGAGGCCGTAATCGGACAAGATGCCCAGCATCACCGCGTTGCGCCCGCCCGCCGCCGGCGAGCCCGGCCCGCCGGTGTTCGCGACGAACGTGAGCATAAGGATCATCATTACGGCCAGGCTGCGGTCCTTCGTGATATTGGCCGCCTTGACCGCGCCCGCGTACACGAGCATGAATATCGGCGCGATGAACGCCACCAGCGCATGTTCAGACAAAAACCCCGCCGCGACCGCGAGCAGCGGACAGAATATGAACGCCAGCCTCGAAAGCGATGTGCTCGTCCCGAGCAGCAGGATGCCGATTCGCTTGTCAAGCCCCGTCTTCGCGATTGCGGCCGAGACCGCAAGGACGCCAAAGATAAAAACGACCGAGTCCTTTGCATACGCGCCTGCAACCTTGTCGGGAGGAAGCACCCCAAAGAAGTACATCAGCATTCCGACAAAGACCGCGGTCATGCCCACGGGCATGGCGCCGGTCGCCCAAAACAGAGCCGCCACGATCAGGGTTCCGATCATGACTCTCGCCCGAAACGCGGTCTGTCTGGGACTCATCGAAATCTTCCTGGTAGTCCCGTCATCCATGACCGCCGTCTTGGTCCAGCCCGCCCTCTCGCTATAGAAATCGGAGATGGTTTGTCCGACCTGCATGTTTCGAAAATCGGCGTACCCCATGATCGCCTGGTGCGACTCTTCGGTCTTCGGCGTGCTTATGAGCGCCAGAAGCCTGGAGGGCGGCGGCGACGCGATGATTGCCGCAAATATCAGAAACCCAAGCAGGATGAAGCCCGGCCGCGCGTTGTGCGCACCCATCAGCCACCGCTTGAAACTGCCCCGTTGGACTTGCGGAATCTCGTGGCGCGCCATCGCGTACACCCGCTCTTGCCTGGCCGCATTGATGACCTGGATCAGTTCTTCAAGCGCACACGGTTTCTGCATGTAATGAAACACGTCGTACTTGCCGGTGACCCGCGCCGATTCCGTGCTTCCATAGCCGGTCAGCATGATCACCTGCACCTCCGGCCTTATCTTCTTGATCTCCTTCAGCGTTTGGATGCCGTCCATCTTGGGCATTCGCTGGTCCAGAAGCACGACGTCGGGGCTGCTATGGCGCACAAACTTGATCGCATCCTCGCCATTGTTGACTTCCCAGACCCGATAGTTGCGCACTTCAAGCTGGCGCTTCATGGCGAGCCTGAATCGGTCTTCGTCATCGACCACGAGAATTCTCGGCCTTCCGTCGGGCTGGCTCGCTGTCTGCTCAGCCATCTGAACTTTCCTCCGCCTTCTGTATTGGAAGAACCACGGTAAAGGAACTGCCCGCGCCCGGCATGCTTTGGACTTCGATTCGGCCTCCCATGGACTGTACGATGCTCAGGCTGATGCTCAACCCAAGGCCGGTGCCTTTACCGACTTCCTTGGTGGTGTAGAACGGGTCGAATATCCTCTCCATCTGCTCGGAGGTCATTCCTTTACCCGTGTCGGCAATGCTCACCTTGATGAATCCGTTATCGCTGCGCGTGCTTATTGTCAGCCTGCCTCCGGTTCCCTCCATCGCATCGCCCGCATTGTTGACGATATTCAGAAACACCTGCCGCATCTGGTCCGGGTCCAGCATTATGTCGGGCAAATTCGCGTCGTAGTTCCTGACCAGAGTGACCCCCGATACCTCCAGCTCCTTCTCCTTCAACCCCCCGACCACGTCATCCAGCAGATGGTTCAAGTTCGTTCTCACCAGGCGAGGCTCGTTCTTGCGCACGAAATCGAGCAGCTTCTCCGTGATGTCGCGAGCGCGGAAAACGGCCTCGTCAATGTAGTCCAGCTCCTGCCGTATCTTCTCCGGCGTGCACGCCAGTCCAAATTGGGGGTCGAGCATGTCCCTGATGACCCCGGTCTCGGAACTGATGATGGCCAAAGGGTTGTTGATCTCATGCGCAACTCCCCCTGCAAGCTCGCCCGCAGCCACCAACTTTGCCGCATGAAACAGCTGCGATTTCAGTTCCTTCCTCGATTCATCCGTCGCCTGCGCGCGCTTCAGCAATCGGTCGGTCGTCAGCCCCGTGATCGTGACCAGCGCGACGACAATGATGCCTGTGGCCGCGATTATGACGCCGCGCACCCGATACATGTCGGCGTAAGCGACCTTGACCGGCTGCCTCACCACGAGCACCCACGGAACCTCTTCCAGCCAGGCGTACGCAAACAGCTCGGCGCTGCCGTCGCTGGCAACCTCATCCGCCCCCGAACCGCTGGTTTCAGGCGGCATGTAAGGGCTCAGCGCCAAGAGGTCGCCCCGGCCCGGGTCCACAATCTGGTACTTGCCTTCCCGGTTGATGAGGGCCGAATCGGCCACTTTCCCTCTGCCGATTGTACGCAAGAACAGGTAGAACTTGTCGGGGTCAAGCGTGGCCCGCATGACGCACGGTTCATCCTCGAATATCTGCCTCACCGCAATCGTGAAATGGGGCTTCTGCCTGAAACCCAGATAAATATCGGTGATGTGATAGTTGCGTTCCTGGTTCATCAACGTCTGAAACCATTGCTCATTCCTGTAGTCCTTGCCCTGCAGGTAGGGATACGGCCCCGCATAACCGATCTGGACCCCAGACGCATTCAGGAAACCAACATCAACAAACGCATCGCTCATCGAGCGCAGATGACGCAGGTACCGCAGCATGTCCTCCTGGGAAGGCGGCAGCCTGAATCCGGCCCCGTAAAAAAGATTGAAAATGTTGACAACCCGCTCCTGCAGGAACAGGTCGATCGTGTTCCGCTGACTCTCCGCGAGCGAGGTCAGGTGCAGTTTCCCGCTCTCTCTCAATGTGAAATTGAACTGAAGGTGGAAATACAGCGAGAGGATCAGAAGAGGCACGACAATAGCCAGGAGCAACCCGAATTTCAGTCGCCGCCTCAGGCGCCGGTAATACTCTTCCATCCCCGGGCGCGACTGGATGCCCGCTTGGGCCGATTCGATGTCTTTTGGCGGAATACCACGGACCTTCTCATACGTTGCCATCAGGCACTTCCCCTACTTTCCCCAGAGCACGTGTTCCAACTGCCAGCTTGCGCAATCCGTATGTGCAAATGCTGTGCCGATGATCTCACGGCGCGCGCCGCACGAGAAAACCTCGGAAAATGGCCGGTTTCAGGGGTTTAGCCATTTGACCGCCTCAGTCATTTCGACGGAATTCTTTACATGCTGTAAAGAAACCTGACAGCCCGAAAGGTTCAAAGTTCAAGGTGCAAAGTCCCCAGTTATCCGGAGCAGGACTTTTGTGCGTCCTTCAATCCGCGTCGGTTCAACCGCAAGCCGGGAACCATAAACCGTAAACCCTTCTTCGTTTTTAACCCCAATCTCTTCAATGGTTTCTGTCATTCGAAATTTTCGTTAACAACTTTTTCGTTGATCAATTCCGCCCCAACCATGGATGATACAGAAAGTGGGGGCACCCCCTTGCGGTTGCCCGCGATTGCGCAGGCGCAGTTCTGATTCAGGAGGCGACGTTCACCCATGCGAGTCTCGGTAGAACAAACAATCAACAGGCTTCGCGAACTTGGGAAAAAGCCCCATCGCTCCAGGGGCAACGGCTGGCTCGCGCTGTGTCCCGCCCACCACGACACGCGTGCCAGCCTCTCGATCAGCGGCGGGCGCGACGGAACATTGCTGCTCAAATGCTTCGCGGGATGCCGGTTCGAACATATCCTCGATGCGCTCGGCTTGCGCGGGTGCGCGGGCGGTTCACGAACCGCCCCTGCAATGACGCCGCCCGATTGTGGGGGCGCGCGGCGCGCGCCCCGCCGCGCGCCTGACGGACACGCACGAAACGGCCTCTCGCGCATCGTGGCCGAGTACGACTACCGCGATGAACGCGGCCGACTGCTCTACCAGGTGGTCCGGTTCCAGCCGAAGGATTTCCGCTGTCGCAGGCCGTCTCCCTCCGGCGAATGGATTTGGGGCCTGAGCGGCCGCAGGGTGCTCTACCGGTTGCCCGAGGCGCTGGAGGCCGTCCGCGCCGGACGCCGTCTCCACATCGTCGAGGGTGAGAAAGACGCCGACGCGCTCGCGCGGCTCGGCCTTGCAGCCACCACGAACCTGCATGGGGCGGGGAAGTGGCGCGATGAATATTCGCTCTCGCTCAGGGGCGTGCGCGCGGTCATCATTCCCGACAACGACGAGCCGGGCCGCGCCCACGCAAGGCGGGTGGCCCGAAGCCTCGCGCCGTTGGCCGCCGAGGTCAAGCTGCTGGAGCTGCCCGGGCTCGGCCCCAAGCAGGACGTATCGGACTGGCTCGCGCGCGGCGGCACAGCGGCCGAGCTTGAGAGGCTCGCCGATGAACCGTCCAACCCTTCGGACTCCGCAGGGGCACGGCGCGCCGTGCCCCTGCAATCCTCCAACCTGAACGACCTCTATCACGCACGGCGAATTGCGCAACGCTTCGGCCAGAGCATCCGCCATTGCGAACGGCTCGGTGGGTTCTTCGTGTATGACGGCGTTCGCTGGACGCGCGACGAGACCGCTCAGGTGTGGCGCTGGGCCGTCGAGACCGCCGAAGACATCCAGCGCGAGGCGCGCGGGTTTGGTCGTGAAGACGAGCGCAGACGCCTGCTCGATTGGGCCGCCCGCGCCGAGCGCCGCGCCAACGTCGAGAGCGCGCTCACGCAGCTCGCCGCGCTGGAGGGAATCGCCCTCACGCACGATGCGTTCGATCGCGACCCCTGGCTGCTCAACTGCGCCAACGGAACCCTCGACTTGCGCTCGGGCGAGCTTCGGCCTCACCGGCGCGAGGACATGCTCACGAAGATGACCGCGGTCCGCTTCGAGCCGAAGGCGCCATGTCCGCAGTGGCAGGCGTTCCTCACGCGAATCATGAGCGGCAACGTGGAACTGCTGGCGTTCCTCCAGCGGGCGGTCGGCTACGCGCTCACCGGTTCGGTCAGGGAGCAGAAGCTCCTCTTTCTGCACGGAACGGGCGCAAACGGCAAGAGCACATTTCTGAGCGCACTTTTGCACGTGTGGGGCGACTACGGGAGGCGCATCGCGCCCGACCTGCTGTTTTTCGACCGCGACGACACGCATCCGACCGCGCTGGCCGACCTGTGCGGCGTGCGCCTCGCGGTCACGACCGAAGTCGAGCAGGGCAAGCGCCTCGCCGAAGTGCTCGTCAAGGAACTCAGCGGGGGCGACCGCCTGCTCGCGCGCCGGATGCGGCAGGACTACTTCGAGTTCGAGCCGACCCACAAGCTGTTCATGGCGGGCAACCATCTGCCGGTCATCCGCGGGACCGACCACGCCGTGTGGCGTCGCATCGCGCTCGTGCCGTTCACGGTGACCGTGCCCGAGGGCGAGCAGATAAAAGACCTCGCCGACAAGCTGCGAGCGGAGGCGCCTGGCATCTTCAGATGGTGCGTGCGCGGATGCCTCGACTGGCAGGCGTTCGGCCTGAGCGAGCCTGCCGAGGTGCGCGCGGCGACGGGACAGTACCGCTCCGACATGGACATCCTCGGCGATTTCCTGGCCGAACGCTGCGTCGTCCTGCCCGGGGCCGAGGTCACGAGCGCGGAGTTGAACCAGGCCTATCGCGCCTGGTGCGAGAAGACGGGCGAGCGCGCGATGAGCGCCCGCTCGCTCGGCCTGCGCCTGAAGGAGCGTGGGTTTACGCAGAAGCACAGCGGCGAGTCGAGAGCGCGGACGTGGATGGGCATCGGCCTCGGAAGCGAAGGGTGAACACTTAGAACGCTTGAACGCATATTTCCTGTATCATCCCCGGAAACGAGATTTCCGGGACTTGATGGGAAAACGCGATTTAAGCGTTCGATCCGTTCGGGACGGATGAAAAGGCGGGCAATCGGCCCGGGCGCAGTGTGTTCGGCGCTGTGGTTGGGATCGATTTCGGAATGCGGATTCCTCGGACACGCAACACGAAACACGCAACGCGGATTGAATGATGAATGATAAGAGCATCACTCATCATTGCTTGCACCCACTCCACTCACTCCAGTCACTTCTTCTACGTGAAATCGAGCTCGAACGTGTACACGCCTTCGCTGAGGATGCTCTTCATCTTGAGCCCGCTCTTTTGCAGGAGCGATTGGGCGGCGCGGTTCTCGCGGAGCACTTCCGCCGAGAAGCCGCCGATGCCGTTGCGGCGCGCAATGGTGATCAGGTACTTGAGCAGGAACGACCCGATCCCGCGCTTCTGCCATTCGTCCCTGACGAGCAGCGCGATCTCCGCGCGGTTGGTTCGCGGATTCAGGTAGTAACGCCCGATCGCGATGATCTCGTCGCCATGGGCCTCCGGGACGGTGCCCACAAGCGCCACATCGTTGCGGCTGCTGATGTACGCGAAGTCCTGCATCTGTTTCTGCGGGATTCGCTTCATGTGGGACATGTACCGATAATACATCGCCTGCTGGGACAGCGCGTAAAACAGGTCTCTGATTCGCGGTTCATCGGTCGGATGAATCGGGCGGAAGTTTATCTGGGTCCCGTCATCCAGGAGGAGCGAGGTGCGAAGGTCCTGAGGCCCGAGCAGGATCTTGCCCTCCATATCGCCCAACTCGACGGCCAGTTCGGGCCGCACATACTTGGCCTTGATCGCCTCCTTGAGCAGCGCGGCCCTGAATTTCGGGTGCGCGATGCTGATGAGCGCGAGCGCGCGGTCCTGCACGCTCTTGCCGTGGAGGTACGCGATTCCGTGCTCGGTCACCACGTAATGCACGTCGCCGCGCGTGGTCACCACGCCCGCTCCCGCGCTCAGATGCGCCACGATGCGCGAGATCTCCTCATTGTGTGCGGTCGAAGGCAGCGCGATGATTGCCTTGCCGTTGTGCGACCTGGCCGCGCCTCGATTGAAGTCCACCTGTCCGCCGATTCCCGAGAAGAACTTGGTGCCCAGCGAATCGGAGCATACCTGCCCGGTGAGGTCAATCTCGAGCGCCACATTGATCGCCACCATCTTATGCTGTTGGCCGATAACGAACACATCGTTCACGTATTCGGTCGGATGGAACGCGAAGAAGGGGTTGTTGTCGATGTAGTCGTACAGTTTTCGGCTGCCCATGCAGAAACTGGCGACGATCTTGCCGCGGTCAACCGACTTGCGTTTGCCCGTGACGGCGCCCGATTCCACCAGTTCGATCATAGCGTCAGAGAACATCTCGGTGTGTATGCCGAGGTCCTTCTTGCCCTTGAGAAACTCGATCACCGCCTGCGGGATGCGCCCGATGCCGAACTCGATCGTCGAGCCATCTTCCACCAGCGCGGCGATATATTCGCCGATGCGGCGGGTCACTTCCGTCGGCTGCGCCTGCGTGATCTCATACAAAGGCTCCTCTGCCGGCACGAGTATGTCAAGGTCGTGCACATGCAGGAAGCTGTCGCCGAGGGTGCGCGGCATCTGGGGATTCACCTGGGCGATGACGAGGCCCGCATTTTCGGCGGCGCTCCTCACTATATCAACGGAAATGCCGAGACTGCACATGCCCATCCTATCGGGCGGCGTGACCTGTATCAGCGCGGCGTCAAGCGGCAACTGGCCTGACTTGAACAGCCGCGGGATATCCGACAGGAAAATCGGAGTGTAATCGCCGAGCCCCTCCTGGATTATGTTGCGCACGTTTTCCGCGATGAAGAAGCTGTTGACGCGGAAATGCTCAGCGAGTTCCTTGTGCGCGTAGGGGGCCTCTCCGAAGGTAAGCAGATGCACGATCTCCGTGTCGGCCAACTCGTTGGAGCGCGCTGTCAACGCGCGAACAAGGCTCTGAGGGGTAGCGCAGCCGGTCCCGATGAACACGCGATGCCCGGGCATTATGCGCGAGACGGCCTCCTCGGGCGTTTGTACCAGAGACCGGTATTTTTCGCGCCAGTCGGGGTCATAAATCGCCTTGCGTTGTTCCATCATTGACGAGTCTCTCCTTCCGACAGAATGATGCGCGCGTCGGCCACCACCGGCTCGGCGCCCATCTCACGCACGATCAACGGACTTATGTCGAGTTCCTGAATCTGCGGGAAATCCGTCACGAGCTGGCTTATGCGCTGCAGGCCGTTGGCGATCGCCGCGAGGTCCACGCCCGGCTGTCCGCGCGCACCCTTGAGCAGCGCGTAGGAACGGCTTTCCGACAGCATCTGCATCGCCTCTTCAGCGGTTATCGGCGCCAGATGAAACGCCACGTCCCTCATCACCTCAACGAAGATGCCGCCGAGACCGAACATGAGCATCGGCCCGAATTGCGGGTCACGGTTCATCCCCATGATGACCTCGCGGCCCTGCGGACACATCTTTTCTATGTACACGCCTTCAAGCTCGACGTCGGGCATGCGCTGGCGGACGCGAAGCAGCATGAGGTCGCATGCGTCGCGCACGTCCTGGGGATTCGACAACCCCAGCTTGATTCCGCCGACATCGGATTTGTGCACTATGTTCGGAGATACGATCTTGACCGCGACCGGATAGCCGATCCTCTCGGCGACCTCGACCGCTTCCTCGGCGTTCACGACGATGTGCCCCTCAGGCACGATAAACCCGTATGCGCTCAGTAGTTCCTTCGCTTTGACCTCTCCGACGTATGTGCGGCCCGCCCTCAATTGGCGAGCGATTATCCGTTCGGCTCTGCGTCGGTGTACCGGGAAGCGGGTCACCACGCGCGGAGGACGCAGCCTCCAGGTGGCATAGTCACACAACGCCCGGAGCGCGGCGACTGCGCGCTCGGGGGACGGATAGTCGGGCAGGTTCGAATCGAGCATCTCGTCGCGGCTCGGCATCACGTCCTCTCCGCCGATGAACGCGGCCAACACAGGCTTGTTCCCGCGAATGCAGCCGGCGATTGTGCGCGCCGTCTCGGCGGCCTTGGTCATGACTTTCGGCGTGAGGATGACTATGACAGAGTCGATCGAATCGTCGTCGAGAGCCGCGTTGAAGGCCTCCGCATATCGCTCGCAATCGGCGTCGCCCAACACCGCAATGGGATTGTCCGTGATGTACGAGGACGGCATCTTGCCGCGCAGCGCCGTCGAGACGCCGCTTGCAGGCGGCGCCAACTGCATCCCGGAATGGTCCACCGCGTCGGCCGCTATGATGCCCGGACCGTAGGCGTTGCTTATGATGGCCACACGATTCCCCTTCGGCAACGGCTGCGTTGCGAAGGCCACCGCGTAGTCAAGCAGCTTTTCGAAGCTGTCGGCCCGTATCACGCCCGAGCGATTGAAGGCGGCGCCATACGCGATGTCGGAGCCCGCCAGGCTGCCCGTATGTGAAGAGGCCGCCTTTATGCCCGCGCGCGTTATGCCTGCCTTCAAGATAACGACCGGCTTGGTCGCCGAAGCCGTCTCGGCCGCTTTGACAAACCCGTCGCCCGAACTGATGCTCTCCAGGTAGCCGATGATGACCTTTGTCTGCTCGTCCGCCGAGAACGCTTCCAGAAAATCTATTTCGGTCAAATCGGCCCGGTTGCCGATGCCGACCATCTTCGCAAGGCCGAGGTGTCCCTTGGCGGCCCAGTCCATGATGGCCGTACACACCGCGCCGGACTGCGATACGACCGATATCCCGCCCCGGCGGGGAAACTGCGGGATAATCGAGGCGTTGAGCCAGTGGTCGGTGTTGATCAGGCCGGGACAGTTGGGACCGAGCAGCCGCACTTTGTGCGCGGCGCAGGTCTGCGATATTTCCTGTTCAAGCGCGGCCCCCTCCGGCGAGGCCTCCTTGAAACCCGCCGTGATAAGCGCGATCGCCTTCGCGCCTGCGTGAATTGACCCCTCAACGGCCAACCTCACGGCTGAGACGGGAACGGCGATGACAGCGAGTTCGATCTGCCCGTGGAACTTCCTGAGGTCATTGCAGCACTTTATTCCCAGCACCTCTTCGGCAACGGGGTTCACGGGTACGATCTCACCCTTGAATCCGCAGCTAATCAGGTTGGCAAGAATGTCGTGGCCGACCTTGCCGGG
>CAZEBC010000045.1:20166-23554 GCA_964510165.1 uncultured bacterium
CGCAACTTCTTCTCGCGGCGCTTTTGTGGCGAACGTCAGGCCCGCTGCCACCAGCATGACAAACCCGGCAACTACGTATGCTCCGCTAAAAGAGCCCGTGGCGTCGAAGATTCTGCCCGAAAGAATCGGCAGCACCAAGCCTCCGACTCCCCAGGCGGTGAACACGAGCCCGTAGTTGACCCCGAAATTCTTCAGGCCGAAATAGTCTTTCGTCGCGGACGGAAACAGCGACAGGCATGCTCCGTAATTGAACCCGATCAGCATCGAGTAAACGACCAGCAAACCGAGCCAACTCTGCATACGAAGCGTAAACATGAGTATGGCCTGCACCACAAACACAAGGAACATCGTGCTCGTCCGGCCTATCCGGTCGGACAGCACGCCCGCGATTATCCTGCCGCTTGCATTGCCTATCGCGAGCAATGCCACCAGAATGAAGCCCGCCGCGGACCCGCTCTGAAGTTCCACGATCTTTGCAAGCTTGCCGATTATCATCAGGCCGGCGCCCGAGCCGCACGCAAACATGAACCAGAGAAGGTAGAACTGCGGAGTCCGCATCATCTCGAGCCAGGAATATTCATGTCCGGCGGCCGGAGCAGTCCGCTTCCGAACCTTTCCTCGCGTTTCGGCGACCGGCTTGAAGCCTTCCGCCGGGTTGCGGAGGAATTGTGAGAGGATTACCACCACGATGAGGAAGGCTATCCCGAAGATTCGCATGGCGGCTTGCAGGCCATATGCCCCGATGAGAAATCTCGCGAGCGGCGCGGCATACACCGATGCCAGCCCGAAACCCGCGACCACGATTCCGGCAATGAGTCCCGTCCGCTCCGGCGGGAACCATTTCACTGCTGGCGGGGTGGCCGATGCGTAGCCGAAGCCGATCCCGGCGCCCGCCAACATGCCGAACCCGACGACGAACAGACCCAGGGAGGTTGTGGCGCTTGCGAGGATGAAACCCAGTCCCGTAAGCACGCCGCCCATCGTCGCGACTTTCCTCGGGCCGATCTTGTCCTGCATGCGACCGGCCACCACCATGATGAGAGCGAATACGATGCATGCGGTCGAATAGGGAAGTGCGCGCTGAGCTTCATTCCATCCCCACTCAGCCGGCACTGCCTTCGAGATTACGCTCCATGTATACAACACTCCGAGGGCGAGGTTGATCCCCGTCCCCGATAAAGCGACAGTCCAACCATAGTTCTTGGCGTTATCGTCCATGGTCACCACCTCAAGGCCCGCAGGCCGGTTGTGACCCCAATGATAGCAAAGCCGTCGCTGCGGGCCGGCAGCGAATCGGGCATTAGGAGGGGTTATTTGCTCACGTGCTCTGTGAACCCGCTGGGCGCCAGCCCGCGAAAGCGACGGTTTCATTCCCATTTGGGTCACTTCTGAGCGACAGGAGCGCCGCTCTCCTTCTTTCCCTTCAGCAGGCTGTCCACAACCGTGGTGTCAGCCAGCGTCGTGGTGTCGCCGAGTTGTTCGCTGCCCTCGGCGATTTTTCGGAGGATTCGCCGCATGATCTTGCCGCTTCGTGTCTTCGGAAGACCATCGGCGAACTGCAATTCATCGGGCGTGGCGATCGGCCCGATCTCCTTTCTGACGTGGGCGACGAGTTGTTTCCTCATTGATTCGGAAGGCTCAACTCCCGCCTTCAGGATCACAAACGCGTAGATTCCCTGTCCCTTGATCTCGTGCGGCATCGGCACAACTGCCGCCTCAGAGACCGCAGGATGCGAGACGAGCGCGCTCTCGACCTCAGCGGTGCCCAGCCGATGCCCCGACACGTTGATTACGTCATCTATACGGCCCATCAGCCAATAGTCGCCGTCTTCATCCTTCCTCGCGCCGTCACCGGTGAAATACAGGCCGGGATAGAGCGTGAAGTAGGTGTCCTTGAAGCGCTTGGGGTCGCCGTAGACGCCGCGCATCATGCCCGGCCACGGCTTCTTGATGATGAGGTAGCCGCCCTCGTTCGGTCGGGCCTCCGAGCCGTCCTCGCGGATCACCATGGGTTCGACTCCAAAGAAGGGCTTGGTCGCCGAGCCCGGCTTCAGGGTGACCGCGCCCGGAAGCGGGGTGATCAGCACGCCGCCGGTTTCGGTCTGCCACCACGTGTCGACGATGGGGCATCGTTCCTTGCCGATGACCTTGTAGTACCACATCCATGCCTCAGGGTTGATGGGTTCGCCGACGCTGCCAAGAAGCCTGAGGCTGGAGAGGTCGCGCCGATTGGGCCATTCGTCGCCCTCGCGCATGATGGCGCGGATCGCAGTCGGAGCGGTGTAGAAGATGTTGACGTTGTATTTTTCCACTACCTGCCAGAAACGGTCCTTCTCGGGGTAGAAGGGGACGCCTTCATACATCAGGGAGGTTGCCCCCTCGCAGAGCGGACCGTACACGATGTAGCTGTGGCCGGTTACCCAGCCGATGTCCGCCGTGCACCAGAAGATGTCCTCGTCGCGGTAGTCGAATATGTAGCGGAACGTCTGGGACGCAAAGAGAAGGTATCCCGCCGTCGTATGAAGGACTCCCTTCGGCTTGCCCGTGCTGCCGCTGGTATACAGGATAAACAGCGGGTCCTCAGCGTCCATTTGCTCGGGCGGGCATTGGTCCTTGATATCGGGGGCGTTCATCTCCTCATGCCACCAGGTTTCCTTGCCCGGCTTCATCGAGACTTCCTTGTACGCGCGGTTGACGACGATCACCTTCTCGACGGACGGGCATTTCGCGAGCGCCTCATCCACGTTCTGTTTCAGTTCGACAATTCGCCCGTTTCTGTAGCCGGCGTCGACCGTGATGACCATCTTCGCGCCGCTGTCCTGGATTCTGTCGCGCAGGGAGTCCGCGCTGAACCCGCCGAAGACCACGCTGTGGACCGCCCCGATGCGCGCGCACGCAAGCATCGAGATCGGAAGCTCAGGGATCATCGGCAGGTAGATGCATACGCGGTCGCCCTTCTTGATTCCTTTCCTCTTCAAGACATTGGCGAACCGGCAGACCTCTCGATGAAGCTGCTCATAGGTGTAGGCCTTGTCCTCGCCGAGCGGCTCGCCCTCCCACTGGATGGCGATCTTCTTTCTTCTCGGCGTATTCAGATGTCGGTCCAGGCAGTTGTACGATACGTTCAGCTTTCCTCCTTCAAACCATCTGCACTCAGCCTTATCGGGGTTCCAGTAGTGGACCCGATCCCATTTCTTGAACCAGTGCAGGTCCTCGGCCAGGCGTCCCCAGAAACCTTCCGGATCCTCTACTGATTCTTTGTACAGCTTCTCGTACTCCTCAAGGGATTTGATCCTGGCTTTTTCCTGAAAAGCCTTTGGCGGCGGAAACTTCCGCTGCTCGTCCATCATTGAGGTGATGCCTTTTTCTCTTGTTTCATGCATAGCCA
>CAZEBC010000046.1:0-23540 GCA_964510165.1 uncultured bacterium
TCCAATGTTATTTTAGCTGACACCGCTCAAAATGGCAAAGCGGCTTGGGAATTCTCCCCTGCTCGCCATGACCGGTTAACGGTTTTCGGTGTTTCACGACATACTTATGGTAGCAAAGACATCCGTGTTCATCAAAGACTTCGCCGACGAGGCGATGGAGTGATAGACATGAGAAAGATAGCGTGGGTTTTAGGCGTTTTGTGGATCGTGTCGCATCAAATGGCGATCCAGAGCAATGAATTTCTGGAACGGGAGCGGACGGCCTATGAAAACATTTGGCGGACGACGTACTCGCCGCCTGAGCGAACATATCAGCGAATCGAGATTGGGGAGTTGAGCGATGAGTGGTCTGTCTCGGTATCCTTGGTAGACATGTCGGGATTCGACTTCTACCCCAACGAGCGAGAGCAGTCGCCGATGCTGTCATATGAGATTAGTCCCGTGTGGTATATGGAGTGAAGTGATTCCGTGTTGGGTATTTCGTGGCGCGTGTCCCAAGAATCCGAAATCCGCAGCCCGCAATCCCTAATCGGGCCTGCCTTTCCCCCTTTCGCCTTTGTCCCTTTCCTTTTTTTCCCCTTATTTGAGGTAAGCGTGGGGTACCGCGCCCGGGCGCCCAGACAAAGAGGCGAAACGATTCTGCGCGCGTTGACAGGAATGCGGGCCGGAGATAGAATGAGACCGACTTTCAGAGAATTCGTGCGCTTCGTGGAAAAATCTTTTCAGAGGTATTCGCTGATTGAACAATCTTTTGGGGGTTCCCATCATTGATTTCCACGTCCATCTCTTTCCCGACCGGCTGTTTGACGCGATCTGGCGCACGTTCCGGGAGGAATACGGCTGGCAGGTCCGGTACCCGCTTTATACGCCGCAGATAATAGAGTTTCTGCGGGCGCGCGGAGTCGAGAAGATCGTGTTCTCGAATTACGCGCACAAGCCCGGCGTCGCCGAGGGGCTGAACCGATGGAATCTGGAGTTGCTCGAGCGCGAGCCTGACGTGTATTGCTTTGCGGCGGCGCACCCGGACGATCCGGCGAGTGAGGCTTTGAAGGTGCTTGAGCATCCGCGCGTAATAGGGTTCAAGTTGCAACTCCTAGTGCAGCGGTTCTATCCGGACGACGAGCGACTGTTTTCGCTGTATGAGCGGGTCGTCGAGGCGGGGAAACGCATTTTGATGCATGTGGGAACGGGGCCGGTCGGCAACGAGTTTGTTGGCGCAAAGCATTTTCGAAAGCTGATGAAGCGGTATCCGCACTTGAAGGTGAACGTGCCACACATGGGCGAGTTCGAGGTGGAGGAGTTCTGTGAGGTATTGGATGAATATCCGGGCGTGTATCTGGATACGGCGTTCGCGTTCTTCCCGCATGAAATGAACACGTGCGCAATCCACGCGGACACGTTGGTGAAGTATCAGGACCGGATCGTGTATGGGTCGGACTTTCCAAATCTGATTTTCGATTGGGAGGAGGAGATACGCGCGCTGGTGGATATGGGGCTTGGGGAGGGAGTATTGAGGAAGGTGTTTTGGGGGAATGGGTTGAAGCTGCTTAAGGAGGAACAGGACAACTTATTTTGAACACGGAGGCGCAGAGGGCGCTGAGAAAGACAGAAGACTACTGAGCGACGAGTGGGACTGAATCTGGGGCGGGAAAAGCGGGGACACGATGAAGCATCGTGTCCCCGTTTTTCCAAGACGAGAGGGAGGGGCGAATGTGAGGTTCGCCCCTCCACTCAACTTTTCAGTTACACGCCGTATTTGCCGACGATGGCGATGCTGCACACGTTCATGAAAGGGAAGCCGCCGAGGTTGTGGGTGAGGCCGAGCTTGGGGTTCTTAAGCTGGCGCTCACCGGCGCGGCCATGCAGTTGCAGGTACATCTCGTAGATCATGCGAAGCCCTGACGCGCCGATCGGGTGGCCGAAGCATTTGAGGCCGCCGTCAATCTGGCACGGAATCTTGCCGTCGGCGTTGTAGAAGCCGTCCATCACGTCCTTGAGCGCGCCTCCGCGCGGCGAGATGTGGAGGTCTTCCATGGTGACGAACTCGGTGATGGAAAAGCAGTCGTGCACTTCCATCATGGAGATTTCCTCGCGCGGGTTCTTGACGCCGGCTTCTTCGTAAGCCTTGAGACTGGCCTTTTCGGTGGTGACGAAATGGTCGCCGTCCCATTCATTGAAGGCCATTTCCTCGCCGCTGGAGAGCGCAAGCTGGAGCGCCTTGATGGTGACGAAGTCCTTCTTGCCGAGCTTTTTGGCGATCTCGGGCGTGGTGACAATGGCGCATGCGGAGCCGTCGCTGACGCCGCAGCAGTCGAACAGGCCAAGCGGATGCGCGATGATGGGAGCGGCGAGTATCTGTTCGACGGTGACGGGCTTTCTCAGATGCGCCTTGGGATTCTTGGCGCCGTTTGCGTGGCTCTTGGCGGAGACGTGCGCGAGCGCGAGTTTCAGGTCGTCATCGGGAACCTTATATTTTGCGGCATAGGCGCTCGCAAGCTGCGCGAACGCACCGGGGGCGGTCAGGCTGGGCCACCACAGCCAGTTGAGCGAACCCGAACTGGAGCCGCCGCCGGGCAGTCCGCCGTAGCCGGTGTCTTTCAGTTTCTCGACGCCCAGCGCGAGGCAGATGTCGTACGCGCCGGACGCGACTGCATAAGCGGCGCCGCGAATGGCCTCGGTTCCGCTGGCGCAGAAGTTTTCGACTCGAGTCACGGGTATTTTCGGGAGGCGCAGTGTTGTGGAGAGAGGCAGCGCGCTCTTTCCGACGTTGACCTCATCCATGCAAGTGGACAGCCATGCGGCCTGTATGTCCTTCTTTTCGATGCCTGCGTCCTCGAGGCATTCGTTGAACGCCTCGACCATGAGTTCCTCGGCGCCAACGTCCCATCGTTCGCCGAAGCGGGTGCAGCCCATCCCGATGATTGCGACCTTATCCTTGATTCCTGTAGCCATTGGTATTTCCTCCTATGCCTCGGCCTGCGGAACGGCCTTCCAGAAGTAGCCGTGGAAGCCGCGCTCCTTGTCGTAATATCGTTTTCTGAATTCCATCTTGACGCGTTTGCCAACCTTTACGTCTGCCAGTTCGCAGTCGGTGAAGTCGGCGAGAATTCTGCCGCCACCCTCGAACTGGATGAGGCCATAGATGTTGGGCGGGTCTACCGAGACCGACAGCATGTCGGCGGTGAAAGTCTTGACGTGGGCGGGCGTGTCGGCAAAGGGGACCGGCTGCTGTGAGTAGACCGAGCCGCAGTCGGGGTTGACGCAGATGTCGAGGCTCGGAATCTGGCGGGTGCCGCATTTCTGGCATTCGCCGCCCATGAATCCGAGGAGGAAGTTGCGCTTGCGATAGAGCACGGTGAGGGCGGTCTGTGTGGGCGCCTCGGCACGGATGCCCATTTCGGTCTGGATCAGGTCGCGGAACTTCAGGAATTTCGGGTAGGTGTCGACTTCCTTCTTATCGGCGAGCGATCCCTTGATGCCCCTGTGGGGTGGCAGCTTCTTGATGTTGTCGGTGACCTGGAACAGGAGCGCGTCGGAGCCTTGGCCGAAGCTGGCAACGAGAATCTTGTCACCGGGGTTTGCCTCCTCGAGAGCGGAAATCAGCATGACGAGCGGGTGCGCCACGCCGGTTTCGCCGCAGACCTCGTGCATATTATCGACAAGCTGTTCGCGGCCAACGCCCATGCTCTTCGCGATGCCCATATGCTCGCGCTTGAAGTAGCAGGGGAACACGACTTTGGCGACATCCTTGATTGACACATTGCACTTTTTGAGCAGCCCGTTGACGACTTCGGGAATGATCTTGGAATAGCCCTCATCGCGGACCCAGCGTTCCTCCCAGTTGTAATCGAACTTGTTTAATGAGCCCCGGTAGTGGTCGACGAAGTCGCGCGAGACCGAGTAGGAGCCGAGGTATTCGGCGATCACGTTTTCGTTTCCGAGCAGAAGCGCGGCGGCGCCGTCGCCGAACCACATCTCGTGGAAATATGCCGACTTGGTTTCGCGCTTGTCGGCGGCGACAACGAGGGCTGACTTTCGTTCGCCGCTCTTGACGGCTTCGAGCGCGTTGAGGACGCCGGAAGTTCCGATTTTCTGCGAGGCGGACATATCGGCCGTCGCGACGTTGTCACCGAGGTTGAGCGCGGTGGAGACGACGCCCGCATTCTGCCGGTCGGCAAAGGGAAGGGTTGTGGAGCACATGTAGAGCGCGTCCACCTTTTTCCTATCCATGCCGACGAGGCAATCGCGCGCGGCGGCCACCGCCATCGTGAGAGAGTCTTCGTCCCAGTTGCACATTGACCTTTCGCCCTGTGCGACCATCATGATCGCGGGGGCGAACCATCCCATGCTTTGAAAGATGGCCATTCGTTGCAGCCTCAGCCTTGGGATGTAACCGCCGTATGAAGTGATCCCAATCATGTGTGTCCTCCGTTCAGTTGCTCCGATTCCACTGGCTCGATGTGAGGCGCCACCCCGGGATGCGCGAAGACGCGGGGCATCCGGGTCTGTCGGTCAATGGGGGCCACAGACCGGGGGTGGAAGGCATTCACCATTGCAGGCACTACTATATTCCAAGATGACGCGGCAGGTCAAGGGGAAAAGGAGTTTAGCGCTCAGGGTTCGGGGTTTGAGGTCGTGGTTCGGGGCTAGCGCGGGATTTGGTAGCGGAGGCCGTGCATGCGTCCGGTGAAAAACTGGCGGTATACCTCGAGGCGGCTGAGCGGGGAGAGTTCAAAGACATCCACGTTCAGCTTTTGCGCGAAGGATGTGAGGATGTTGTCGCAGCGGCCGCATGTGTTGAGGAGATCGATTTGCAGATATCTTTGACGAAGAGGTTCGAGGGCCTCTTTGCAGGCACATTCGCCGAGGAGGATTATGGGCTCGGTCAGGTTCTCGAACTGCGCGCTTTCAAAGCCTTTGCCCATGACGATGGTGAACGGCAAATCATTGAACTTTTCGGGCGCCGATCTCTCGTTCACAAGGAGTTCCAGAATCTGTTCGGCGTGGCCGAGGCATCCTTCATAACAGGAACCTTCCTTGCCGACCACGATGCGCACACTTTCGGGGAAATGTTTGGCAAGTTCCCACGGAATCCGTTTCTTGCAGGCGGGCATTTCGCCGTCAATGGCTATGTTATTGAGGTTGGCGACTCCCAAGCCTTGTTCGGCGGCGAGCGCCACGTGCTTGACTTCATCGGGTCTATAGCCGAGTACGGAGGCGCACACTGCATCGACGGCGACTACGTCTTCGCCGCCCAGGATAATGTCCTTTTCGTGAAGCAGTTCCTGGACGAATTTTTTGGGAGCGAGCGGCCCTCTTGCCAGCACCTTGAGGGCGTCGACGATGGTGAAGTCGGGCCTGATGAACTTCAGGATGTCCACGAGCTTCTGGTGAAGCCGATGGTTATGGTTCTTGGCTTTGTCGGGATCATAGAGCAGTCCCAACTGATTCTTGATTCCGGCAGTCATCTGGGTCTGGCAGTGGGCCTTGAGGACCGGCATATTCAGGTAGCAATTGGCGGCGCGATTCTCAATCAGGCTTTCGTACAACACGCGGGGAAAACGGATTTGCAGCTCGCCGTCGCCCTCCCCTATCGTGGTTTTGACCGATTTCTCCTCGTCAAGGAACAGGCAGTGAAGCCTCTGTTTTCTCGCGAGGGCATCCACGCCGATCGTGGCATAACACAGCCGCGTGAAGTTGCCCTGCGAGCAGTTCTCCATGAGATAGATGTGTTTCTTGGGGTCGAGCGCCCTGATATGGTCGATGACTGCGCCGATCAATGGCAGCGATGTATGCAGATGAGGATGAAAGTAGACGGCGTTGATCTTGATGAAGACCTTCTGACACTCGAGCAGCCGCCGTTCGACTTCGGCGAACTTGGCCAGAAGCCTGTCGACGGCGACGCCGGGTGCGCCGTTTACCTTTTCAATCGCTACCTTAGGGCCTTTCATTGTAGTCTCAGGTCGAAAACACTGGGGGACGGAGATTTCAACTCAACCAAAGCCCCTCACCCTGCCCTCTCCCAGTGGGAGGGGGTTGGGGTGAAGGTAATTCATCGCCAGGAGTATAGAATACTGTTTAGAGGTGATGTCGCTCGACCGTTCCAAAGCAAAAAGTGGCGGGACGCGGAATCGAACCGCGGACACAAGGATTTTCAGTCCTCTGCTCTACCGGCTGAGCTATCCCGCCGCTTCAAACAGTGATTATTCGGTAATTACGATACAAAATTTCCGCATGTCTTGTCAAGCGTGCTTTGACACAACGAAGGACATTTGATAAAGTATGCTCTTAAGCGGACCAGCATGTGACGATTTGACCGACCCTAGTCCCTTAATCACCCCAATCAGCGTGAGGGAGCGTCATGAAAATTCATGAGTATCAGTCGAAAGACCTCCTCAAGAAGTTCGGCGTGGCCGTTCCGCGCGGCCGCGTGGCCGAGAGCGCGGCGGAAGCCCGAGAGATAGCCGAGGAACTGGGCGGCCCCGCCGCCGTCAAGGCGCAGATACATGCGGGCGGCCGAGGCAAGGGAGGAGGCATCAAACTGGCGAGAACGCCCGATGAGGCTGAGCGAGCAGCCGGAGAGATAATCGGGATGACCCTTGTGACTGCGCAGACGGGCCCGCAGGGTCGCCGTGTCAAACGGGTGCTCGTGGAAGAAGCCGGAAGGATCGCGCACGAGTTGTACCTGGGTGTCGTTGTCGACCGCGCCTCCGAATGCCCGGTCATCATGGCAAGCGAGGCCGGAGGCGTCGAGATTGAGGAAGTAGCGGCAAGGACGCCCGAGAAGATACTGAAGGTTTACGTTGATCCGGCGGTGGGGTTGCAGCCGTTCCAGATACGCAAGCTGTGTTACGGGCTTAACCTTTCCAAGGAACTCAGCGGCAAGATAGGGCGAATGATTTCGTCATTGTATCGCGCATTCGTAGAGTGCGACTGCTCGCTCGCGGAGATCAATCCGCTGGCGGTTACCGAGGAAGGCGAGGCATTTGCACTGGACGCCAAGGTCAACCTCGATGACAACGCCTTGTTTCGGCACGAAGACCTAAAAGCGCTCCGGGATATTGACGAGGAAGAGCCACTCGAGGTCGAGGCCTCCAGACATAGCCTCAGCTACATCAAGCTTGACGGGGCCGTCGGCTGCATGGTGAACGGGGCCGGCCTGGCGATGGCGACCATGGACATCATCAAGGTCCATGGCCAGATGCCCGCCAACTTTCTGGACGTCGGGGGGGCGGCCAGCGCGGAGCGGGTCGCCAATGCCTTCCGCATATTGACCTCGGACAAGAGAGTCAAGGCGGTGCTCATCAACATTTTTGGCGGGATAGTGAGGTGTGATCGGGTGGCGAACGGGATTGTGGAGGCGCTGAAGGAAGTCGAGGTGAAAGTGCCTATCGTGGTCCGTCTCGAAGGAACTAATTCGAAGGAAGCCACCGAGATACTTGCAGACTCCGGGCACAAGTTCACAGTTGCAAACACGTTCGATGATGCCGCCCGCAAGGCGGTTGAGGCCGTTACGGGTGGAGGCAGGCAATGAGCATTCTGGTTGACAAGAATACACGTCTCCTCGTGCAGGGGATCACCGGCAATGAGGGCGCGTTCCACACCCGGCAATGCATCGAGTACGGAACGAATGTCGTCGCCGGGGTAACTCCCGGCAAGGGGGGGTCTAAGCTCGACAATGTCCCAGTATTCAACACGGTCGAGCAGGCAGTTGCGCAGACGGGCGCCAACGCCTCGATGATTTTTGTTCCTCCCGCCTTCGCGGCGGACGCCATCATGGAGGCAGCCGACGCGGGGGTCGCGCTCATCGTATGTATTACCGAGGGCATCCCGACCATTGACATGGTGCGCGTGAAGCGATATCTGCGAGGCCGGGCCACGAGGTTGGTCGGCCCGAATTGCCCGGGGGTTATCACGCCGGGCGAGTCGAAAGTGGGCATCATGCCGGGGTTTATCCACAAGCCGGGCCGTGTCGGCCTCATATCGAGGAGCGGCACGCTCACCTATGAGGCGGTGGACCAGTTGACCAGGCTGGGGATCGGACAGTCCACGTGCATCGGCATTGGCGGCGACCCCATCATTGGCAGCACATTTGTGGACCTTCTGAAGCTGTTCCAGGAAGACAAGAACACGGATGTGGTGGTAATTATCGGCGAGATCGGGGGAACCGCCGAGGAACAGGCCGCGGAATTTGCCCGAGACAACATGAGCAAGCCGATTATCAGCTTTATTGCGGGCAGAACCGCGCCCCCCGGAAAACGGATGGGACATGCCGGTGCAATAATAGCGGGCGGTAAGGGAACCGCTGCGGAGAAAATGGAGGCGATGAGGGCGGCCGGGGTGACGGTGTGCGAGAACCCGGCGAAGATTGGCGAGACGGTTCAGCGGGTGCTTAAAGGGAGTTGAACGAACCCCTCACCCCAACCCTCTCCCACAGGGAGAGGGTGTATCTGTATTTTAGCCTCTCCCCTGGAAAGAGCAGAGGAATTGCGGGCAAGAAGCCTGTGCTACAACTCAACCCCGTCCCTCAGGGAGAGGGCAGGGTGAGGGAACCGTACCGCCCTTCTATCTGTGCCGTCAGTTTTCCGGCGGCCGACGCCATCACCTGCGGCAATTGTTCCAGCGATTGAAACCGTTCGCACGATACCGCGATTACCGCTCCGGAATCGACGTCCGCTGTCCATATATTGAGCACGTATTTTCCAGCATACGTGCCCAGCGCTCCGAAGGCGAGAAGGTCTGCGGACAGCGCGCTGGCGAGTTCCTTGACGCGAGTCGGGTCCGCCAACCGCTCGCTCGGTATATTCAAGCGGCGAGCAGCGTCCTGCCACTCGGGCCGGTTGATTGAGACCAGCCCCGCATGTCCTTCCAAGGATTTCCGCAACAGAGCCGGGCATGCGACCGGCAATCCCGCCAGTTCTGTGGGACAATCCGTGACGGTGAAATCAGATACGAGTATTGTCAACGGCTTGCCCGTCTGGGATTGGGGTTTCTGCGGAGGCTTGGCAAGTCTCCGTTCAAGGCCACTCTGCGCGCGCGGGTCGCCCGCGAATATGGTCTGTGATTCATACTGTTCCACCAACGCGTCAACCAAAGGGTCGGCGGCGCCACTCGCCCTTATGCTCTCGGCGTATAAGGATGCTGCGGGATAGCTATTCAGTCTCCAGTTGAGGAAGAGCAGATTCGCGTTTACGTAAGGATTAAGGGGCGCCGCTTCAAAGGCGCTCTTATACAGGCGAAGGGCAGCGTTCTGGTCGTCGCTCGCCTCTGCCGCTCTGGCAGCCATGTTCAAGGCCAAGGCCTTCTGCCATGTGAGGGAGAACCCGGCAATGGCCGCCTTTCCGAAGGAGGCGGATGCTGAGGCGCAATCCCCCTGCCGTGCTTTCACCAGTCCGCATACGAGATTGGCAAACCCGTGGGAAGGCGCCTGCCCGCACTCGGCGAGCGCCTCGCCGTCCTTTCCTTCCCGATAATGGAAAAAGGCGAGGCCCGCATGGGCTTCGGTAGAAAGTTCAGTCTTCGCACCAGCCAGGTTTGTGAAACCTGCGACGGCGGATTCCGCATCTGCGCCGAGCAAGAGCGCATAATATCTGGCGATTGCCCTTTCGTGTTCCCATGTTTCGGGCAAGAGGTCGTAGATTCTTAATGCCGAGTCGGGGAGTCCCATAGACATGAACGCATCGCCCGCCCTGAAAAGCGCGTTCCCACTGTTTTCCAGCGGCGCCAGAATTGACGCGATAGTTCCTCCCGGACCTATGATGACACACGCCGGCAGTCTATTGCTCAGGCCGTACGTGTACGTGACACCCTTGTCATCTGAAAGGACAAGGGGGTGGAGCGTATGGGGCAGGTGTTCCTTCAAAGTCTCGACATTGCCCCGCCCTATGCCCATTAGCGAGAAAGTGGCGGAACTGGCTGATGCAGCTTCACTCAGGCCGGACAAGATTTCTTCCCTCTCGGAGTCGAAGAAATACAGCAACAGCAACTGACCCTTGGCGGGCGGGGCAAACGTGACGAGGTCACCTGTGAGACTTGTCAAGGTGAAGGGAGGCGCCTTCGAGCCCGGCTCAAGTGCAGAGGCGGTGGATTCAAGCCAGGCAATCAGAATGAGCGACAGGAGAGCGAGGTATTTACATCTTGGAGTTAAGGACGAGTGGCTCTTTGGAATGGATGGTTGCACTGGAAAGAGGGATTTTCCCCCGGCGTGTATGGTCCTTCCAAACTATTGAAAAAGCGGCGGGAGCGACGAGACTCGAACTCGCGACCTCCGGCGTGACAGGCCGGCGTTCTAACCAACTGAACTACGCCCCCACGATGCGGGAGAATCCCAAAAATGAAGATTGCGCCCAAACGCCCAGCGCAATCCCTTGTTTCCGGCGGGTTCCCGATAATTCTCCGTACTTAATGTATACCCGAAAAATGGGAAAAAGTCAAGTGAATTCGAGAGAAAGGCTGGAGCGAATGAATTCGCACCTACAGGCAAGGTGGTCAGAGAATTGAATTTCCCAAGGATATGGAGTAGAATAGGCTCCATTCCCAACACGACCAAGGGAATTCAGCCTCGCTCCACTCACCGAAAGGATAATCGTATGATCGGAAAGAAGATACGACTTGAGAGGATCATCAACCGAAACTCCGGCAGGACCGTGATTGTGCCGATGGATCACGGGACGACCATGGGCCCGATCGCGGGTCTGGTGGACATGAAGACCACCATTCAGAAGGTAGTCGAGGGCGGCGCGAACGCGATTCTCATGCACAAGGGGATCGTGGCGGCGGGCCATCGCGGGAGCGGCAAGGACGTGGGCCTGATCGTGCATCTCTCAGCGAGCACGTCGTTGAGTCCTGATCCCAACACAAAGGTCATCGTGTGCACGGTTGAGGAAGCGGTCCGGCTGGGCGCCGATGCGGTCAGCATCCACATAAATCTTGGCGCAGAGCGGGACTCGGAGATGCTTGAGCTTTTCGGCGAGGTATCGAAATGCTGCTCGCAATGGGGGATGCCGCTCGTCGCGATGATGTACACACGCGGCAAGAAGATAGAGAGCGAATACGACGTGAAGTATGTAAAACATGCCGCGCGGGTGGGCGCCGAGCTGGGCGCCGACATTGTAAAGTGCAATTACACCGGCAGTGTGGAGTCGTTTGTTGACGTGGTGCAGGGCTGCCCGGTTCCGGTCGTTATCGCCGGGGGCGAGAAGATGGAGACCGAGGCTCAGCTTCTCACCATGGTGGAGGATGCGCTGAAGGCGGGCGCGGCGGGGGTGTCGATCGGACGCAACGTGTTTCAACATAAGCAACCTGAGGTGATCATTGCCGCTATCGGCAAGATCGTGCACGAAGGCATGACCGCCAAGGACGCAAAGAAACTTCTGGGGAAATAAGCCATGAAGAAGGTGTGGGTACACGCTGACCCATGGAATAAGGAGCTTGTGATACGCGCGCTGGAGTGTGGGGCCGACGCCGTGATTGTTCCGCGCGGGTTCGCGGCGAAGGTCAAGGAACTCGGCGTCATTCCCACGGTTTCCGAGGATGGGGATATACGGCTTGGGGAGGACGTGATCGTCTTTGAGATACGCGGGAAAGAGGACGAGCAGAAGGCCGCGCGAATTCCAAAGAAGAAGCGGCTCATCCTGCGAATGAAGGATTGGACAATCATCCCGCTCGAAAACCTCATCGCGCAAAGGGAGGGCCTGTTTGTCGAGGTGAGGGATTCCGAGATGGCGCGCACCGCGGTGCAGATACTGGAGAAGGGCGTTGACGGCGTGGTGCTTCGCACAGAGGACCCCAATGAGGTCGGGAAGACGGCGAACATTGTCCACGGTATCCTTCCCAAGCTCGAGATGGAGACCGCCAAGGTTATCGAAATGAAGGTGCTCGGCATGGGGGACCGGGTGTGCATCGACACGTGCAGCCAGATGAGGCCCGGCCAGGGAATGCTTATCGGAAACGCCAGCGACGCATTTTTCCTCGTGCAATCGGAATCGGAAGACAACCCCTACGTCGCGGCCAGACCCTTCCGCGTCAATGCGGGCGCGGTCCATGCCTATATCCTCGGTCCCGGCGGGAGAACCAATTACCTGTCCGAACTTGAGATCGGACAGGAGGTGATGGTGGTGGACCATAAAGGTTCGACGCAGATATCCAATATAGGCCGCTGCAAGATCGAGAGACGCCCGCTGATGCTAGTGGTCGCCGAGGTCGGCGGCAGAAGAGTTTCGACCATCCTCCAGAACGCGGAAACCATCCGGCTCGTCCAGCCCGGCGGCAAATCGGTTTCCGTCGCATCGCTCCAGAAAGGAACGGAACTGCTCGTCCATCGCGAAGCGGGCGGTCGGCACTTCGGCATGAAGATCGAAGAGACGCTGCAGGAGAAATAGAGCAGAGCATAGTGCCAGTGTGGTGGCCCTGCGCCGAAAGTATTCTCAAACGTCAGACGCCAAAGGACACCAAGGAAGTCCCAAAGCTTCCCGGTGTCTTTTTTGTGCGTTGAAATTGACCATGGAAGCAGCACAAGCTAGAATGGCGTGGGACTTTCTCAACTGTTTCAGAGCTTTCTGTGTTTGCAGATGAATTGGTCGAGAGTCAAAACCGTCATAAGAGAGAGCGCGCCGGTCGGCCTTCTGGTGTTCACGACCCTTGTTTTTTGGCGATGGTGTATTTTGAACAAGTTCGTCATTGCCGGGCCGGACATCTACACGACCGACCTTTATTCGCAGTTTTATCCGAAGTTCATATATGGAGCTCAGCGATTGGCTTCGGGTGACATACCTCTTTGGAATCCGCAAGAGTTTTGCGGCGCGCCTTTTCTTGCCACCTTGCACGCCGAGGTCTTTTATCCACCCAAGCATATTCTCTTCTCGGTCTTCACACCGCCCGTGGCGATCCATCTTTTCAACGCGCTCCATGTCCTCATGGCGAGCCTGTTTGCATATCTGTTCTTTCGCGCAACCCAGGTGTCAAGACTGAGTTCGCTTGTCGCCTCGCTCATATGGGCGTTTTCAGTCCCCCTGATGTTCGAGGCAATTTATGATTCGGTTCGTCTGGCAACGTTATCATGGTTCCCCTTAACCCTCCTGCTTCTTGAGTTGCTAATGAAAAGGGGCCAAGCGATTTGGAGCGTTCTGCTGGGGATAAGCCTCGCTTTTCAGTTTCTGGCGGGGTATCCAACCGTACTGATTCCCTGCATTGCCTCACTCTTCATCTATTACGCGGTATCGTTGCTCGGCATGCGGATATCGCCGGAAGGATTTGAAAGACGGCAGTTTTACAGGTCTCATACCTTGCTGCTATTCTCGGCGTGCCTATGGTTTTCTTTGGTGGCTGTCCAATTCCTTCCGTTCTATGAACTGCTCGGAGAAAGTCATCGAGCGGGCGGGATCGCCAGCGTATCCCGATTTGACGTGAAGTTTCTGAGTCCGCTGTCTCTCTTCTCGCAGTCCGGTGAGCCTCAACCGAATCCTCTCTTTATGGGATGTGCCGTGTTTCTTGTCTCGCTTTATGGCGTCATTTTCTCCACAAACAGCCTAAAGCGATTTCTCGTTCTGGGGGGAACGTTTGCGGTACTGATGTCGCTTGGTCCGACCACACCCGTCGGGTCACTTGTGCACAGATTTCCTCCCTTCAAGTATAGTCGCTATCCCTTCATGTGGGAGTATCTGTTTTTCTTCTTCGTGGGCGGATGCGCGGGACTGGGGCTGGACTACCTGAGGCGGGAAAGCGCACCCCTTAAAGGATTGGGCGCGGCGGGAAGACAGAGACTCTGGCGGAAAGAAAACATTTCCCTTCTCATGCTCGTGTCATATGCGCTCGTTTTCGCCCTTATCAGGCCGGACAAGACGGAAGCGATGCTTGTGACCGTAACACTTGCCGCGGTCCTGGGCCTTCTGCTCTTGAAAAAGCCGCTCCTCAAAGAAGCAATCGCTGTGGCTCTTGCCCTTCTCGTGGGGGGCATTTACTTGACAGTCGTCGTTCCGCCGGGGCAATTCATACGCTTTCCCACGAAGGAGATGGACCAACTTGCCGCGCCGTCCAAGAATCCCGGCCTCTCCGAGATTTATAAGGGAGCGGCGCCCGGTCGCATATATTCGCACGACCTCCTCTGGGAATCCGAGCATCTTTTCTCCGGCATTCGTCTTGTAAACGGATACGACCGCGCGCTGAACATAGGCCGCATGAAGAAGATACTCCTGTTCTACGGATATTCACGGAAATTTGTTGCTGACTGGTCTCGGTTCGTGAAAAGTCCCCTGTTTCTGGATTTGATGAGTGCGCAATTGATATTTGTGCCGCCTGACCAACTGGAGCTTTTTGGCGTTGACGCGGAACGCGACTCCTTGCCCGTGGACGACAGCGGATACTACGGGGTCCGGAATAAGGGAGCATTGCCGAGGTGTTTTCTGGTGCATGATTCGCTCCCGCTTCAAAGTGGAGACGAGGTCTTCCAAAAACTGGTGAACAATGAGGTGGACCCCTCACGAGTGGTTCTGCTCGAGGAGAACCTTCCGGGCGACGTTCTCCTGCAAGAGCCTCAAGAGATGGAGGCGCCGCCGAAAATCACTTCTGAGAAGCCTGAAGAGATTATTATCGAGGCGAATCCACGGGGCGGGGCGTTTCTCGTGTTGAGCGACTCGTACTATCCCGGCTGGAAAGCTTACGACAACGGCGACGAACTGCACATCTACCGGGCAAACTATCTTTTCAGGGCCGTGTACCTGACACCCGGGCCGCACGTGATTCGCTTTTCATTTGAGCCGGCGAGCTTCATGTGGGGCGCGCGAATTTCGATAGCAGGGATGGTCGTCACGTGTGCAGGTTTGGCCTACTTGGCTTATCAGCGACTTCGGGGAACCGCCAGAGCAGAAACATGACAACATCCAGGTCGAAGGCGGCGCTGGAGAAGATCGCGTGGGGCATTCCCCACTCGCGGATGGTGGCGGCGCTGCTTATCGTACACGCCCTGCTTGCGCTGGGGAGCATGCGGCATACATCGCTGACCTGGGATGAGCCGAGTTATATCGGAGTCGGTCGCCAATTCATTGAAACCCGAAATCCCGAGATCGTGGCGCTTCAGCTGCATCCGCCTCTTTCCTACTACCTCAACAGCCTTCCGCTGTTTTTCCTGGAGCTTGATAGGGCAAGATTCGCAAACGAGGACTACATCTACCATCATTATATCGGACCGTCGCTCGTCTTCAACTCGGGATACTCACCGGACACGATACTGTTTCTTGTACGTCTGCCGTTCGTTGTTGTGTCGGTCCTTTTGGGTTTGCTGATATGGGTCTGGTCGAAGCAAGTCTTTGGTGAGAGGGGAGGTACGCTCGCGCTTTTCTTCTATGCCCTCTCCCCCACTGTTCTTGCCCACTGTCGCCTTGCCACTGCCGACACACTCGTCGCATTCACAATTACGCTGACTCTGTATTCTCTCTTCCGATGGCTGCAAGAGCGCAAATCCAAGTGGGTGCTCCTGACCGGTGGAGCGCTCGGTCTGGCGCTGCTTTCAAAGTTCTCGGCATTGATGCTGATTCCCATCATTCCTTTTGTCCTTGGGGGCGACTGGCTGAAGAAGGCCGACGATTCCGAAGGCCTATCGTTCATCAATCGGCTTGTTGGCCTCTTTAGCGTGTTCGCGGTGGCCGCGATTGTGGTTTGGGCGGGCTATGGATTCCAAGTGATTACCCCGTTCATGCCTCATTGGCTGAAACCGGAAGCCGGAAGGCTCATAAGCGAGAAACCTTTCTGGGCGGCGGTTGATATGCTCGCGGGTCGCGGCGTGCGCGTACCGGTCTATTCGTACGTGCTGGGTATCTATACTCAATTGGCGGCGGCAAGGGGCTGGAAAGACAATTTTCTATTCGGCCATATTTCCTCGGGCGGCTGGTGGTATTTCTACTGGGCGGCCTTTCTCATAAAGACACCGCTGCCTTTCATAGCCTGTCTCGGAGCGGCGATCTTCATGAAGGGCGCGGGCGGAAGAAGCAGAGACGAACGTTTCTTGCTCCTCTCAATCGCACCGATGATTGTTTTCTTTTCGCTCCCCACAAGGATAAACATCGGCCTCAGATACATTCTGCCCTTGTGTCCCCTTTTTTTCATTTTTACTGGGAAAGCAGCGCGCGTCGAGTCGCGCAAATGGAAATGGACACTGGCCTTGTTGTGCCTTTGGTATGCCGGGGCGGCAGGCTGGGTCTATCCCCATTATCTTGCGTATTTCAACGAATTGGTCGGCGGACCGGCGAATGGATACAAGTATCTGGTGGACTCAAATCTCGATTGGGGCCAAGGCCTTGGCGACCTGTCGCAGTATCTCAAGGAGGAGGGAATCCGGAACGCAAGAATCAAGTATTTCGGTCCTTCCGGAGTAATGGAACATTATGGTCTCAGAAACGCTGACTTAAACGACTGCGAACCCTCCGCGGGGGTGTGGGTTGTCAGCGCGACCTATCTTCAGAACCTCTATCTGACCAATCGTCATTGTCACGACTGGCTGAGAGGCCTGAGGCCGAAGAAGATAATCGGCTACTCGATCTTTATATACGAAGTGTCCGGTGAAGATCTTACCCGAGGTATTCCTCGATCTTCTGGCTGAGTTCGCGCACTCCCTCGCCAGTCACTGCGGAGAAGGGAATTATTTCCGCGCCGGAGGGAAGCTGGCGCTGCCGTGCCCGTAACGCGCGTGACAGTTGCGAACGGCTCAGCTTGTCTGCCTTCGTGAGAGCGATGATGGCCGGCACGCCGATGGAATGCAGATACTCAATCATCTGCAAATCCGTGGAGGGTATTTCTTCCCTTCGGACATCGATGATAACGACGACCGCCCGGAGGGTTTCCCGCTTTCCGATATATTCCTCGATTAGCCTTCGCCAGCTATCGCGTGTCTGCCTGGACACGCGCGCGAATCCGTAGCCCGGCAGGTCCACGAAGTGAAACTTCCGGTTAATGAGAAAGAAATTGACGGTTTGGGTCTTGCCCGGCGCGGAGCTTGTCTTGGCGATCTTTTGCCCGACAATCCGATTCAACAGAGACGACTTCCCGACGTTGGACCTGCCTGAGAAGGCGATCTCGGGAAGCCGGCCTCGCGGGAACTGCGAGGGAGAATTCGCGCTCACCACGAACTCGGCTGAGGTGACCTTCATTTCGTCTCCCTAAAGAAAAGAGGCAGCGCGAGGCTGCCTTTTCGATGCGCTATCCGGGTATCCGTCAGGCGGAGCGTTTTCGGCTGACGAGGATCATTTCCGGCTCTTTCTGTTTGCGGACCACCTCTGCGGTGATTATGCATTCGCGAACGTCTTTCTTGGAGGGGGTTTCGTACATGACGTCCAACATCACATCTTCAAGGATTGCCCGCAGACCCCGAGCGCCGCTCCTGCGCGCGATCGCGTGATGCGCGATCTCAACCAATGCGTCATCGGTGAATGTGAGCTTGATGTTCTCGATCTCGAAGAACTTCTTGTACTGCTTCACGAGCGCATTCTTTGGTTCCTGCAATATTGCGATCAGGTCGGCTTCAGAAAGCTCGTCAAAAGTCGCAAGGATGGGCACGCGGCCAACGAATTCGGGTATCATCCCGTATTTCAGCAAGTCCTCCGGCTGAACGTGTTTCAGAATCTCCCCCGCGCGTCCCGTCAATTTGGAATGGACGGTGGAGCCGAAACCGATCACGTTCTTGCCCAGCCTCGACTCGATTATCTTCTCGAGACCGACAAAAGCGCCGCCGCAGATGAACAGGATGTTCGTGGTGTCAACCTGAATGTATTCCTGCTGGGGGTGTTTGCGTCCGCCCTGAGGCGGCACGTTGGCCACCGTCCCCTCCAGTATCTTCAGGAGCGCCTGCTGGACTCCCTCGCCGGAGACGTCGCGCGTGATGGATACGTTTTCATTCTTGCGCGCGATCTTATCAATCTCGTCGATATACACGATCCCGACTTCGGCCTGTTCAGGGTCGTAATCAGCGTTTTGGAGCAGCTTGAGGAGGATGTTTTCGACATCCTCGCCGACGTAGCCGGCCTCGGTGAGCGTGGTGGCGTCTGCTATCGCAAACGGGACATCAATGATGCGCGCGAGCGTCTGCGCAAGGAGTGTCTTGCCGCACCCGGTCGGGCCGATCAGGAGGACATTGCTCTTCTGGAGCTCCACTTCGTCGTCATCCACGCCGTACTCGATCCGTTTGTAATGATTGTGAACGGCGACCGAGAGTATCTTCTTGGCGCGCTCCTGGCCGATCACATACTCGTCAAGGTGGGACTTGATGTCCTTGGGCTTCGGGACCTTCGGTCTGGGCGTGGGAGTCGCTTCTCGGGCTTCGCCCTCAAGCATCTCCCCGCAGAGTTCCACGCATTCGTCGCAAATGTAAACCATCGGCCCCGCAATGAGCTTTTTTACCTCGTCCTGTTTCTTCCCGCAAAAGGAACAACAGGGAACGTCAGCGCCTTCGCCGTAGTTGAATACCATCGGTTAATTCCCGCCTATCTTGCTAATGGCTTCGTCAACACTTCATCAATAATACCATACGTCTTAGCCTCTTCGGCCGACATATAGTAATCCCTCTCGGTGTCCTGCTTGATCTTCTCAAGAGACTGGCCGGTGTGCCGGACCAATATCTCGTTGATCATTTCCCTGGTCTTCAGGATTTCCTTGGCCTGAATCTCGATGTCGGTCGCCTGCCCGCGAGCGCCGCCGAGCGGCTGGTGGATAAGAATGCGCGAGTATGGGAGCGCAAACCGTTTCCCTTTCGTTCCCGCGCACAGCAACAGCGCCCCAAGGCTTGCGGCCTGGCCCAGGCAGATTGTTGAGACGTTGGCGCGGATGTATTGCATGGTGTCGTAAATCGCAAGCCCGGCTGTGACGTAGCCTCCGGGGCTGTTAATATACAGATAGATGTCTTTGTCGGGGTCTTCCGCCTCGAGATACAAGAGCTGGGCGACGATCAGTTGTGACACCCACTCGTCAATTGCTTCGCCTATGAAAACGATGCGGTCTTTCAACAGGCGCGAGATTATGTCCCAGCCCTTTTCACCTCGCGCGTCCTGCTCAACGATTCTGGGTATGATAAGAGGCATTAACGTTCTCCTTATTCCGATTTCGGGCTTTCCTCAGCCGGTCCCGCGCCTTCCCGGGGCTCAAGCTCCGTCTTTTCAACTTCTGTTATTCTAGCATTGTTCACGACAAAATCCAATACTCTGTTGCGGAGCAATTGTTGGCGGTAACGTTGACGAACGCGGTCGCCGCTGAGGTAATTCCTCATGCGCGGGTCTTCGGAATCCTTGATCGTTTCCTCGATGCTTTGTTTGAGTTCCTCATCGGAGACGCTCAGGTTCTCGCGCCTTGCTATCTCGCCGGTCACAAACACGATTTTCAGTTGGCGCGCCGCCTCGGCCTCGGCAAACTCCGCGATCTTGTCACGCTGTTCGGTGATCGTTTCCTTCTTTAGACCACGATAGGCCAGATTTCTTATCTCCTCCTCAAAAATCGAGGCGCCCACCCTGGCTCTGAGCTTGGGCGGAATCTCGGCCTTCGATTCGTTGACGACCTTCACAAGCGCCTGCTCGCGCACAAAATGCTCGAGGCGGCGCTTCAAGTCCTCCTGAAGGTTTTCCCGTGTATGTTTTTTCAATTCTTCGAGTGTGTCAAATTGGCCCAATTCCTTTGCGAAATCATCATCGAGCGGAGGGAGTTCGCGGAGCTTGACATCCTTGACAACCACCTCGAACTCTATGTCTTTGCCGGCCAAGTCGGGGTCCCGATAGTCATCAGGATAGCGGACCGAAACCCGCCGTTTCTCTCCCTTTGCCATGCCGACAAGCTGATTCTCGAAATCATCGCCGAACGCTTGCGAGCCAACCTCCAAGGGAAAGTTTTCCGCCCTCCCGCCTTCCAGCGGTTTTCCATCCTTGAAGCTCTCGAAATCGATGATGACAATGTCGCCTTTCTCCACAGGTCTGTCTGCGGGAAGGTATTTGGAATGGCTCAGCCGCAACCTCTCGAGCACGCGATTGACATCTTCATCGGTTACTTCCAGCTTTGGGCGCTTGAGTTCGATCCCTTTGTACTCGGCGAGTTGGACCTCGGGTTCGACCTCGATTGTCGCCGTGAACAGAAGCGGCCCCTCTTCGCCGAAGTTCACCTCGCCAAAGTCGGGGTCGGTCAAAGGCGTGAGTTTTTCCTCTTCGAGCGCGCTCCTCAGGGATGCGGTAACGGTCGCCTCAAGGGCTTCGTTTCGTACCGATTCGCCGTATTTCTTCTCAAGCAGTTTTCGGGGGACTTTTCCCGGGCGGAAGCCTGGATGTGTGGCCGTTTTCTGCAGGCGTGAGTATATGCTTTCGATTTCTGCGCCGACCTTCTCGGAAGGGACCTCTATCTTCAAGACCCTTTGATAGCTGGTTGGCTTTTCAATAGTTACTTTCAATTATCTCCTCCAAAACGGAAAGTGGTGAGCCAGGCGGGGAACAAGGGGTGGGCGGGGCGGGATTTGAACCCGCACACCGAATGGTACATGATCCTAAGTCATGCGCGTCTGCCAGATTCCGCCACCCGCCCGGATGCTGTCGGACCGGCGCCGACCCCTGCCGCACGGTGAGCCGTCAGGGACTCGAACCCCGAACCTAGTGATTAAGAGTCACTTGCTCTACCAGTTGAGCTAACGGCCCACAAAAAAATGCAGGCAACACTTTGCCCGCTAAAAAGATAGCAAATCTCCGCGATAAAGTCAAGCAGGTTCTCGAAACCCGCCCGAATCCACTCTTAAATGGTATTGTGTACTGTAAGCTGATTCCGGAGTTGTGTTTTGATAGGTTTTGAGGTAGACTATAACTGTGTTTGATGTGCGGAAGCCCCCCCGCCTCACCCCAGGAGAGGTTTATTCATGAAGCTTTGGAGTCGCCCCCGACTACGGGCGAGAATACTTTCGACTCTCGCGGCGCTTGTGCTTATAACCGTGGGTGGGGGATTTGTCATGATATGGTACACTTACCGCATGGAGTCTCTTCTCACCTCGATCATACAGAAGGATGTCGCCTCGTTACAGGCGGCAAAGGGGCTGGAGACCGCATTGCTCAACCAACGAGGGTACGTCTCCTATTATATCCTTGAGGCCGACCCGGCCTGGCTCGAACAACTGGGCAAAGCTCGCCAGGCCTTTGACGAACGTCTCAAGGAAGCCCGGGCTGTGGACCGCAGGCAGGAGCACAATGCTTATCTCGACAAGATTGAATCGGAATACAGGAACTACATCGAGGCCAAGGACCGGGTTATTGCGCTTTACAAAGCGGGGCGTCACGAGGAAGGGGCAAAACTCCACAGGGAAGTGCGTGGAGAATTCTTCAACGTCCTGAAGCCGTGTGAAGAGCATATTGAGATTCATAGCAAGACGCTTAGCCAGACCTGGGCGCAGGCAAGAAAAGAGGCTTTGCGTCTGCGCATAATTGCGGGTGGCGCGATTTCAGCCGCGGTCATCATCGGGGTTGTGCTTTCCTTCGCTTTGGTGACTCAGGTGCTCGATCCCATTCGGAGGTTGGCGGTCATGGCGGGCGGCGACAAGGCCACCCGGGAGGACGAGGTCGCGGCGTTGCGGCATGGAGTTCGCGGGCTTATCGATGACGTTGGCCAGACCCATATGGAATTGGAGAAGAGCCGTGAGCGACTGATACAATCCGAAAAGATGGCGACGGTCGGCAAGCTCGCGGCGGAAGTGGCGCACAGCATCCGTAATCCCATGACTTCCATTAATATGCGCCTGTTCTCTCTCAAGCGAAGCCTCGAGATGTCCCCCACGCAGCAAGAGGATTTTCAGGTCATCTCCGATGAGATGCGTCACCTTGACAACATCGTCCGCAATTTTCTGGAGTTCTCACGCCCGCCCAAGCTGAAGTTGCAGAAAACAAACGTGTCCGACGTGATGGACAGCGCCTTGCAGTTACTCGAGAAGCGGCTCGAACGAGACGGCGTCACCGTCGAGCGGCATCGGCGACAACCTCTTCCCATCATCGAGGCCGACCCGGAGCTCCTCAAAGAAGTCTTGGTGAACCTGATCGTCAACTCGTGCGAGGCTATGACCGACGGGGGCGTGATCTCAATCACCGAAGAGGACGGACTGGCCGAGGAACTGGGAAGGGCCATCGTCGTTCGTGTGACCGATAACGGGCCGGGCATTCCCGAGTCCATCCGCCAGAAAGTGATGCAGCCGTTCTTCAGCACGAAGAAAGAGGGTACCGGTCTTGGGCTTTCCACTGCCTCGCGCATTATCGAGGAGCATGGAGGCAGGTTGGACCTGCGCTCCGAGGAGGGGCAGGGAGCAACGTTCATAATCACTCTTCCGGTAGCGGAGGAATAGTCGTGAGCCTGGTCCTGATAATAGATGACGACTCGCAATTGCGGCAAAGCTTCGACAAGTTGTTGCGCGAGGAAGGATACGAGGTGACGCTGGCCTCGACGGGTGAAGCGGGCCTCGAAGCGATCAGCCGGAGACTGCCCGACCTGGTGATCATGGATGTGCGTCTCCCCGGCATGAGCGGAATAGAGGCATTCAAGGCCATGCGCGAGATCGACTCCAAGATGCCCGTCATAATAATGACCGCCTATGGCACTACCGATACCGCTATCGAGGCCACCAAGCTTGGGGCATTCGATTACCTGCTGAAGCCGTTTGATATCCCCGATATCCTGACCCTCATTGAGCAGGCCCTGGAGGCCGGCCGCTTCATGCGGTCGCGCGTCGAAATGGACGTGGTTCCAGAGGCGGCGTCGGCCGACGCTCTTGTCGGAAGAAGTCAGCCGATGCAGGAAGTGTACAAGGCGATAGGCCGCGTGGCGCCGACCGACGCCACGGTGCTCATCCGGGGCGAATCGGGGACCGGCAAGGAGCTGGTGGCGCGCGCCATCTACCAGCACAGCCTGCGTTCGGAAAAGCCGTTCCTTGTGATAAACTGCGTTGCCATTCCGGAGACCCTGCTCGAGAGCGAGCTCTTCGGGTACGAGAAGGGCGCGTTCACCGGCGCCGTTTCGAGACGAGTCGGAAAGATCGAACAGGCCAACGGCGGAACCGTGTTCCTTGACGAAATCGGAGACATGCCGCTGAGTATCCAGGCGAAGATTCTGCGGCTTCTCCAGGAGAGGAGCATCGAGCGTCTTGGCGGGCGAGACACCATCCCGGTTGACGTCAGGATAATCGCCGCAACCAATCGCAACCTCGAGGCCGCGCTTGCCGAGGGTCGCTTCAGGGAGGACCTTTACTACCGCCTGAAGGTTGTGACGATCGAGCTTCCTCCCCTGCGCCAGCGCAAAGGAGACACCTTGCTCCTGTGCGACTATTTCCTTTCCAGATTCTCCAAAGAAATGGACATAGATAACCCCGGACTCACCGAAGAAGCTCGAGCGGTGGTGGAGGATCATCCCTGGCCGGGCAATGTGCGAGAACTCGCCAACGCCTTGCAGAAGGCCCTCATATTCAGCCGGGGCTATCCCATACAGGCTGATGACATCCTGCAGGTCGTCCGTGGTGAGGGCTTGACAAAGAGAGCGGGCGGAGATGAGCAAACACAGGA
>CAZEBC010000047.1:0-23206 GCA_964510165.1 uncultured bacterium
CTATCGTCCCTACGTTGATGTGCGGCTTGGTCCGCTCAAATTTCTGCTTGGCCATTATGAGCACAGCCTCCTTATCTATTAAGCTTGGACTTCTCCCGAAGTCATCCGGTCACCTTTTCGATTATTGCCTCCGCAAGAGACTTCGGCAACTCGCCGTAGTGAGAGAATTGCATGGTATAGGTCGCCCTGCCCTGCGTCTTCGACCTAAGGTCGGTGGCATAACCGAACATCTCCGCAAGCGGCACCTTGGCGCTGACGACCCGGCTGGAGCTCCGTGTCTCGACCCCTTCGATCCGGCCCCGCCGCGCAGTGATGTCGCCGAGCACATCCCCCATGTAGACCTCGGGCACGACAACCTCGATCTTCATGATAGGTTCCAGAAGTTGGGGACCGGCCTTTTCGGCGGCGTCGCGGAACGCCATTGAGCCCGCAATCCGGAAAGCGAGGTCGGAGGAATCGACCTCGTGATAGGACCCGTCGAGCAGGCTCACCTTGATGTCCACCATGGGATAGCCCGCGAGCACGCCGTTTTCCAGCGCCTCTCTCACGCCTTGTTCGATGGACGGGACGAATTCCTTCGGGATCACTCCTCCAACGGTCTTGTTCTCAAACTCGAATCCTTTTCCCCGTTCCAGCGGCTCGGCCTGCAGTTTGACATGGCCATACTGCCCGCGTCCACCGGTCTGTTTCGCGAACTTCTTCTCGCCAATGGCGATCTGCGTGATGCTTTCCTTATAAGCCACCTGCGGCTTACCCACGTTCGCCTTGACGGAATATTCCCGCATCATTCGGTCCACAATTATGTCGAGGTGAAGTTCTCCCATGCCTTCAATGATCGTTTGCCCGGTCTCCGGGTCCACCTTGACCTTGAAGGTGGGGTCTTCGTCGGAAAGCCGCCTCAGCGCGGTGCTCAGTTTTTCCTGGTCTGCCTTGGTCTTTGGTTCGATTGCAACCGAGATAACCGGTACGGGAAAGACCATGCTCTCCAGAACTATCTGATGATTCGTGTCGCAAAGGGTGTCGCCGGTGGTGGTTTCTTTCAGTCCGACCGCCGCAACGATGTCGCCGGTGCGGGCGACCGTGACATCCTGCCGCTTGTTAGCGTGCATGAGCAGGAGCCTGCCGATGCGCTCCTTTGTCTTCCGCGTCGGGTTGTAGACCATCTGCCCCGTCTTCACAACTCCCGAGTACACACGGAAATAGGTGAGTTTGCCGACGAATGGGTCACTCACCAGTTTGAATGCGAGGGCCGCGAAAGGCTCCTCGTCGCTGGGACGGCGGGTCACTTCTTTCTTTTTCGTCGGAGATATCCCCGTGACGGGGGGAACATCGAGCGGCGAAGGAAGATATTTGACGACGGCATCGAGGAGAATCTGGACGCCCTTGTTTCGGAAGGCGGCTCCGCACAATACCGGCGTCAGTTTGCCCGCCAGGGTGCAGCGTCGAATGGCCGCATCGATCTCATCGGCCGAGATCGGCTGATTTTCCAGATATTTCTCGGTTATCGCATCGTCTTCTTCGGCCAAGGTTTCAATCATCTTGTGGCGGGAGCGTTCGGCCAACGCCTGTAGTTCCGCCGGGACATCTATTTCGTCGTAGATCGCTCCCAGGCTTTCATCATTATAAATATATGCCTTCATGCGGATCAGGTCCACCACGCCCGAAAATGTCTCTTCCTGGCCGACGGGCAACTGCAGTTTCAGCGTTTTCGCCGCCAATCGTTCCCGCATGGTCCGTATGGACATGTCCAGGTCGGCGCCCACTCGGTCCATCTTGTTGACGAAAGCGATGCGGGGAACACGGTACTTGTCGGCCTGGCGCCACACTGTCTCGGTCTGAGGCTCGACGCCCGCGACCCCGTCAAAGACGGCTATTGCGCCGTCGAGCACGCGAAGCGAACGCTCGACCTCGACGGTGAAATCCACGTGCCCCGGCGTGTCGATTATGTTGATGCGGTGGTTCTTCCAGTGGCAGGTGGTGGCGGCGGATGTGATGGTTATTCCACGCTCTTTTTCCTGCTCCATCCAGTCCATCTCGGCGGCGCCTTCATGGACTTCACCCATCTTGTAGGTCCGGCCGGTATAATAGAGAATGCGTTCGGTGATCGTGGTCTTGCCCGCGTCAATATGGGCCATTATGCCTATGTTGCGAGTATTCCGAAGCGCGGTCTGGCGGTCGACCCGGTCCAGAGGAGACACGGCGCCCCCCCCGTTCCCGCCTCGGTCGACGGCCGGTGTCTTGCGTTTTCCGTTAAGTTTTCCTGCTGCTGCTCCATTCATAACTTCATCTATCCTCAAAGGCTCGGTTCCTTCATGCCTCCTCACGGCGGAACTCAGGCCCATTACGATCTCCTTTACCACCTGTAGTGCGCGAACGCCTTGTTGGCCTCTGCCATCCTGTGCGTATCGTCCTTCTTCTTGACCGACGCTCCCTCACCCTTGTAAGCGTCAACCAGTTCGCCGGCGAGCTTCTCTTTCATGGTTTTCTCGCCCCGCTGGCGGGCGTAGGAGATCAGCCATCTCATTGCGAGGCTGGTTCGTCTTTCCGGCCTGACTTCCACCGGCACCTGATACGTCGAGCCGCCGACTCTCCTGGATTTGACCTCGAGGACCGGCTTGACGTTGTTGAGGGCCTTGTGAAAGACATCCAGCACGTCGGTGTTCAGCTTCTTGGCGGCGATCTCGAGCGCCGCGTACACGGTCTTCTCGGCGAGCCCCTTCTTGCCTTCCATCATTAATGTATTGACAAAGCTCGTTATGCTCGTGCTGTCATATTTCGGGTCGGGCAGCGGTGTCCGTTTTACTGCTGCTTTCCTTCTTGGCATCTGACCTGTCTCCTGACACTAAAAAACGGCATTACGATGTTCTTCACTCATTCTCGTATGCCGTTACCCCCGGCACGGCCCGTGAGGGAACCGGCGCCGACGATGCGCCGCTCTCTTAACTACTTCGGCCGTTTGGCGCCGTATTTGGAGCGCCCGCGGCGGCGATCCTGGACGCCCATGGTGTCCAGGGTGCCCCTGATAATATGGTAGCGGACGCCCGGTATGTCCTTTACCCTGCCGCCTCTCACAAGGACGACGGAGTGCTCTTGCAGGTTATGACCGACGCCCGGAATATAGCTTGTAATTTCTATTCCGTTCGTCAGTCGCACCCTGGCCACCTTGCGGAGGGCGGAATTGGGCTTTTTCGGAGTAACGGTGTAAACCCTGGTGCAGACACCTCGCCTCTGGGGGCATCCTTGCAGGGCGGGCGCGGCGGTCTTCGCCTTGACCCGTTCACGCCCTTGTTTCACCAGTTGGTTGATCGTGGGCAATTTCCTCTCCCACTCCTTTGGTTAAGGGTAAATCCTCGACAGCCCGCTCGAAAGCGGGCCGCCTCCTTAAAAAACAACCCGTTTGGGTCACAGACAATAATTATACACAGCGCAAGCGGCCTTGTCAAGAGCTTTTTTCCGCCTGCGCTGTTTCCTCCTCCGATTGTTCCTCGAGACCTTCTCCAAGCTCTTCCTTTGTCTCCTCCAGCGCAACTTCCTTTTGCACCAGAGGCGCAGCAAAGATGGGCTCGTCCACCTCGATATCGATGTCCTTATAAAATTTTGAGCCGGTTCCGGCGGGAATCAGGTGCCCGATGATCACGTTTTCCTTGAGCCCGCGCAGCTCGTCGACGCGCCCGCTGATGGCGGCGTCGGTGAGCACGCGCGTGGTCTGCTGAAACGCGGCTGCCGCGATGAAACTGTCAGTGCTGAGCGACGCCTTGGTGATCCCGAGCAGGATCGGTTTGGCCGAAGCGGGTTCGCCGCCCTCCCTCATCACGCGCGCGTTTTCCTCCTGGAACCTGTTCTTGTCCACCTGCTGGTTTGTGAGGAAATTGGTGTCACCCGGGTTCTCTATTTTAACTTTTTTGAGCATCTGCCGGATCATTATCTCAATATGCTTGTCGTTGATGCTCACGCCCTGCAGCCGGTAGACGTCCTGAATTTCGTTGAGCAGGTATTCCTGCAACCGCTTCTCGCCCGAAACCCTGAGGATATCCTGCGGGACCACCGGTCCGTCAATCAACTGCTGGCCCGCGACCACTCTGTCGCCGGTGTGCACGTTGAGATGTTTTCCGTGCGGAATGAGGTATTCGCGCTCCTTTCCGCTTTTCGGGATGATGCGGATCTTGCGCATGCCTTTCTGATAACCGCCCAACTCGACTATGCCGTCGATCTCGGAGATGATGGCGGGGTCCTTCGGCTTCCTGGCCTCGAAAAGTTCCGCCACGCGAGGCAGACCGCCGGTGATGTCCTTGGTCTTGCTGAACTGCCTGGGCGTCTTCGCGAGCGCGTCACCCGCATGGACCAGCGCGCCGTCCTCAACCCCCAGGTGCGCCCCGACGGGAACGGTGTAAAAGTCTAGCACCTTCTCAGGATCCCTCGTGTCCACGATGCTTATCTGTGGATGCTTATCCTCCTTGTGCTCGATGATGATGCGGTTGCGCGAGCCCGTGATGGCGTCGGTTTCCTCGTGCATCGTGAGGCCTTCTATGATGTCTTCATACTTCACACGGCCGTCGGTCTCCGTGATGATGGAGCGGATGTAAGGGTCCCACCGGGTGAGCAGGTCGTTCTTCTTGATGCGCTCCCTGTCCGCGAATAGGATGATGGCGCCGGCGGGCACGGTGTAGCGCTCGAGTTCGCGCTCGTTCTCACCGACGATGATGATATCGCCGCCGCGGCCCGCCGCGACGGTCTCTCCCTTTTGATTCGTGACCGTTCGCAACCCCACATACTGAACGATGCCTGCGTTCTGCACGCGGATCGTGGACTTCTCCACTTGCGTGCTCGCGGTTCCGCCTATGTGGAACGTCCGCATGGTAAGCTGGGTGCCGGGCTCGCCGATGGATTCGGCAGCGACTATCCCCACGGCCTCGCCCTGTTCGACGAGCTTGCCGGTCGCCAGGTTGCGCCCGTAACACATCACGCAGACCCCGTGCTCGGACTCGCATGTCAGCACCGACCTGATCCGAAGCGAGTCGATCCCCCGTCTCTCTATCTCTTCGGCCACCTTCTCGTCAATCTCGCTGTTGGCCTCGACGAGGACCTCCTTTGTCTTCGGGTCAATGATGTCGTCAAGAGAAACGCGCCCGATTATGCGTTCCTTGTAGCGCTCCACCTGTTCCTTGCTCTCCAGCATCGCGCGAACGCTTATCCCGTTAAGAGTGCCGCAGTCCTCCTCGTTAATGATGATGTCCTGGGCGACGTCAACCAGGCGGCGCGTGAGATAACCGGCGTCGGCGGTCTTGAGTGCCGTATCGGCAAGGCCTTTCCGGGCGCCGTGGGTGGAGATGAAGTATTCGAGCACGCTCAGACCTTCGCGGAAGTTGCTGCGGATCGGGTTCTCGATGATCTCGCCCGAGGGCTTGGCCATGAGGCCGCGCATTCCGGCAAGCTGGCGTATCTGCTGTTTGCTGCCGCGCGCGCCCGAGCTTGCCATGAGATAGATTCCGTTGAATCCATCCTTGTCTCTCTTGAGCTCCTCGAACATCTTTTCGGCGACTTCTTCGGTGCAGTGGGTCCAGGCGTCGATTATCTTGTTGTAGCGCTCGCCCTCCGTGATAAGCCCTCGCTGGTACTGCGTCTCGATCTCCTCGACCAGCTTCTCGGCCTGGCCCACCAGATTCTTCTTGTCTCTGGGAATTATCATGTCGTCCATCGCGATCGAGATGCCCGCCCGGGTCGATTCGCGGAAGCCTATGTTCTTCAGCCTGTCGAGCACTTCCACGGTCTTGTCGTGGCCCAGCCGTTCGTGACATTCAATGATGATCTGGCCGAGCTGTTCCTTGCTGATCTCGGAGTTGATAAAGCCCAGTTCCGCCGGTAGCCCTTCGTTGAGCACGATCCGGCCCGCCGTAGTCTTGAGCACCTCGCCGTTCTCACGCACGAAGATATTGGCGTGCAGGTCAATGGCGCCCGAATCCAGCGCCATCAGCACTTCGTTCTTGTCGCGGAATTTCTTGCCCTCTCCTTTGGCGCCCGGCTTTTCCTTGGTCAGGTAGTTGATGCCGAGCACCATATCCTGCGTGGGCGCTACAATCGGCCTGCCATGAGCGGGCGAGAAGATGTTGTTGGACGACAGCATCAGGATGCGAGCCTCAAGCTGGGCCTCCGGCGAAAGAGGCACGTGAACCGCCATCTGGTCGCCGTCGAAGTCGGCGTTGAACGCGGCGCATACCAGCGGATGTATCCTGATGGCTTTTCCTTCGATAAGCACAGGCTCAAAGGCCTGGATGCCAAGCCGGTGCAGCGTCGGAGCGCGGTTCAGAAGAACCGGATGTTCCCGGATGACCTCTTCCAGGATGTCCCATACCTCGGACTTGGCTTGGGCGATGATCTTCTTGGCGGCCTTGATCGTCGTGGCCAGGTTGCGCTCGCGCAGCTTCTGCATGATGAACGGCTCGAACAACTCGAGCGCCATCTTCTTGGGCAAGCCGCACTGATGGAGCTTCAGTTCAGGACCGACCACGATGACCGACCGGCCCGAGTAATCCACCCGCTTGCCGAGGAGATTCTGGCGGAACCGTCCCTGCTTGCCCTTGAGCATGTCGCTCAATGATTTCAGCGGCCGGTTACCCGCGCCAAGAACGGTGCGCCCATGGCGTCCGTTGTCGAACAGCGCGTCCACGGCTTCCTGCAACATCCGCTTCTCGTTGCGCACGATGACCTCGGGCGCCTTCAGCTCGATCAGCCGCTTGAGCCGGTTGTTGCGATTGATGACGCGCCGGTACAGGTCGTTGAGGTCGCTCGTGGCGTAGCGGCCGCCCTCCAGCGGCACGAGCGGCCTGAGGTCGGGCGGTATCACCGGCAGCACGTCCAGGATCATCCACGAGGGCTTGTTGCCGGAAAGGCGGATGGCCTCAGCGATACGCAGTCGCTTGTTAATCTTCTTTTTCTTCTGCTTCGAGTTTGTGCTCTTGAACTCGGCGTGGAGCTCCTTGCACAGCGTGTCAATGTCGATCTCATCGAGGAGCTGCTTTATCGCTTCTGCCCCCATCTTCGCCTCGAAGTCGTAGCCGAAATCCTCGCGGGCCTTTCGGTAGGCCTCTTCCGAGAGCGTCTGCATCTTCTTGAGAGGGCTCTTGGCAGGGTCAATGACGATATATTCCTCGAAATAGAGCACTTTCTCCAGCGCGCGAACGCCCAGGTCAAGCAGGTTTCCGATGCAACTCGGAGTCGTCTTGAAAAACCAGATGTGCGAGACGGGCGAGGCAAGCGTGATGTGCCCCATCCGCTCCCGCCGCACGCGGGCCTCCGTCACCTCTACCCCGCACCTGTCGCAGGTGATGCCGCGATGCTTGACCTTTTTGTACTTTCCGCAACTGCACTCCCAGTCCTTGACGGGCCCGAATATCTTCTCGCAGAACAGGCCGTCTTTTTCCGGTTTGAATGTGCGATAATTGATGGTCTCGGGCTTCTTGACCTCGCCGCGTGACCATTTGCGGATAACCTCGGGCGACGCGATCTTTATCATGATAGCGTCGAATTTTTCCCCTGCTGTCAGACTATAGTTAGCCAATTGCGATCCCCCTTACCTCGTGTTCAGTCAAGTGGACCAACGACTTTGGGCGGCTCTTCTTCATCCCCGCCCTCCAGCTTCCTGAGTTTCTGGACGTCCAGACACAGGCCTTGCATCTCCTTGAGCAGGACATTGAACGATTCGGGGGTTCCTGTCTCAAGGTGCTGCTGACCCTTGACAATCGCCTCATACGCCTTGGCGCGGCCCGTGACATCATCGCTCTTGATCGTTAGAAGTTCCTGCAGGATGTTGGCTGCGCCATACGCCTCCAAGGCCCAGACCTCCATCTCGCCGAATCTCTGTCCGCCGAACTGCGCCTTCCCGCCCAGCGGCTGCTGGGTGACCAGCGAGTACGGCCCTATCGCACGGGCATGGATTTTGTCATCGACCAGATGCGCCAGCTTCATCATATAGATGTAGCCCACGCATATCTTCTGGTCAAACGGCTTGCCCGTTCGCCCGTCGTAAAGCAGCGTCTTCCCATCTTCGGGAAGGCCCGCCTTCGCGAGAAACGCCTTTATCTCGTGCTCGTCGGCGCCACTGAACACCGGCGAGTTTACCCACATGTTCAGCTTCTTGGTTGCCCAGCCCAGGTGCGTCTCAAGTATCTGCCCAACGTTCATTCGGGAGGGCACTCCGAGCGGGTTCAATATGACCTCCACGGGTGTGCCGTCCGGCAGGAACGGCATGTCCTCTTCCGGAAGAACCTTGGCGACGACCCCCTTGTTTCCATGACGCCCCGCCATCTTGTCGCCGACCGAAAGCTTCCGTTTCGTGGCCACATAGACCCTGACCATCTTTATGACGCCCGGCGGCAGTTCATCGCCCTTCTTGAGCAGTTCAAGCGAGGACTCCTTCTCGGCCAGAAGCACGTTCTCGCGCTCCTGCGTCTGCATGAGCAGCCTCTCCAAGCCGGTTTGAATGTCCTTGTCGGAGACCTTCAGCTGATACAGATGCGCGTATTCAGCTTTATCGAGGTCCTCCGGCCGGATGATATGCCGCTGCTTGAACACCACCTCTTCGGTCTTCCCGTCAACCACGTCGTTGCTCGCCCGGGCGCCGTCCAGCAGCTTGCGCGCGGCCTCGATGCACTCGGCATGAAGACGCTTGATCTCGTACTCGTATTTGTGCTCGATCTTTTGCTGTTCTCTCTTTTCGCTGACCTTGGCCTTCTCTCCCTTGGAGCGTTCCTTGCGCGAGAACACCTTCACGTCAATGACGATGCCCTCGATCCCGGGCGGCACCCTCAGCGAGGAATCACGCACATTCTCGGCCTTCTCCCCGAAAATGGCCCTCAAAAGCTTCTCCTCGGGCGCCAGTTCCGTCTCGCCTTTCGGGCTGACCTTGCCGACGAGGATATCGCCGTGGCGCACCTCGGCGCCGATACGGATAATCCCGTCTTCATCGAGGTCCTTCAGCGCTTCTTCGCTGACGTTGGGTATGTCTCGCGTTATCTCTTCGCGCCCAAGTTTGGTGTCGCGCGCCTCGATCTCGAACTCCTCGATGTGAATCGAAGTGAAAACGTCCTCCTTCACAATCTTTTCACTGACGAGGATGGCGTCTTCAAAATTGTATCCTTCCCACGGCATGAACGCGACGAGCACGTTGCGGCCCAGCGCCAGTTCGCCCACGTCGGTGGCCGGTCCGTCGGCGATCACATCGCCCTTCTTTACCCGGTCGCCTTCACGCACGACGGGCCTCTGGTTGACGCACGTCCCCTGGTTCGACCTGACAAATTTCTGGAGCCAATAGATGTCCTCCTGAGTCCCGCCGTCCCCTTGCGCGCTCCGCCGTCGCACGATGATGCGCTCGCCGGTCACGCTCTCGACGGTACCGTTATGCTTCGCGAGAGTGACGGCGCCGGAGTTCTTGGCTGTGATCAGCTCGAGGCCGGTCCCCACAAGCGGAGCCTCCGACACCAGCAGGGGAACCGCCTGCCGCTGCATGTTGGAACCCATGAGCGCACGGTTGGCGTCGTCGTGCTCGAGGAACGGTATAAGCGCCGCAGCCACGCTGACCAATTGCTTGGGCGAGACGTCCATGTAGTCCACCTTCTCGGCAGGCATGAGCTTGAAGTCCGCCATGTAACGGCACAGCACCAGATCGTTGACGAACCGGTTCTTCTTGTCCAGCGGCGCGTTGGCCTGCGCGATGACGTACCTGTCCTCCTCATAGGCGGACAGGTAATCTATCTTGTCGGTCACCTTTCCCTTCTCGACCTTCCGGTACGGAGTCTCGAGGAAGCCGAATTTGTTGATCCGCGCGTACGTGCTCAGAGACGCCATGAGGCCGATGTTCGGGCCTTCAGGCGTTTCCACCGGACAGATGCGCCCGTAGTGCGTCGGATGCACGTCGCGCACCTCGAACCCGGCCCGCTCACGGCTGAGACCGCCCGGACCCAACGCGCTCAGACGGCGCTTGTGCGTCAATTCCGCCAGCGGGTTGGTCTGGTCCATGAAGTGCGACAACTGGCTTCGGCCAAAGAAGTCCTTGATCACCGCGCTCACAGGCTTCGGGTTGATCAGGCTCTGCGGAGTGACCGCGTCCATTTCCTGGAAGTTCATGCGCTCCTTGATGGTGCGCTCCATCCGCACCAGCCCGATGCGTATCTGGTTTGCGAGAAGCTCGCCCACGGAACGCACACGCCTGTTTCCGAGATGGTCTATGTCATCTATCTGTCCCTTGCCGTTCTTCAGGGTAATAAGGTATTTGATTGTCTCGATCACGTCTTCGGGCCGGAGAGTGAGCGTCTCCATCGGAACGTCAAGGTTGAGCTTCCGATTGATCTTGTACCTGCCCACCGGCGAAAGGTTATACCTCGCTGGATCAAAGAAAGTCTTCTCGAACAGCGTCTTGGCTGTGTTGACGGTCGCCGGGTCGCCCGGACGCATCCGCCGATATATCTCGATGAGCGCGTCCGTCGTCGTCTTGATGTGGTCGGCGTCAAGCGTCTTCAGAAGCGACAGGGTCTCGTTCGGCGAATCGAACTTGATCAGCCACACCGTCTTTATCCCGCGCTCCTGCAACATGGCCAGAAGCCGCTTGGTGACCTTTTCCCGCGATTTGGCGAGCACCTCTCCGGTGGCCTCGTCCACGACGTCTTGCAGAAGATAGCGGTCAACAAGCTCGTCAATATCGAAGCGCGTACCCTCGGTCATGGCCTTGACCTGGCCCAACCGAACCTCCTCGGCATCATAGAACAGCTTGATGATTTCCTCGTCCGCCTCGTACCCGAGCGCCCGCAGGAACGCAGTGGCGACGATACGCGTACGGCGGTCAACGTGCATGTACAGCACATCGTTGATGTCAAACTCAAACTCGACCCACGCCCCACGATACGGGATTATCCTGCCCGAAAGCAACATCCGTCCGCTCGGATGCTGCTTTTCCTCGAAGCAGACCCCCGGCGAACGATGAAGCTGACTGACCACCACTCGCTCGGCGCCATTAATGATGAATGTCCCCTTCTCGGTCATGAGCGGAAGTTCGCCGACGAACACATCCTGCTCCTTGATCGCGATGGGCTGCTTGTTGCCGGAAGAGTCCTCTTCATACAGGACAAGACGGATCTTGGCCTTCAATGAGGCCGCATACGTCATGCCCCGCTTCTGACACTCCGTCACCGAATACTTCGATGGACTCAGCGAGTAGCTCACGAACTCAAGCGAGGAAAGCCCGTCGTTCGAGACGATGGGAAATACGTCGTGGAATACCGCCTGGAGCCCTTCGTTCGCCCTCCCCTCCGGCGGCTTGTCCATTTGCAGGAAATTGTCGTAGGACTCCTTCTGAATCTCGATCAGATTCGGAAGCTCTACGATTTCCGGGTCCTTGGCAAAAGAGTAACGTTCTCTGACAATGGCTTTCTTATAGGCCATAAAGATGTCCCCTCAGACGATCATCGAGTAGTTTGAAAGGTGGAGTTTGGAATTCACTCCTCAAACAGGCCGGAACAACGACAAAGACTCGTTGATACAGCAAGCAATCTATAACTATACCACCTCAGAAACTGATTGTCAAGCCCCAACGAAGCTCAATCGCGGAAACGGCGCTCAGAACCTTCCCACACTGCCCTTCCTCAACAACCATAAAGCGCCACGCAAGCATCCCACAGCCCAAATAGCGGAGCGTGGCCTTATTTGACAAGGTATTGGAGTGGGGTTATAATCACCACGCCGGCGAAAGGAGTGAATTCGCGATGCCGCTCATCATCGATGGACACAATCTTATCGGCAAAATGTCCACGATCTCCCTCGCCGACCCGAACGACGAGGACAAGCTGGTTCGGATTTTGGCACGACGCTTGCATGGTACTCGACAAAAGGTAATCGTGGTGTTCGACAAGGGATCTGACGTTGATTTCGCCCCGGTGCGAACAGGCCCGAGATTGCGCGTAATCTTCGCGTCCCCAACGAGTTCCGCCGACACCATGATAATCGACTTGATAAGACGTGACCCCAATCCGAAGGGGATGACAATTGTATCGTCGGACAACGAAATTCGCCGGTGTGCGCGCGCTCGACGGGCTCGGCTCATTTCCGCAGAGGATTTTGCCAGACAACTGGAATCCGAGCCGAATGGCGAGGACAAACCGGTTCCCGCACACCAGAGAAAAGAGATTGACGTTAAGGAATGGCTGGAATATTTCCAGGGAAGGAAGTCGTAACGCGTGGCTAAGAAGCTGGTTATAGTCGAATCGCCCGCCAAGGCGAAAACCATAAACAGGTACTTGGGCAAGGACTATCGCGTGGAAGCCTCCATGGGTCATGTGCGCGACCTGCCCGAGAAGACCCTCGGAGTCGAGGTGGACGGCGGGTTCAAGCCTCACTACGAGGTCCCGTCGGAAAAGAAGAAGATAGTCGCCAAGCTCAAGCAGAGCGCCAAGGGGGCCGAAGTGATCTATCTTGCCTCCGACTTCGACCGCGAGGGCGAAGCCATCGGCTGGCACATCAAAGAGGCTGTCGGCCTCAACAAGAACAAGACCACTCACCGCATTGTCTTCAATGAGATTACCAAGAGCGCCATCCTGGACGCCATCAACAACCCGCGCGACATCGACATGCACCTCGTCAACGCCCAGCAGGCCAGGCGCGTGCTCGACCGCCTCGTCGGCTACAAGCTCAGCCCGCTATTGTGGAACAAGGTCAAACGCGGCCTCAGCGCCGGCAGAGTGCAATCGGTCGCCGTCAGGATGCTCTGCGAGCGCCAGGAGGAAATCGAAAAGTTCGTGCCCCAGGAATATTGGTCCATCATGGCCCTCCTTGTGAAGGAAGGCTATTCCCCGTTCGAGGCCCAACTGGTCAAGGTCGAGGGCGAGAAGGCCGAGATTCCGAATGAGCAAGAGGCGAGCAGGTTGTCCGACGCGCTGAAGAAAGCCGCCTACGTCGTGAAGAGCGCCGAGACCAAAGAGGTCCGACGCAGGCCGTATCCCCCGTTCATCACGAGCACACTCCAACAAGAGGCCTTCAAGAAGCTCGGCATGCGCACCACGCGCACCATGAGGATCGCACAGGAATTATATGAAGGCATCGAGATTCCCGGCGAGGGCAACGTCGCCCTCATCACATATATGAGAACCGATTCGGTCCGCATCTCGAAGGAAGCACAGGATGCCGCCCTCAAATATATCCTCGAAAAGTACGGACCGGACTGCTATCCGCCCAATCATGTCAACGTGTTCAAGAACAAACGCGCCGCGCAGGATGCGCACGAGGCGATACGACCGACTTCGATGGAGTGGACCCCGGACCGACTAAAGCCCCATCTCACGAAGGAGCATCTCGCGCTCTACACGCTCATCTGGAACCGCTTCCTCGCCAGCCAGATGTCGCCCGCATTTTACAACCAGACCACTATCGAGATCGAGGCCGACGGAAAGTACCTGCTCCGCGCGACCAGCTCGGTGCTCACCAGACCCGGCTTCCTCGTGCTCTATCGCGAGGAATCCGAAGAAAACGGCAACGGCGAGGAGGGCGACCGCTCGTTCCCGCCCGTCGCCGAGAACGACGCACTCACCTGCGAGAAGGTGCTGCCTGAGCAGCATTTCACCAAGCCGCCCCCGCGCTACACCGAGGCCACGCTCGTCAAAGCGCTCGAGGAAAAGGGCATCGGCCGCCCAAGCACGTATGCGACCATCGTGGATACCATCCAGAAACGCAAATACGCGCAAAGGCAAAAAAAGACGCTTGAGCCGACCGAACTGGGCTGCACCGTGAACCAACTTCTGGTCGAGAACTTCCCGAAAATACTCGACGTCGAGTTCACCGCCAAGATGGAGGAACAGCTCGATGAGGTCGAGGACGGCAAGATGGACTGGCAGGAGGTGCTCCGCGAGTTCTACGGCCCGTTCGAGGATTCCCTCGCCACCGCCACTCATCAGATGCGCAACGTGAAGAAAGAGGGAGTGCCGACCGACCAGGTCTGCGACAAATGCGGCAGGCCCATGGTCATTCGATGGGGCCGCTTCGGCAAGTTCCTCGCCTGCAGCGGCTATCCCGAATGCCGTAACACCAAGGAGGCCGAGGGAGAGGAAGGCGGCGTGAGCGCCGACCAGGCCAAACAGATCGTCGCCGGCAAGACATGCCCCAACTGCGGCTCACCCATGGCGGTCAAGACCGGCCGCACCGGCAGGTTCATCGCCTGCACCAGCTACCCCAAATGCAAGACCGCGTTCCCGTTCGGCATCGGCGTCGCATGTCTTGAGCCGGGCTGCGGCGGAGAGGTGGTGGAACGCCACTCCAAGAAGGGCCGCCTGTTCTACGGATGCAACCGTTTCCCAGAGTGCAAGTTCACGAGCTGGGACAAGCCCGTCCATAAGAGCTGTCCGCAATGCGAGAGCCGCTACCTCGTCGAAAAATATGCGCGCGACGGCAGACTCGAGCTGAGATGCCCCACAAAGGGCTGCCGCTACAAGGAAGAAATAACAAGAGTTGAACCGAAGGAAGAAGCCGCAAGCTGACCACACTTCGTCGCAGTGCGGGTCAAATTCTCTGTAGGGGCGCAGCATCCTGCGCCCAAAACCCGGCGCTAACCATCAATGGACCACCTCCTGCGGTTTGAACATTACCTCAAGAAGGAACGCAACGCCAGCGCCCACACCGTTCGCGCCTACATGGGCGACCTCGAAACATTTCTGTCATTCCTGGCAAACCGCTACTACAGCGGGTCCGAAATCTCCGCCGGCTCAATCCCTTTGTCCGAAATTGACAACCTGAAGATACGGGCCTACCTCGCCTGCCTGCACTCGGAAAGCGCCTCACGGCGAAGCATCGCGCGAAAGCTCTCCGCCGTGCGTGCCTTCTTCCGCCTCATGCAGCGCGAGGGCGTTGTCGAAAATAATCCCGCCGCCGATGTCTCAACCCCTAAGCTTCCGCAGCGCCTCCCGAAATTCCTCTCCGTGGACGAGATGAAACAACTGCTCGAGGCCCCGCCCGCCGACACGCCCGCCGGAATTCGCGACCGCGCAATCATCGAGACGCTCTATTCCACGGGTGTCCGCGTCGCCGAACTCGCGTCAATGAAGCTCGCAGACCTCGACCTGCTCGGCGGCGAGGTCAGGGTCATCGGAAAGGGAAGCAAACAGCGCTTCGTGCTGCTCGGCCGCTTTGCCGTCGAAGCGCTAAGAGAATATCTCCGCGTGCGAATGACGCTCGACAAGGGCCTCTCCGAAAACAGGGTGTTCCTCAGCCAGAATGGCCGGCCGCTTCAGGTCAGGGACATCCACAGGATCGTGTCCAAATACGCCAAGCTTCTGTGGTACAACAAGCGCGTCAGCCCGCACACCCTGCGGCACAGCTTCGCCACGCACCTGCTCGACGGCGGAGCCGACCTGCGCGACGTGCAGGAATTGCTCGGCCACTCCATGCTCTCCACCACCCAGATTTATACGCACCTCAGCGCCGAACGGCTGCGCACCATCTACGACCACGCGCATCCGCATGCCCGCAACGCGCCGCAACCGGCCACGTCGGATGCGCCAGGAGGATAATCACATGTTCAGGGGAACCACCGTCGTCTCAGTCCGTCACAAAGGCATAGTCGCCCTCGGGGGCGACGGACAGGTCTCGCTCGGCGATACCATCGTGAAGCATCACGCCGTCAAGATACGCCGCCTCGCCGACGGCAAAGTGCTCGCCGGATTCGCCGGCGCCGCCGCCGACGCCATCACCCTGTTCGAGCGCTTCGACGCCAAGCTCTCCCAATACAAGGCCAACCTGCAGCGAGCCGCCGTCGAACTCGCCAAGGATTGGCGCACCGACAAGTATCTTCGCAAGCTGGAGGCGCTCCTGGCCGTCTCCGACGCCACCCATTCGCTCCTGCTCTCTGGCACCGGCGAGATCGTCGAGCCCGACGACGGCATCATCGCCATCGGGTCCGGCGGACCCTACGCGCTGGCCGCCGCCCGCGTGCTCGTCAAGCACGCGGACCTCTCCGCCGAAGAGATCGTCCGGGAGGCGCTCCTCGCGGCCGCCGCCATCTGCGTCCACACCAACGAAAACATCCGGATCGAAACCCTCAAGTCCGCCGAATAAAGATTCATCCGCCGCCACATTACGGAACCACCAGATTTCACGAATTCTGTCTTCAACCCAAAACGCTGAACCCTGAACCCCAAACCTAATTCTTGTCTGCAAATTGCGCGGATTCTCGCTGATTTTCTTCGCTATTCTTGTTGTCCTCCGTGGATCGGTCTTTTCCTGACAATCCGAAATCCGCACTCCGCAATCAAATTGATGACATTTTGGCGCCTTAAAGGTGGAGACAGATGAACACGCTGATACCCATTGAGATCATTCTTGACAAGGGGGTCGCGTCTACACTTTTGACAAACTCATCTGACGCATAATGGGAAGGCTTGAGGCGGCACAATCGGGGAGCACCAAAGCCCATCATCCCTTTCGCGAAGGCTGACCGCTGCCCTCGTCAATCCAATTCGCCGGGTCGCTGCACTTTGGGAGAAGAAGGCAAACGGCAAAAAGGGTAACAGGACTGATCCATTACTAACGAGGGGATCCGGGGTTCAGGGTTCAGAGTTTAGAGTTCAAGAGAACATTCGTGTAAACGCAATCCGCGGTTCAGTGGTCGGTTTCCATTTCACGGCTCGCGGTTTTTGATAAGAAAGCCTTATACAAGAAGCACACCTAGTTTCACAAAAGAACGACACCAGAAGCGCACCAGGATATAGGCGGGGCCGGGCTCAAGACCAATGCCCGGGTTGATATAAAGATACGTGCTCTTGAACTTGTATAGTCCTTTGGAAATCCAGACGCCAAGGTCGGACGGCGTCTCAATGGCGGGGCCGAATGGGATGCGCACCTGTCCGCCGTGGCTGTGGCCGGATAGCACAAGGTCAATATCCTCTTCCTGTGCGGCATGAATGATTCTTGGCATGTGTTCCAGGAGTATTGTAGGCGCGTCCTCAGGAAGCCGCTGTTTCAACCCCGCGATGATTTCCCTCTGTTTCTCAGTGCTGTACACCGGCAACGCTGTTTCGCACATCAGACCAATAAGGCCAAGACACCCATCGCCGACCTATATCGTGTCAACTGTGTTCAGGAGCACATTCATGCCCGCGTTCCTGCACGCCTCCACTGTCCGGTTGGAATCCAAGTTGCCCATCACGCCCCAGACGCCGTGCTTCGCGCGGAATTGCGAGACAATTGAGGCCGCCGGTTCATCCCCTTCATGAGTGTGAGCGAAATCACCGGTGATGACAACGGCGTCGGCGCCTACGGAATTGACCATCGCGGGGAGTTTCTTTTCGCGATCGCCCGTTTCCGCAATGTGCAGGTCCGATAGATGAACTATTCTGAAACCTTCGAACTCCTCGGGCAGCCGTCGAATCGGAATCTCGACCCGCTTGATCCTTATCCAGTCAACCTCGATGAGCCTGCCGTAAGCATAGCAAGCGCCGATGGCGAGTAAGACGGCGGGAACGGCGAGCGCGCTCCGCATTCGCCGGAGAAGGCTGTTCTCGGATTGCAACGATTTCACTCCAGCTTGCGGAATTTCTCGATGTCCTTGTTCTCTCCAAGGATGATGAGGACGTGGTCTTCCTCGACGAGGAAATCGCCCGCCGGAATCTCGAGGCTGTCGGTCGCGCGTTTGCCCGCGCCCGGCTGCTCGGAGGCATCCTTCCTGACCGCGAGCACGTGCACCCCGAACCGGTTGCGCAGCCTCAAGTCCGCCAGCGTCTTCCCCACGCATTGAGAGGGCGGCCTCATCTCGACGATGCTGTAGCCGCCTGCGACCGGTATGAAGTCAATCAGATTGGGAGTCAGAAGGCTGTCGGCAAGCTTGATTGCGGTGTCTCTTTCCGGCAGCACGACAGTGGTCGCGCCGACGTTGCGCAAGGCTTCGGCGTGGTCCTCACTGATGGCCTTGACGATGATCTCTTTAATGCCTACCTTCTTGAGAAACAGGGCCACAAGGATGGAGGCGTCCACCTTTTCGCCCAGGCTCACGACGACGCAGTCGAACTTGTCTATGTCAAGCGAGGCCAGCGCCTTCTTGTCTATCGCGTTGGCGACGACCGCCTGAGTCACATAATCCTTTATGTTCATGACGGCCTGCTCGTCAATATCGACCGCAAGCACTTCGCCGCCCTTCTCGGCCAGTGAGCGGGCCAGGTTTGCTCCAAAATTTCCGAGACCTAAAACGGCGAACCTCTTCACGTATCATTCCTCCTGACGATACTACCCTATCATAACATTTTCTTCGGGATACTTGTACCGTTGCGCGCTTTCCTGCCCGAACAAAGCGAGCGCCAACCCAAGCGGGCCCACTCTCCCGGCAAACATGGTCGCTATTATCACGAGCTTGCTCGCGGGTGACAGGCCGGGCGTCACGCCCGTGGACAAGCCCACCGTCCCAAAGGCCGAAACCACCTCGAACAGATAGTCCAGAAACTGGGGGTCTCCCGATCGCAACCTTTCGCCTTCAATCACCAGCACCAGAACCGTTGACACAATGACAAGCGCAAACGCCGTCGCGATTGTCGCGAGCGCTTTCGAGGACACCTGCTTCGGTATCGTGCGGCCGCAGAGTTCCGGATTCTCCCTGCCGCGCAGATGAGCCAGAATTATCGCCACATAAACCGTGAACGTGGTTGTCTTCACTCCGCCGCCGACCGATCCGGGCGATGCCCCGATGAACATCAAACCAATCAGCACGAGCAGCGTGGCGCTGGTGCAACTCCCGATCGGAACCGTGTTGAATCCCGCGGTGCGCGCCGTCACCGACTGGAAAAAGGGCACCAGCACATGTTCGAGCGGAGGCCGCCCCTTGAGCACATTGCCGATTTCCAAGAGCCAGAACAGCACGGCGCCCGCGCAGATAAGCAACCCCGTCGTCCCGAGCACGACTCGCGTGTTCAGCGATACCCGTCTGTAGCCGACTCGCTTGCGCGACAGCCTGGCGCCGACCTCAGTCACTACCGCAAACCCCAGCCCGCCCAGCACAATCAAGACCATCACCGTCAGGCAGACCGGCACGCTCCCCGAATACGCCTCGAGATTCGTGGACCAGGGCGAGAAACCGGCGTTGCAAAAGGCCGAAACCGAATGGAATATGGCCAGATACAGCCCCTCGCCATCACCGTACTCCCCCCTCAGCGCCAGCCACAGACTCAAAGCCCCCAGCGCCTCCGCCCCTAAGGTGAACAGTACTATATTCGTTAAGAGCCGGAATAGATTCCGATACGGGAAATGCGTCATCGTCTCCATGATGACCATCCGGCTCCTCAGCGAAGTTTCGCCCGTCAGGATCAACATGAAGAACGTTGAAAACGTGAATATGCCAAGGCCCCCGATCTGTATCAACAGGAGGATCACGGTCTCACCCGCTCTCGAAAACTGGGTTCCCGTGTCAACCACGATGAGGCCCGTCACACACACTGCCGAGGTAGCCGTGAAAAGCGCGTCTACCGGCCTGAGCGGCGCCCCGTCCGACATCGCCGGCGCCATCAGGACAGCCGCACCCAGCAGAATCGTAATGGCAAAGCTCGCGATAAGTATAATGGAAGGCGATAGCGCTCGCCTGCGGCGTCTGCCGTCTCCCTGGTTGTTCAAGTCATGCCTCCCTTTTAAGTGGCTATTATACCATGTGCGGCCCCTGAACGTGATAGAATCGCGCTGCACACCAGCGTCACATCACCGCTCACACCTGCACATTCGTGATGGCCGTAACCCCTTTTCCCTCGATTGAAGCACTCTCCAGCGAAGCCCGGCATCGCCCGAAATTGCGCGTCATAAGCTATTTCATTTGAATAAGTTAAGATGCGAGTATCCATCCTCTCAGCCGTTCGACCAGTACGCGCCGCCCGCTTTGGCGCGAAAAATGCTCGCTTTCGCACCATGACGGCCCCGGTTGTCGGGGCTGGTCCGCACCGTTTTGGAAGAACGCCTCACCTATATTAGGTCATCGAGTGGTGAAAAGATGGCTCAGGGTCTTGCGTTCCTGAACCGTTTTGCTATACTTTGTGTTTAAGCCCTCGGTGAAACAGCTTGTCGTTTGCCGATATGAAGGCGAACAGTGTGGCATCGCACAGTTTCCGACTCGGATGCGCTCCTGTGGATGAATTGGAAAAGAAAGTATTGACGATGGCAAAACGCATACTGATTGTGGAGGACGACCCTGTACAAAGACGCCAGATGGCACGGGTTTTGAGAGGGGCGGGATACGAGACAGCCGAGGCCGCCACCGGAAACGAGGCATTGCGAACCCTGTCGGAACAGGAAATACATCTCGTGTTCACCGACCTCAGGATGCCCGGCATGGGCGGGAGCGAGTTACTCAAGCGTATGAGAGCCGAGTACCCGGATATTCCCGTCGTCGTCGCTACCGCCTACCCCGAAGACACCGACGATCTGAAGCCCGATCTCCTGCTCGTGAAACCTTTCGGTATGCGGCAACTGGAAGACGCCGCATGGAGAATGCTGGAGCGTCAAGGCGAGGAATAGCGCGGTACCTTCAAACGACTTTACATCTACCCTTCCGGTGCTTTCATCTCCCATTGCAGCTTGTCCTGCACGCGCGTAATCGCGATTGCAAAACCAACGCGCACGAAGCCCGCAAGTCAGAATGCAATTTTGCTCTTTCCAACCTACCGTGATATAATCCGTTCGCCGCAGGGCGGCCGGCGCACTCGCTGTCTCCCGTTTGGAAGTGTTTCCATGCTCGATATATCTCCCATCCCCCTTTCAGGCGGGGAATGAAAGCCTGGCTGAGGGAGGTGATATAGTCTCCCGGGGAGCAAGGTGAAACGCGCCCCAGTGAGAAGAACCTCGTAAGATGCAGGGCCGCATGGCGCGCGTTCTGGAAGAACCCATAAACACAAAATGGACAAGTCACCAAAGGAGATGGTTATGCCGGAGATCTACATCGAAGAATGGCCGCCTAACTCGCCACACGACCTGGCCAGGCAGGAGACCGTCGTCGCCGCCGCGCGCATGATGGCGAACGCCGCCATCACCGCTCCGAGCCAGGGAGGCGTACAGATGGCCGAGTGCCACATCGTGTACGGGACGGCGGAACTCGACAAGGTCGCAAAGAAGATGGAGGAAATCGCCAGGTCCAAGCCCGACGACAACCGTTGGAAGAGAATGTTCAAGTACGAAGCGGCGATGGTGCGCGACTCGGACGCCGTCCTCTTCATCGGCGCGCTGGCCGCGCTCCAGCCCTTCGACACCGGCTGCGGATACTGCGGCGGCGGCGCCGGCTGCCAGTTCACCTACGAACGCCGCAATGCGCGCTTTGGGGTTATCGACACCACCGAACCGGTCCATCCGGACTGGCTCGTTGACGGCCCGATGTGCACCATGAACGTATACGGGATGGCGTGGGCCGTCGGCTCGGCGCTCGCGATGGCGAATCGGCTGTTTGTTGACGCGCGGCCGTTCATGTCGGTTGGCGTCGCAGGACAAAAGCTCGGCTACTGCCCGAAGTCGCCGCTCGTTGTGGGGGTCCCGGTCGCGGGCAAGGGCAAGAGCCCCTACGTTGACATTCTGCCCGACTACCATACCCACAATCTCTCGCGGGTGGTGGATTCCTTACGGAGCAAATACGTGATTTCGCGAATGGTTAACTGGCTGCCGTATCGCATGTGGGACCCGCTCAACCCCGATGATGGCCAGAAGAAGGAGGACTGAGACATGGCGTACTACGATGGTAAGAAATTCGCCAATGATGGGCTGCTGACGGCGACGCAGCTTTGCGCCATGTCGGCCCTCAAAGCACCTCAACTGACCGGAACCACGCAGCTGAAGATAGAAATTCTCACCGGCGAAGACCTTGACCCCGTCATCGAAGTGCTCGGCATCCTCGGAGAGGATAACACCGTGTGCTTTGGCGATAACAAGACCCTGCAATCCTGCAAAGAGAAGGGCACGCTGCCGGTCATTATGCTGATTGGCGGACAGGGCATTGGCATGTCCGAACTCGGCTGGGATTGCGGCGCATGCGGATTCCCGACCTGCAAGGCCCACAACGAATACGTCGAGCAGGAACGTCAGAAGCCCGTTGATTTCACCCGGCCAAGCGCATTCGGAACGCCCGGCCCCGTCTGCGTGTGGAAAGCCGTTGACGTCGGAATAGCGATGGACTACGCCGCCGCTGCCGCCGGCCAGCTCAACCTCGAAAACCGCGCCATGGCTTCAGTGGGCGCCATCTCGCAGGCGCTCGGTTACCTGGCGGGCTGTGAGATATCCATCGGCATGTGCATGGGACCCTGCGAGCCGGAAGTCTATTACAACCGCCCCTCGCTCAAGGAAGCATACGACAAGGACCTGATCACCACGTTCATGATGCGGGCCTTCCCGACGCACTTCATGGGGTTCCCGGGAGCGGGCGACCCGCGCATCAAGCATTCGCCCAATTGGGAAATTGACCCGAGATACGTCCGCGTCGCCAAACGCGAGGAGGCCGATCAGGAGAAAAAACAGGCCGGCATGGCCCGCGTCATGCAGCTTGTCATGGAAACCCGAAGCAAACTGGCGGAACGAGCCGCCGCAGAACTGGAACAATAAGGGCATCAAGTCATTTTGGGGACACCATGCGGCATGGTGTCCCCAAGATAACCCCGTTCACCACCCCGCGAGAAACCGCCAATCCTAATCTTCCTGTTAGCAGAAATCCGGTATTCCCTGCAAGCTTGAAGAAATCCAGGGATGATACCTGGCCGTACAATCGCTCAACCATGTCGCCGTTATTGTCGGGGACCTCGAACAGGCCCACGACTTCTATGCGGATGTGCTCGGCCTCAAACCAATCGAAAGCGCGGGGCCTCGCCGTCGAGGAAGCGTTCCCTTTCGGCGCGTTCAAGCGCCGCAGGTTCATCCGCGACGCATGGGGGAACATGGTGGAGCTGATGTCGCGCACGTAGGCGAGGTGAGACAGGCTCCTTAACCACGGCGACACAGGAGCACAGAGAGTAAGTGCTCAAAGTGAGCTAAAGCGCCTGGAGTGCGCCGTGGACGGCATGGACGATGTGGACGCACACAGTCGGACTCCGACGCGCGCGGACTGCCAACGGCCGCAATCGAAGCTCCTCACCCTACCCTCTCGCGAGGAGAGAGAGTTGCTGGTCTCTGGTTTCTGGTCTCGGGTTATGGTTGTTTAGTTATAGAGTTGTGCGAATGAATTCGCACCCACAGGGTT
>CAZEBC010000048.1:0-23153 GCA_964510165.1 uncultured bacterium
CCTCCGGTTGACATGTGTTGCAGGCAGGTGGTAAAGTGAGAGCCGAACGGGAACCGGCCCGTACACTGTTAGCCAACTATTATGAGGACGGGATTCGGACAACTGATCTGCCTGATTGTCGGCATCTTTCTGCTGTCGTTTGGCAGCGGGTTGGCCGGCGCCAGGTGGGCCATTCACAAATACGAACGCGAAGCGTTGGAGCAAGCTCCCAGGAAATCGGCCGCCAAGCCGGCATCGCTCGACGAAACTCGTTTGCCTTCATTGGATGAACCCGCCGCGCCCGCGACGGACCAGTCTTCTCCCGCGTTGCCGGAGCAGATTCCTGACCCCCTTCCGGAACCCGCCGCCGCGCCATCCATGATGATGGCGGAACCGAAAAACGAGCCTCAGACACCCTCCTCACAGAACGCATTCAGTCCTGGGGCGCCCTCGAAGCTCGTGATCCAGGCGATCTCCACGTCCAAGAGGCAGGAGGCGATGACCGCTCGCAACACCTTCATTGACCAGGGGCTTCCGGCGGGCATATTCGAAGTTGATCTCGGAGAAAAGGGAAAGTGGTATCGGGTCTATATCGGCCCGTACGATTCGGAAGAAGAAGCCCGAGCGGCCCTTGAGTCGGTTCGCCAGATTCCCGGCTTCAAGGCAAGCTTCGTCAAATCGCTCGACTGATGGTTCGCACTGGAAGAAAGGAACCGCACGATGAAAGGAATCGTATTGGCGGGCGGATTGGGAACGCGCCTCTACCCCCTCACCAAAGTCACCAACAAGCACCTGCTCCCCATATACAACAAGCCCATGATCTTCTATCCGATCGAGACTCTCGTGGAGGCGGGCATCACGGACATTCTTCTGGTGACGGGCGGCAACAGCGCCGGCGACTTCCTCAGGCTCATCGGCAACGGAAAGGAATTCGGGCTCAAGCACATAAACTACACCTATCAGGAAGGCGAGGGAGGCATCGCCGAGGCCCTCGGGCTTGCCGAGCATTTTGCAGCCGGGGACATGATAACGGTTATCCTCGGAGACAACATCATCGAGGGCTCGATTCGAAAGGCCGTCAAGGACTTCGAGCGGCAGAAATCGGGCGCAAAGATATTCCTTAAGGAAGTTCCTGACCCCGAGCGCTTTGGAGTGGCGATACTCGAGGGGGACAAGGTCATACGGATCGATGAGAAGCCGAAGCAGCCAGAGTCGAGCTATGCCGTGGTCGGAATATACATGTACGACGGCACGGTGTTTGACATCATAAAGACCCTCCGACCCTCAGATCGCGGTGAACTCGAAATCACCGACGTCAATAACGCCTACATTCAGCGTGGCGCGATGACCTATGACATCCTCAACGGCTGGTGGACCGACGCCGGCACCTTCCCTTCCCTGGTCCGCGCCAACAAGCTTGTGGCAAAACGATACGGCGTCGAATAGCAGACCGAAAGGGATTATTCGCCCTTAAAGGAAACTCCAACTCGCCCCACCTCTGAGGTACGCCATCCTTCCGTCCGCTCGCAAATGCTCCCTGGACTCCTCCTCTGAAATGCCGACATCTCAAGTCATTCGCGAAGTGTGACAAATGTCAACGCATGAAATGTTTCGAATGTTATAGTGTGTACGAAAGATTCTTGCAAAGGCCCATCCGCAGGCAGGCTAGCAAGTTGCCGGAAACGGCGTAAGAATTGAAAGTAGGTCATTCGGGACTGGCGAGGACGAGTTTCTGTCCCCCGCACGGGGGGAGGAAAGTCCGTGTTCGACCCAAGAGAAAGGAGAATAGAGAATGAAACCCACGGAGATATTGGCGGGCGAGCATAGCCTGATTCGACAAGCACTGGACAACTTCTCCCTGGCCGTCGAAAAGCTGGAAACAGGGGAAAGGCCATCCAAAGAATTCTTCGAAGGGGCCGTGCAGTTTGCACGCGTGTTCGCCGACAAATACCATCATTTCAAGGAAGAGTACCTCATGTTCGGGTTGCTGGCTCAAAAGAAGAATGGAGAACTTGACAGCCAGATTGACTCTTTAAAGCATCAACACGAACGCAGCCGCAATCTCGTGTCGGCAATGGCGAACAGCATTGACGGTTATGTCCGGGGGGATGACGCTCATGCGACCCTCCTTCTCGAGAACATGGCGGCATATACCTCTCTTCTTAGACACCATATTCACAGGGAGGACCATGTGTTCTATCCAATGGTTGACAAGGAGCTTTCCCAGGCAGAACAGAAAAGCCTCCTGAACGAGTTCAAGAAAGAGGAACAAAAGCAGGGCGGCAAGACGTTCAAGGAATGTGAGAAGCTCGTAAAGAAGATGGGGTCGCTCCTTTAGCTTAATCCCTCGAAGGAATCGGCCGATTCTTTCGCGGTTGAGGAGCGGGTGCTGGCGGTAATACCCGTTGCGCATCGCGCCTCTACTCGCCCCCACCGTCTCGGAGGGAGCGGGCAAACGCGCGCGCGCTCGTGTTCCAGGCGTCGCGCTGAAGATACTCTTCGAAAATCCTGACCGCTTCCTCGCGCCTTCCCTGCTCTTTGTGGGCGAGCGCAAGCAGGGCGTATGCCTCAATGTTGAGGTCGGAGAATCGCGCCGCCTGCTTCAAGGCGGTTTCGGCTTCCAGGTACATCTTGCGATGAAGGTAAAGCCCCCCCTGGTTTGAGCGGCACTTTGAATACTTTGCCCGGGCGGCGGCATCCGTGAGGAAAGCCCTGTCCTTCATCACTCGCGCTTCAAGAGATTCCCAATAGGCAAAATCCGCCCTGACGGCCTCCGGCGGCAGCGACTCGACCCGCTCGCCTTTCAGTTCCATTATCAATCCCGAAGGAATCGCGAAATCGCGAACCCACTCGATCGGCAGGCCCTCGTCGTAATAGACGGGTCTTCTTGTGATGGCCCGCTGGTACAGTTTGAACAGCAGGTATCCGTTGACGCGGTTGACGTTGTGGGCGCCGCGCACCCCGTCTCCGGCAGTAGTCGGATGATAGGCTTGCTCATACTCTTCGGAAGACAGGAATTCCAGGTCAGGAGCATTTCGCGACGCCTCGGCGGCGTAGCTTGGATCGCCGAGTCGGTTGACGCTCAGGATTGTAATGTCCGGCCTTCTTCCCTGTACCCACTTCAGATACATCGGGATCGAGTATGCCGAGTCGGTGCCTGCAAATAACACCGCGCCTTCTGGGAGACGGTTGATCAGTGCGATGCCGTACGTGCGGCCATAACCCTTCCCGCGCATTCCGCAATCGGCCCAATGCGCGAAGACATTGCTTATGGGCACGATGAGCCAGAGCGTCGCGAATACGGCGACCGGGATCGGTTCGCGCCTGAGGCGCCGGGAGGCCCTCAACCCCAGCAAGCCGATTGTCCCGATTCCGTATCCCACCCATATCGAAAGCACTATGGAAGAAGGAATGAAATATATCTTCAGCAGGTTCTGCGCATTCAGGTCGAGTTCCGTGTTCGCGATGACAACCAGCAATACTCCCCCGCATACGAATGCGGCCGCCGTAAACGCCAGCCAGATTGCGCCCTCCCTCCGCGTAAACCACAGGCAGAGCAGGGCCGGAAGCAGCAACACGATGGGGATGGACTCTCTTGCAAGTGACGCGAAAAAGAATCTCACCTGTCCCGCGACGGTCGCCAGCGACCGGATCATCTCAAGATTTCGGTATTGTTGCCGAGTGACCAGGAACCGGAAGTTCTCCCACGTGCTCGGGTCGCCCCAGTTCAGAGGCGGATTCGCAGCCGCTCTGATCGGCAGATACAGATACAGCGCGAGCCCCAAAAGGAACAGGAAGACACAACCGAGCATGACGCGGACGGACAATACAATCCGTGGCTTCTTCAGCATGCAATAGAGCACGATTGCGGGCGCCAGCAGGAGCAGCGTCTGATGGTTCGCCTGACCCGCCCCAAACAGGAATGCGGATGCAAACAGCAGGCCGCGCCTGTCGGTTGACTCGCCCCACAGCGCCAGCAAGAGCAGGATCGCGCAGATCAGCAGATTATTGAGCGCATACACTTCCGCCACAACAGCCTGCTGCCAGAAGGTGGGCGAAAACGCGAGACAGAGCGATGCCGTCGCCGCAGCCGAGCCCGTGATCATCCCCGCCACCGGCGAGTCCATCGTTTCCCGCGTCACTATTCCGGCGCACACCGTTGGCACGGTGCGAGATATGACAAGCGCCAGCAGTCCCACCGCCGCCGCGTCGAAAATGGCCGACATCAAGTTGAGCCGGTACGCCACCGTGCCTATCGGAAGCAACGAGAAACACTTTCCCAGGAGGAGCCATAAGGGATAGCCCGGCGGATGTGCGACTCCAAGGGTATACGCAGCGGTTATGAGTTCGCCGGAATCGCCGAATGTGATGGTGGGCGCCAGCGTGAACAGATAGACCGAGAGAGCGGCGACCGAAGCGAACATCGCGGGCAGCGCCTCGCGCGCGCGAAGGTCGCCCGGAAACGACCGGACCCTGTCGACATAGCTTTCTCTCATTTTCGGAAGGGAGGAAATTTCAAGAAGCTCCGTCGAAAGTTGTACCACATGTCCTTATGCGACGGCATCTGTATCAGCCGGGGGACCACCAGGAAAACCAGGAACGATTTCAGAAGCCACTTGTACCAGCCGCGCTCGAGCAGCCTCTCGATGGCGCCCGGCTTGAGAAACGGGATAAGCGTGAACAACGCCTGAATCCTCGCAAGCGGCTCGATGTCCTTCACCGACCCGCCCTTGAAGTAGTCGCGTTCCACGCCTTCCTCGATGGCCTCGACGTCTTCCTCCGTCAAGAGGTTGTGTGAACGCGCAAGCTCTATGATCTCGGTCCCCGGATAATAACGCATCCAGAAGCAGTTTATGTGGTCGGGCCTCACCCGCGAGTACTGACGCACCGCCTCGATGTAATCGGACTCCTCATGGAGCGGCAGGCCGAAGATGTGGTCAACGTCGAGATAGATGCCGGCGCGTTTGACCGCACGGCACGCCCTGATGATCTGCTCGTTGGTCTCGTATCGGTGACAGACCTTGCGTCTAAGCTCTTCATTCCACGTTTGCACTCCGAGCTGGATTCGCTTGCAGCCCGCATCGGCGAGCATGGAGGCCATGTCGTAATCCACGTGTCTCGCGCTGCCGATGCACCTGAAGATGGTCCCGATCTCCTTCTTATACAGCGCCAGGAACTCCGTGAGCCATCTCCGGTCGCTGACGAAATCGTCGTCCACGAAGAAGACCATCTTGAATGGATACTTACTCTTCGCCTGGATGAGTTCCTCGATGACGTTCCCCACGCTTCGCTTCCGCAGATAATTCTTCACCCCGTAGGTCTTATTGATAAGATTGTTGCAGCAGTAGGTGCAGGAATACGGGCATCCCCGGCTGGTCAGCGCGTAATAGATTTCGCCGTACACCGGCACCTTCTCTATGAATATGGATTTGTCCGGGAAGGGCAGCGAGTCAATGTCGGCAATCGGCGGACGCACCGGATTCCGCGCCACCTCGCCGTTCATCTTGCACCACACGTTGGGTATACGAGACGGATTGTTGCCGCGCTCGAGCCCGCTCACGAGGTCAAGCAGCGCATACTCGCTCTCGCCGACGACCACATAATCCACAAATGGGCGCTGAATGACCCGATGCGGCAGCGCCGTGACGTGGATTCCTCCAAACACCACGGGAACATCTCGGATGGCCTTGAATTCCTCCGCCACCGCGCAGGCCCACTGGTAGTAGTCGGACACCACCGAGAACGCGACGACATCGGGCTTTTCGGCCGCGATGCGCGCCGCCACTTTCGCGGGCCGGTTCGCGCGTCTCCAGGCGCCCGGTATGTTGATGTATTCGCCATCCAGCAGATAGGATTCATACGCGAGCGAGGTCTGATGGCCGTGCTGTCGGAGGACGGCGGAAAGGTACTCGATCGCGAGGGACTCGGCCTCCTTGTAAACGAAAACCACTTTCATATCTCGACGAGGATCAGGTGACCTTCTCCCACTGAGCCGATTCCCTTACTTTCAACGTGAGCACGTCCAGCCACCCCAGCACGATGCCGTATTGTTGCATGATGGGGAAATACTGGCCCGTCAGCGCGACGAGCGGAAGCCCGACCATGCCGATGGCCGCGGCAACCTTCCAATTCCACCACGCCAGATACGCTATCACGTACAAATACATCAACGGCGAGAAAATGGCCAGCACCCGCCTCACCGGATACACCAGAAGGCCGAACCACCCGTAGCGAGGATTGAGCAGCATATGGATGTAAAGGAAGAGCGTCGGGATGGTCAGCGCCACTCGCCGGCGTATCTGTTTCAGTTCGGAACTGAAAGTTTGCGGGCTCGTCTCATATACGAGCGCGTTTGCGTCAATCACCACCCGATATCCCTTCGAACGAAGCCGGAGGGTGATCTCCAGGTCGTCCACCACGGCATTGGATGGGATTTCCGGAAGCAAGCTCTTGCGGAACGCCATCAGTTTGCCGTCAAGGCTGATTGCGCTGTCGAGTATCCCCTCCAAGGTGCGCAGTTCCCAGTCGGACTTGTGGTATTTCAGCTTGCTCCTGCCGAAGAACGAGCGCGTTTCCTCAAGCACCGCTTTTCCGCCCACCGCGCCTATGTCCGCGCTCGCGAAGCACGTGACGATGGACCCGATCGCCTCTCGCTTCAGCCGCGTATCGGCGTCCGTGACCGCGATAATCTCGGATTTCGCGTGGCGCACACCCTCGTTGATGGCGTTTATCTTGCCCCTGCGCGAGTCGAGCACTCTCACAGGATACGACTCCGCGATCGTGCGGGTCCGGTCTTCCGAGGAATTGTCCACTATCAGGATTTCAAGCTTGTCCGAAGGATAATCGAGGGCCAGAAGGTCCTCGATCTTGCGCGCGATGTTCTTCTCTTCATTGAAGGCCGGGACAACCACTGTTACCGACGGCGTCTGTTCGGTCCGAGCGAGCGCTTTCCCTCGCGTCAGATACCTGAGCAGCGCCCCATAGCCGAGCACAAGGAACACCAGATACGCGAGCGACAGATAGAAAAGGACAGCCCAGATGCTCATAGATTCACTTCGCGGTCAGAAACCGTCTTGCCATCGCCAGAGCCAAACGTGTGGGCTGAAACAATATATTAATGGTTTGATAGCAAGGATGATAACAATAACATGAGCCGTCCGCCACAGCCTTTCTCGCGGCTCGCGACGCCTCGGTCCGGACCAGTGAGTCATAGTTGTAATCGTGTTCTCTGAACGATCCGAATGGCTCAAGCATTTCGCACAGCGAGGCTTCGCCCGAGGCCCCCAGCACGAGGGTGGCGCGGTCCGCAAGGCAGCGAATTGTCTGCCTTCGCTCGCGCCGGATCCGGAAAAACTCATCGTAGTAATAATCCATCACCGCCGCATAGGTGGCCTTCAACAACCTGTGGTGTCTTCGCAGCCTCTCATAGCCGCCATAATGCCGCAGCACGGCCTTGATCTTCCCTGCAAGTTCGGGAAGCGCCTCTTCGGGCGGGAGCGTGACCGAATCGCTGGCTGGAGCGCCCCGGATGAAATCGAACGTGTGAACATCGGGCCTGAGCCGCTCCACGAAATCCCTGATTTCGTCGAATCGAGTGTAATTCAGATTGCTTAAGACCGTATGGAACTTCACCGATAGGTTGGGAAGCCTGCTCTTCAATGGCTTGACCGACTCCCACGTCTTCATCAAGGCGTCGAAGTTGCCCGGGCATCCTCTCAGCCTGTCGTGCTCCTCACCAATGCCGTCTATCGAAAGCACAAGGTTCATCGTGGACTCGCCGATCACGCCGCATATGCGCTCTGTCATGGCGGTTATCCGCTCGGGCAACAACGCATTGGTTGGCAGGGTCACGTGCCGGACCCCGTTGGTCTGGCAGAAAATGAACACGATCTCCGGCAGGTCGCTTCGGAGAGAAGGCTCGCCGCCGGAGAGCAGAAGCCAGGGAAATCCCGGCAGTGACGCCGTGATTTTTCGTATCTCGCCCAGGTCGAGTTCAGGCGTGGCGACAAGCTCTCTTTTCCAACTGAAACAGGAAAGACATCGGGAATTGCATCTTCTTGTTACGTGGTAGATGACCTGAAAGAGGCCGGCCTTTCTGCGGAATCGAATATAATCGGTCAGCGCGCTCATTTTTTGTCGAACATGTGTTTGAACTTCAACGCCCACATGCGCCAGACCGCCTCCCATACAATCCCGTACGTTATCTTCGACTCCCCGATCTTGCGGTCAACAAATACAATGGATACTTCCTTGATGCGAAATCCCCTCTTCCAGACCATGTAGCTGGTCTCTATCTGGAACGAATATCCGTTGGAATGGATTCTGTCGAGGTCTAGCTGCTGGAGCAATTCCCTCCGGAAACACTTGTAACCCGCGGTGACGTCGGTAAAGGGCAGCCCTGTGATTGTGCGGGCGTACCAATTGCCTATCTTGCTTATGATCAGGCGGTTCAGAGGCCAATTCACAATACTGATGCCGTTCAGGTACCGCGATCCCACCACAAGATCGGCCTCCTGCATCGCCGCCAGAAAGTCCGGAATATATTTGGGATCGTGCGAAAAGTCGGCGTCCATCTCGAATACATACTTGGCGTCGGTGTGCTGGATGGCGTATTTGAATCCGTCAATGTACGCCGAGCCAAGCCCCATTCTCTCAGGCCGGTGCAGAACGCGAACCCTGCCCGTTTCACGCGCGAACTTGTCGGCCAACTGCCCCGTGCCGTCGGAGGAGTTGTCGTCCACTACCAGGACATGAAGGTCATCGTCCACGGCCAGTACGATCGGCACCAGCTTTTCAAGGTTCTCCCGTTCATTCAAGGTTGGTATGACTACAAGAGCTTTCATGAAATTTCCGTGGCGTTTATGGCCTTTCCCTGTCTGCGCGCCGCGCTCAGGGCCGGACACAGACCGGCATTACGGCAACGCTTATTATATCACATCGAGGAATTATATCGGCCCCACGTCCAGACGCCGCTTGTCTACCCGCAGAATGAAGCACACCTCGCCGGCAGGCAGCCAGTGACAGAAGAACATGTCATATACAGAGGGAAAGAGGTTGATGATGTGACTTATCCAGTTCAGCGCCTTGAAGCTCGAGAAAACAAACCACCTCTTTTCCATCACAAGCGGAAAGCCCGAGCCGTAATTGGTCGAGTTGCGCAAAAGCTTCCATTTCTCATAGATTCTCGGCTTCCCGACGATCTTGGTGTATCCATCAAAGGTGCGCCAGCCGAACGGTATCTTGTGATCGGGATCGCCGAACCACTTGGATGACGGAAAATAGCTCGCGCATACCCGGATTCTACCGCCTTCCTTCGTTATCCTCACCAGTTCCATGACAGTCGCATGGAAATTCCTCAGATGAGCAAGAACGTGTTCGCAAACTATCTCGTCAAAAGAGTCCTCCTTGAATGGAAACGGTGTATGGTTCAGGTCGGCGATGACGTTCACGCCTTCATACCGGATGATGTCCACATTGACGTGACCCTTGTGAACCACGCTGCCGCAGCCCAGGTTAAGCTTCATTGAATCTTGCGCGTCCTCCAAAATGCCGCATTCATTCGCCTCGCGCCCATATAGCCCGCAGCAAAGACAAATGCCAACCATCCCGCGAGCGTAACCACGAAGCCCCACACCGCCGGCTCGTACCTAAATAATATCATATGCGCGCCTCCAGGAACCAGAATCGCGCGCATCAAGTAGTTCGCGGGCAGGATTGGCGTCTCCTCTCCGTCAATAAACGCGCGCCAATCCGCATCCACGAAATCCTGGAGCACCAATGCGGACGGCCGGTCGCCCGAAACCTCAAAGCTGACCCGGTGAGGCGAGCAAGAGAATTTCGCCAAGCTCCAGACCGGGGCTTCTCCGTCCATCTCGACGAAAACCCTCGGCACAGGCGCCGCCCGCGTAAGGCTCGCATTCCTGTGCTCTGACTCCTCCAGCAACACGGTTCGTTTCAAATCAAATCCGGGTTTCCCCAAGAGTTCGATGGTATCTTCCCGTTTTGCCGTTCTGATATCGTTTGTGAGAAAGACCCTCGGAAGGGCGTCGTCGAGTTCATAGATGTACACTTCTTCGGGGGTCTGCGGCGGTCTCAGGACGGCGGCAAGCCTTGCCTGAAAGCCCCTAGGAAGTCTGGTCGCGGACAATATGTACTTGACATTGAAGAGATGAAAGAGCTTCTCATGCTCCAGTCGGCCCGCCCGCACCGCCTCGAATATCTCCGAATATCTGCCCGGTCTCCTCGACATGATGGCGTCCATTGTGTCGATGCCGGCGTAGGGGAGGACCTCCGTCACAAGGTATCTCAGGTACGGCGTCTCGCTCCATAGCTTCACGCGATACGGCCCGGGCTGTGACTGAAGCCATTTCACCGTCTCATCCTCGACGTATCTCTCCCGATAATCGTAATATGAAATGAACGGGGACGCATTGGCGATGAGGTCCCCGGCCAGCAGAGCCACGACAAACGCGGGAACAGCCAAAGACGCGCCAGACAGAACCGCCCGCTTCGTCCCCGCTGCCACAAGGACCGAGGCCACCGCCAGAACCGCAAGCTTGAAGGTTACGACAGAGACGGTCTTCATGTAAGCGCTGCCCGTCACAAGCGGAGTCAAATATGCAATCACCGCCATGCCGGCGAAGAAGGCCGCTATCCCAATAAATATCCTGCGATTGTCTGATGCGGGCGCCGTTCGCCAGTAATCGGCCCCCATTCCCGCGAGTATCGAAACGCAAAGACTGGTTATGAAGAGCCACTTGTGCGGGTTGCGAAACCCCTCCATCAATGGGAGGGCATAGATCATGCGGTAAGGCAGAGGAAAATATCGTCCAAACGAGATCAAGACAGCCGCAACCGCCGCACACGCGAAGAAGTACCGTCGTCTCCCGTTCGACAGAAGGCCCAGGAATGCGAACAGGAGCCCGACTATGCCAAGGTAGTTGTCCGAGAGCCTCGCGTCTCTCCCCGTCAGCGGACCTTCACCCTGGATATTGCCGCTGAATGCCAGCGTTGGAACCTTTCTCGGCGAGAACGAAAACTGCGTGGCGAAGTCCCAGTTCTCTTCCTCCGTGTGCACGCCCACGTTCTCCTGACGCTTGGACAGGGAATAATAGCTGCAAAACACTTCAGCGGCGAACACGATCCCCACGAAAGCCGCCAGCGCGGCCCAACCCAACCGCTTTGTCGAAACTGCCAGCGCTTCGGGAAGCAGCGAACCGCGCCGGGCTGACCACAGTCCGTGCGCGGCGTCCCAGACGAAATATGCCGCCGCCAGGAGACATACATAGTACGCGACTTGGATTTCGCCCCCGAGAAACTGAAGCCCGAGAAAGGCGCCAGCCAGCGCCGAGTTCCTGGCGCGTCGCGGCTCATCATTCAATATCCGGCTGAAGAACAACAAAAACAGCGGTACCCAGCACGCGGTGTCAAAGACCCAGAGCACGCCCTGCCGCGCGCTTGTCAGCAGGCCATTGCCCAGTTGAAATGAAAGCCCGCCCACCAACGCGCCGAACCTGCTCACCTTCCGGTCTCGCAGGAACGCGAACATGAACGCCCCCGCAAGAAAGGTGTCGAGCATGAATTGAAACCCGTGAAACCGCTGGGGAGGCAGGAGCAGCATCATCGGCAAGCTGTGTGAAAGAAACTGAAACTGCTGCGGTATTCCCGCAAGAAAGTGAGGAAACCACCTCGGCACAAACAGCCAATTCGTCCATGTCTGAACAAACATGGGTACCCAGAGGGAGGAATCGGTTCCATAAATCGTGTTGGCGGGATTCCAGGCACCTCGGAAGACGAATGCGCTCGTGAGCGCATAGAGCAGGATGCAGGCGGTCGTGAGAAGATGAGCGCGAGTTGCCGCCTCCTCTGATGGGGCGCATCCTACCGCCGCTTCCGTCGCGTTCGACGTCATCCCGCCACCCTCCAGCGCTCAAGGGTTTGTTCGAACGCGCGGTCAAAGACCAGGTCCCAATCGTACTGTTTCCCGAGAGCGGCAGCCCTGGCACGAAGTTCCGGAAAGGCGTCCGGCGCAGACAAGAGTCTCGCAAGCGCGGCAGTGAGGTTCTCGACATCCGGCTCGATTGCGATCCCCGCCCCGAAAGCCTCTATCGTCTCCGCAATGCGCGGGACGCGGCTGATGACAACCGGAACGCCAGCGGCCAGGTATAGCTTCACTTTGCCGGGGTCTGCGTATCGCTTGAATGTCTCGTCGGTCTTCACATAAGGCGCCACGCCGACAGCGGCTTCGGACACAAGCTCGGCGACCTTCGCGTCGTCTTCTATGAATCCCATGAATTCAACCGCGTCCGAAACCCTCTTCTCGGCGGCGAGACGCTTGAGCGCACCCGATTCCACGCCGTCCCCAATCACGCGCAAGCGCGCACCGGGGAATCTTCGCTTAATTGTCGGCAGACATTCTATCATCAGGTGCAGGCCTTGCTCGTGCCTGAGACTTCCGAGAAACACGATCAAGTTCGGGTCCGCCTTGTCCGATGGGAGCCGGGGCATTTCGCCATATCTGGCGCCGAGCGGAACCTCGATCTGCGGCGCGCAACGCCCCGGTTGGATTCCATCCTTAATCCGGGCCTCCTCCATCGCAGCCGATACATTCCAGACCGCGTCGCTCCCGTAACAGCACCGCCTATCGAGAAACCGATAGAGGCTTTGACCGGCGCGGCTCGAAAACCGGTGAGGCGCATAATCTATCACGTAATAAACCACGCGCTCGACTGCTCCGAGTCGCCTCAGGATAAGGCCGGTATTCGCATTGAGATTGTCCACCCCAAAATATAACTGGAACCGGACTCCTTTCCGAAGAAGGTACCACAACGTGCAAATCACGTCTTTCACAAAGAACACCGGAGAAGGACCCTTCACAAGCGGGGCCAGGATTTCTTCCGTTTGTTTGCCCTTCTCGTAGACCGTCACTGCCGTGTTAATCGGTACGCCTCTCGCGTCCGGGAACGGGTGGCTCACATAAACGACCGTTTTGGCGCGCCGCCGCAAGTACCGCAGTAGCTCCTGCTCCGCTCCTCCTGTCGGAGTATACGTGTGCTTCACTATCGCTATCGCACTGTCCGACAACCAGCCCCGAAGGTCCATCTCGTCATCCCGCCGCCCGTTTCCAAATGCTCAGGAACGACCTCAGCCCCATCAGGTTCGCCTTCACATCCTGCCATGTGCGAATCCGGGCAAGCCGTTTCAAAATGTAACGAGGCCTGAGGTAAAAACCGCATACCGCTATCCTGTGATATTTCTTCACCAGTTCGGGCGGAAGCGAATTATCAGAATACGTCGGCCTGGCGTAATCGAACCGTGCGAGGTCTTCCTGAACGAACGTTCCGGCGCGCCCCGCCGCCTGCGCCAGCTCCGTCCCCGGCAACGGCATATAGATCGAAAACTCGGCAACGTCTGAATCGAGCTCGCGCGAGAGCCGAATCGTTTTCTTCATGCTTTCCTCGGTCTCGCCCGGCACGCCCAGCATGTAGTTGGCGATGGTGGATATCCCAACGTCGTGGGTGAGCCGTATGTTTTCCTTTATCTGTCTTAACGTAAGCCCTTTCTTGAGAACCTCTTTCAATATACGCTCGTCACCCGACTCGATCCCGTATGAAATGACGAGACAGCCGGAATCCTTCATCATCTCCAGAACCGGCCGGTTCACCCTGTCCAGCCTGGTGCCGCATATCCATTTAAGGCGCAGCTCCTTGAGCATCGCACACAGACCCTCGAGCCAGGCCACATCGAACGTGAGAGTATCGTCGTAGAAGTACACGCCCCTGATGCCGTACTGGGCAATGAGCGCCTCGAGTTCCTTTCGTATGTTTGGGATCGAGCGCAGCCTCATTTTGCGGCCGTGCACCAGCTCGGACGCGCAAAACGCGCACCGGTAGGGGCACCCCCGCGAGGCGATGACCGGCAGCGAAGGCTGAGGCAATGACCACTTGATGCGGTCGTGGCCGGACGCCTTGAAATATGACGCCACATCCACGAGATGTCGCGCTGGAAAAGGCAGTGCGTCGAGGTCTTGGATAAAACTTGGCGGCGGCCCATGCACAATTCCGTCATGCGTCCTGACGAACACGCCCGGCGCCGTGGCGGCGACCTCGAGTTTCGGATAGGCCTTCAAGAGATTGACCATCAGAAGCTCGCCCTCGCCCGTCGCCGCGATGTCGGCCTGGGAGTCATTTAACGTTCGTTCGGGAGAGACCGACGGATGGATACCCCCCAGCACAACCCATGAAGTCGGCAGGCGCTCCTTCACCCGACCTGCAATCGCGCGCGCATGTGGATACAGTGGAGTCGTGCAGCTTACCCCTACAACCTCAGGTCTCCATCGTTCGATTATCTCATCAAGCTGCGAGCGGGACGGGTCAAACCCCGCGTCATGCACACGGGTTTCGATGCCCGCCTCTTCAAGCGCGGCAGCCACATAGAGCAGCCCGAGCGGCGGATTCGCCGGGATTTGCGGGTCGGGGTTTACGAGTAAGACCTTGGGTTTCATTCACCTATCCGAATCTTCCCCTCACCCCGACCCTCTCCCACTGGGAGAGGGCGCCACGCCCGAAGACGAGAAGGCCGAAGCTGAACCCCAACCCCCTCCAGCTGGGAGAGGGCAGGGTGAGGGGTTTCGGTTTCACTGATGCCAGTTGGTTCTGTCGAATTCCGACGTCACAAAAAAGGACTTGATCGTGGTTCCCCCATACGTGAGGAGCGTGAGCCAGCACGCTATCGGATGGATGAACCAGGCCGGGTCATTCTTTCGGGTGTAACCATAAACAGATTGTATCAGCAGTGGGAAAACCAGGAGACAACACACGATGAACTTGATGTAGCCCCACCGATATCTCTGATGAGGATACGTGCGCTGGCCAAGCTTTCTGTAATGGAGGAAATCCTTTATCCTGCGTCCTTGCTTCCGGGCAAACGTCTTCAGGTCGGGGCAGTACAGATGGACGATGCCCTTCTTCACGAAGCCCGCACGGGTGTGTCCCCGGCTCACCAGTTGATGGATCACGTCAATATCGAAATAGTATGCGTCGAGCTTGACCTCTTGCACCACGGCCCTGCGGATAAGACATCCGTTGGCGCCCATCGTGGGTATGCAATCCTTGGTGAGGACGACCTCGTAGAAATCGCCATGGTCCGTCATCTCGAGAGGAAGCCCCGTCCACTTCCCCGTGAGCGTGCTGAGGCGGTCGTAGTTACCGAGGAAAAGATGGATCGGATCGTTCATGCCGATCAGAGAGCAGTACCGGTCAATGACCGAATCGGTCGGACGATACGTCAATTCGTAGCACTCCGAACAGAAAATCTCGGGGTTCTCGAACGGAAGCACCATCTTCCTGAGCCAATCGGTTCCCTCGAGGATATTGTCGCTGTCTATAAATGCGAGCAGTTCGCCCTTGGCCTCCCGTATTCCGACCGTCTTGCCCGCCTCGCCCGTCCTGAGGGGGTTCGAGAGCACCTTCGCCACTCCCTCTCTCGATGCGATCGCGAGCGTGTCATCGGTCGAGCCGGCATCAACTATTATTATCTCGATCTTTTCGGACGGATATTCCTGCGCCTTTATGCTGTGGAGGCATTCTTCGAGCGAGCGGCAGGAGTTGTAGGTTGGAATGACGATGCTTATGGAGGGCGTGTCCATCCCGCGCCCCCTTACCTGTCCAGGCGCTTCAGCATCAGCCCCCTGATGAACGCGCAGCCGTACACTATGTGCGTCGCCATTATGCCCACTGAGCCGAGGATGGCCACGTCCAGACGGCTGGCGGGCATGACCGAAATGAAAGCCACCCCGAAATAACAAGCCAATCCGAGCAGCAGGATTACGGCAACCAGGTGAGAGAACAAGGACAGGATCGCGCCAAGCGCCAACACAACCACCACAATGCTCGGCAGGAAATAGAATATCCGCCTGGACGTTTCCGGAAACATCTTCGCGAAATAACCCCGGTGCACGCCCACGTTCGCTATCTGTTTGAGATGGTCGAAGAACAGCGAGCGCCGGTGATGGAAGACGATGACCTCGGGCCTGTACAGTATCTTCTTGCCAAGCTTCACAAGCTCAAGACACAACTTGGTATCTTCCCCGCCGTAGAAGTTCGAGGTGAACCCGCCGATGTGTTTGAGCACCTCAGTTCTTACCATCAGGTTGAAGGCCGGGAAATCGTCCACCTCGCGCGGTTTCCGCTGGATGAACCGATGCAAGGTCTGCCCGCTGCCGAGCGGCGAGGTGTACACCGCCCCACTTGCCTGCTCGAGCAGACTGTCCTCCGGCGGCGTGATCCCCGGACCACCTACAGCAGCCACCTCGGGATTGTCGAAAAACGGGACCGCGCTGCGCAGCCAATCGGGCCGGGGATAGGCGTCGTCATCAATAAAGGCGCATATCTCTCCGGTCGCATTCTGGATTCCGAGGTTCCTCTTCTCTGCCGGGCCGGTCAGTTGCTTGCGCGTGCTGATGATATTTACAAGGCCCGGTTTCTCCTGCCGCTTGAGCTCTGAAAAGTAGGGATTCGTCGCCGCATTCAGCGTCGGCTCGTCGGCCACAATGAGTATCTCGAAGTTCGGATATTCAAGGTTGCGGATGCTGGAGAAATCCTTGAGAAATCGCGCGCTGCATGTGTGCAGCGGTACTATCACCGAGAATTTCGCCACCTCGCCGCCGTGCCTTGCCGCCGACTTCCTCTGACTATCGGTCCTGGTCTCTGTCATAGTGCCTCAGTATGTAAAGCCTGTAGAATATGGCCATCGTATCCCACCATGTCGTGTAGATGTCGTTTGGGCGGACCCACCGCTTGATCTTGCGGCCTATGTTGGGCCGATAATCAACCACCACGGGCGCCTCAGCTATCTTGAACCCGTGTTTATGCGCGAGCACCAGCAGTTCGAGGTCAAACGCGAACTTCTTAACGAGCATCTGCGGGAACACCTTCTCCAATACCGGCCGCTTGAACAGCTTCAGTCCCGTTTGCGTGTCATGAATCGGCAATCGAAACAACAGCTTCACCAGAAAAAAATACACCGCGCTGACTATCTTGCGATGTGTCGGATAGAACAGCTTGGATTCGGGATGCCGCTTCGAGCCGATCACCACGTCTGCATCCTTCGCGCGCATATAGTCGAAGAACACCTGCAACTGGCGCGGATGCAGATCGAGGTCGGCGTCAATAAACACCACAAACTCGCCCGTGCTTACCCCGAATCCCTCCCGTAGCGCCCGTCCCTTTCCGAGGTTGGCGCTGTTCCTCACCAGCTTGATACGACGATTCCCGGCGGCGAATCTGGCGGCCTCCTCATATGTGTTGTCGGAACTCCCGTCGTCTATTACGATTATCTCGTAATCGCAGCCGCCATCCTGCAATATCTTCAGCGTTTCTCCGATGTTATCGTAAATTCCGCCCCCCTCGTCATGGGCGGGCATGAGCACGCTGAGCTTGCCCTTGAGTTTATCCATGCCCCCCAACGCCCCCCGGACGCATTCTCAAAGTCGTATCCGCCTCGGGATACACGATTCTATCACACGCACACGCGGAAATCAAAACTAAGCGGTTCATCGCTAGACACTTACGAAACGCTCTTCGTTTGGGCGGGTTCCCTTGGGCGCGTCGGCAGAAACGTATAGACCGCGATAGTGAGGAACAGCAGCATCCCTCCCGCTCCAAGGATGGCGAGAACGGTCATTGGGGTGGCATGGAAGAACCAGATACCGGCAAACGTAAGAGTCGTGAGCGGTATCAATACCCACAGGAAGCCGTACCGCTCGATCGCAAGGTTGTAGTGGACGAGTATCATGGTAACGGCGACGGGGGTTATCGCTATGCCGAATACTCTTATCAGCGCCACCAGTTCGGGCGCGTCCGATTTCCCCAGCACGAGCGCGATGAACCGCGCCAGAACAAAGCAGGCGATGATCCCCCCAAGGGCCAGAACCACCTCCAGGACAAGCCCTCGCGCCAGAACGGGTATCGGGTTCTCTCCCGTGGCCCTCTTGCGGGCAACCTTGGGAAACAGCGCCAGGATTATCCCGAACGGCAGGAACAGAAACGCCTTTCCGATTATCGAGGCCGTCGCATAGTAACCGGCCAGCTTCAGCCCCTCTCCCTCATTTCCATAAAAATGTCGCACCAGCGGGATATCAATGTTACAGAATGAGTTCAGACACATGAGCGTCACAATCACAGGCGCCGCGAACCTGTAAAGTTCCCTCATGTCAATGCTGTCGTCCCCGAAATCCGAAACCAGCACCTCGCGTATCGGCCACACCGCAATCAGGAGCGAAAGCCCGAATGACAGCGCCACCCCGAACAGCACTCCTCCGACTCCCCACCCGAGCATCGCAAACAGGATGCCCAGCGCGCACTTCGCAGTAAACCCCGCGAAATACGATGTGCCGAGATAGCCGAATTGTTCGCGCCCCTGCAACACGGCCCAAAGGACCGGCATAAGATACATGGAAAACAGCAACACCCCCGAAACGATAATCGGAGTGTTTCTCTCGATGTTCAGAAAATCGCCTATCAGAGGCGCACCAAATATGATGAGCGCCATCAACACAAACCCCGCAATCCCCACCCGCTTCAAACACTCCAGCATCAACCGCCTCACCCGCGCGCCTTCATCCCTGGCATTGTATTGCGCCACAAACTTTGTTATCGTAGTCTGCACGGTTATCATTGGGATCGATATCCAGAAAAGAAGCGACATAAGCGAATTGAGCGCGCTGTAACCTTCCGGCCCGAGATTGCGGCTCATATAAATGTGAAAGTAGAAATTGAAGACGTTGCCGAGGCCGACGATCCCGACCAGAAACCCCTCGTCCAGAATGCTCTCTTTTTTCTTGACGAGCGCCAACGCGGGAGCGCTCCCCACCTTCGCTTCATCCATGTTCAACTCGTGCCCCTTAAGGCTTACATATTTCCGGTGTAGTGGCGAACCTCGTGTTCGCCCGCGGAGATACCGAGTCCAATTCTAGCCTTATTCAAGCATCTTTTTCAAGAAAAAACGGCAGGATTGCCATTCGCGGCCGTCCAATGATATAGTCGTGTGCGTAATTCCCAAAGCGCCCTCTCCCTGTGGGAGAGGGTTGGGGTGAGGGAAAAACACCCGACAGCACTGAGAACATGCGGACCCGAGGAGGAACCAGCATGCTGAACCCTAACTCCCTATCGAATCTCGCGATCCTACGAAATCATCGAAATGAGCGCATCTCAAGCTACGATATCACCGGCGGCAACGCCGACTTCTCCGTCCTCTATCCCGGCGAGAGGAAGACAATCGCCGAAATCAAGGCGGCCGGCGTCATTCGCCATATCTGGATGACACTCCGCTCCGAAGAACTTGCATTCCTCAGAAAGATCGTCATCAGGATGTATTGGGACAACGAAAAGCATCCGAGCGTCGAGACCCCCATCGGCGATTTCTTCGGACTCGGCCACGCCAAGACCACCTATTTCTCTTCGCTGCCGCTCTCCATGTTCGACCGAGGCTTCAACTGTTTTTTCCCCATGCCGTTCCACGAACACGCGCTGATAGAAGTTCACAGCGAATGCGAGGAGTGCCCGCTCATCCTATACTACTACCTCGACTACGAGCTCCACGATAAGCTGCCGCCCGATCTGGGCACGTTTCACGCGCAATGGCGGCGCGAGAATCCGTGCCAGGCCGTGATTCTCGAAAACGAGAAGAACACCGACGGCAAGGAAAACTACATCGTCCTCGACGCCGAGGGCCACGGCCACTACGTCGGATGTCACCTCGACATTGACGCCCTCTCGCCCGGCTGGTGGGGGGAGGGCGACGACATGTTCTTCATTGACGGCGAGAAATGGCCCCCCGCAATACACGGCACGGGCACCGAGGACTACTTCTGCGGCGCCTGGAATTTCAACGAGGTCAAACAGCCGTTTTGCAGCCCTTATTACGGCTACCATTTGAAGGGAAACGACGACTACACCGGCAAGCACTCGATGTACCGTTACCATATCGAGGACCCGATCGTGTTCCGGCGCTCGCTCCTGTTCTCCATCGAACACGGACACGCCAACGATATGGGCCACGATTACTCAAGCACCGCGTACTGGTATCAGGCAGAGCCTCACAAGAGGTCGGTGCTTCTCCCGCCCGTCGAGCAGCGCTTGCCAAGACAGTAAGTGTCGTTTGAACAGGCTGAGTCTTCTGCGCGGCGCCCAGGGATAACGTCATGCAATGCCCAAGCTGCAACACCACCCTCGCGCGCATACAGTACGAGGGTCTTCTCATCTGCTCGTGCCCGGGCTGCAACGGCGAGTTTGTCTCGCTCAGCCAGCTTTGTTCCATCGTAAAGCGAAGAGATGAAAAGTTCGACAAGAAAAAGCTCTTTGTTTTAAAGTAAGAATGTGCTACTATAATAACAGCGACCCTGGCGCTTCTTCGTATCTTTTCGACAGTCTTCTATCCATAGGGAGGGGAGATGGACTACGGTCTGTCCTCCGGTCTCAGGGCTTTCGCAAAGTTCTCTGTCATTCGCGCCCTGCTGTTTCTTTCGTTCATTCCTCTCCTCTGCATCTCCCCTTCTCCAGCCGCCGGAAAGATCGATGACGCATCCAAAATCCCCGACCGCGCCAAGGGGCGCTCCGCCATAGTCTACGTCATTGACAAGTCCTCCAGCATGGCGTGGATACTGGACGACCTCAAGCATACCTTGAAGAGCGCCGTCAGAAAATGCAAGAACCGCGATAGCGTCACGATCCTCCTGTTTGGCGATACCGTAAACACCCTGGTTCGATACCCATCGTTGGATGACGCCAAGAAGGCTCGTATCGAAAAGGCGATTGACACCATCACCGCCGACGCCCTCTACACCAACCTGGCGCTCGCCGTCAAACGCGGAACCGAATGCCTTCAGGAATACGCTCGCGAGCACCCCGCCGAATTCTATTCCCTTGTCCTTATCACCGACGGCAAGGACCATCCCTCTCCCGATTACGTGCGCGACTTCACTATTGACGGCGTGCTCACCCGGAATCCCGATTTCATGCCCGGAGAGCGGTGGTCACTCGGTTACATCGCCCTCAAGGGACAGGTGGACCCTGAACTGCTCGCCCTGGTCGAAAAGTACAAGGGCGACGTGTTTGACGTCGAAATGATCAGTCGCTCCTCCGAACTCAGCCAGGGTGAGATTGTCGGCAACATCATCGAGAATCCGACCGATTGGAAATTCTTCGAGGCCGAGATAGTTGACGCGACAGGCGATGTCATCCTGAAGAGGGGAAAAGAGTGGGAACCGCTTTCCAGCCTCAACCATCCCATCCTGGTCTCCGGCGACCGCATCGCCACTCGGCAGGGAGGACGGGTCATCATTCGGTTCGGACACGTGGGGCGCGCCGGCCTCGATGAAAACAGCGAGATGAAAATCGCAGCCTTTGAAGGGATGCTCGTTAAGCGGTCCGCTTCAGTCGTATTGGACCTCGAGTCCGGAACCTTATGGAACGCCGTCGGCGTGCCGCCCGACAAGTCGGTCCGCTACGAAGTCCGGTCGTCAGTCGCTTCGACCGTCGTCAAGGGCACCATCCTCAGGGTCCACTTCAACAAGGCCAACCGCTGGCATTACGCCGCAGTCCTTTCAGGCGCCGCCGAGATGCTGCCCCGGCCCGGGGTTTCCTTCAGACCTTACGAGTTGCCCGCCGACACCTATTCCGTCTGTTTTGCAAACAAGACTCCCATGCTGCCGACTCCCATGCCGGAACAAACGCTCTTCCTCGTCCCCATCTCTCAGACTGTGACAATCGGGCCCATCATGGCCGGCGAGACTCTGGTGCAGCAATACCCCGTCACCCCGAGCCAGAACGGCTATGAGACTCTGTTCGAGTGGAACCGCTGGCAGAGGGCGCTGCTCGGAGGCGCGCGGCTCGAAAATATCGACTTCGCAAAAGATATCCTGTCGGCGGAACCCGATATCCAATTGCCCCGGGGAATCAGAGTCAGCGTCAAACTGGACGAATCGTCCACCGAATGGATGGACAGAAACCTCGTTGTCTCCGTCGGCTGCCGGGCCGAATTCGAACGCACATCCGCCAAAGAGTTCTTTGGCCGAATCGTGTTGCTTTCGCGCGATCCCAACGTGAAATTCTCGAGAGACTACATCGAGCTTCATGTGCTCAACGCGCGTTCGTTCCCGTATTTGGCCCTCATCATCGCGGGCGCAGCCACAGCCGGCATCGTCACCGCGTACCTGCTCTTCAGGAGGAACGGCCCTCTCTACAAGGCCAAGAGAAAGCTCGTCAGCTTTGTGCGGCAAAGGGCAATCAAGACAAAACTGCTGAAACCCCTGCGTGCCCGGCCCACTGGCCGGATCATATTCAAAGGGGATTCTTACAGGGGAGAACGCTCATATGACCTGGCAGCCGTTTCTCGCCAAACCGACAAGCTTATCATCGAGATCGGCAACGACCCCACGAGCGCAATCCACGTATCCCATTCCTCGCTCCAGCCGGTTCACTGCTGCATATGGGCGGGCAGGAGGAGGCTTCCCACCAGGATATACATCGAGCCGGGCCCCGATGCCGAGCTCATGATTAACGGCGAACCCGCGACCGCAACACGGCAACTCATTGACAAGGACGTGGTCCGACTCGGCACGCTGGAGTTCCAGTTTATTGACACCCAACTCCACAACCAGGTCGAAGTCCATATGAAGAACCACGCCGTCCATGACGGCATCCTCGAATACTGGGACCTTGGACAAAGCGTGTTCTACATGACCCACACCACCACTCGAAAAGAGAAGTTCCTCACCCTCCGCTTCGAGGACGTCGCCTACGTGCATTTCTATCGCGACGAAAGCGAGCGCACCCTCTCCCTGCTGCCTCGCTCGCTTTCCTGCGTCAGGAAGAGGCCGAGAAAAGCTGTCGTCGTCGAACTCGAAAACAAAGAGAAGCTCAAAGGCTTTGTCCACAAGAAATACAAGGTCACCGGCGACTCGCCGGGCGTTTTTCTCATCCCCCTCTCCGAGAACAGCAACATCCAGCACACTTATATCCCGCGAAGCAGCATATCCTCCATCCTCACCGTTGATGTACAAACTCTGCCGCATCCTGAGGGCCTGAAGTGAGCCAAGGTGACTGGTCGTTGGCGAACCTAGTCCTGATGCGGCGAAGCGCCGAAGAGTTTTCGGTAGCATTGTTCGATTTCTTGAT
>CAZEBC010000049.1:0-2929 GCA_964510165.1 uncultured bacterium
CAGTGTGGTCCTGGTGACGGGAACGCATTCCAGTTGCCGCTTGAGCGGATGGCGGCTCCAGTATGAAGCGTGCAGGAAAAGGGCGCGGTCCATATGCTCGTACGGCCCATTCATCAGAAACAGGTATTCGGATTGGAAGATCGGATGCTCGAACATCTGGTAGGCCATTTGCGGGCGGTAGGTGACGATCTTTTCCATCGGCAGACCCTGCTTGATTGCGAGCCCGGAGTAATACCCCTCGATTATGTCGGGGCGTCTCCTCAGGACGGAGTCCATGTTGGTTTTGGAATCGACCGGCCCATGTGGGTCGAATCTGCCGGTATGCGCGATGTCGCGGTCGTTCAATCCCAGCATGTCTATGAAGACGGAATCGACGGTGTAAGGAAGTTCGCCCGCGCTGGCCGTAGCGATGGTCGTGTTGGACTCCACATGCTGTTTGATCCACTGGATGTACTGATTCGGGGGAGCATGGGTCAAGCTTGGATAATTGATCATGCCCGTTCGTGCGTCTTTCAGCATGCGCTGATTCTCGACGTACAACATGTTCATGTCGGCGAAGGCGACTATTCCGATGAGAAGGATGTATCTGACCGCTCGAGTGCGAGGGGTCAGCGCCGAGAGCCCGGCGGCAAGCAGAATCCCCACGACCGGCATCACGTGCGCGATGTGTCGCCAGAACGGCAGGGCCGCCGGATTGTCGCCCCCCATCTTAATGATGTACGCGAGATATCCGACCGTGAACACAAGGAGAAATGCAAGAAAGCCGGTTGTCCGAAGTCCTCGTTTCCATGTGTTCCAGAGGAACAGCGCGAGGGCCGCCAGCAGCGGAGGAATCCACAGCGTGTGCGCCCTGAACCAGTCCTTGAGGTAAGCTTTGCCGAAGAGGATGTGCAGGCGGCCAGCTCCAGCCACTTTTGCGTAATACGTATTGGGAAGAATGTCGTCGAAGACCTTCATCCGAAACCATGTCAGAAGCATCACCGTGACGAGACAGGCCAACGGGGCGCCCGAAGCGGGCAGGAAAGGGAGGTTGAATCGGCGGCGCCGCCACAGATGAAACCCGTTGCACGCAAGGGCGACGAGCAGGCCCTCGGGCCGCATCAGCACCAACAACACGCTGACACTGACCGGCAGGAGCGCGCCCGTCGTCATGAATGGCCCAAGGAGGCAGAGACCGACAAGCATCGCAAACCCGAGCGTCTCCATGCCGGAGGTTGCATACCACGCCATCGGAAGGTACAGGGCGGACACGAAAGCCGCCATCGTGAAGATGTCCCGGTCCCCGGACGCGAGCGTATCCGGCTCGGTCAGTTCGGGCTTTCTGAATAAAGGAAACAGCAGGAGGGTAAGGCTGAGGCCGACATGGCAGAACAGGCCCACAGCTTTGGCGAGAGTGAGCACTGATATCCCGAGCGGCGGCCCGGCCGCCAGCATCAGCATCCACAAGAAGTTGGTGTAGCCTTCCACCTTCTGCCCGCCGACGTTCCAAGCGCCGAAGCCGTAGCCCTCCGCCAGATGTTTCGAATATCGGAAGGTGATGAAGGCGTCTTCAAGCGTCTGGGGATAGAACAAGAGGTCAAGGGCAATTATGGCCAGCGTCAGGAAGGCTGCGGAAATGATGTATGGGCGGGGACCGTTCAGCACCGGGCTAGAGGAGTTGCAGGTTCTCATCAATCGGAATATCCACGCGCGTCACGCCTCTGTCCCAGAGTTTCCTGGTCATCTTGAGGCCGCTTCTCTTCAACACCGAGAACATGCGCGCGTTCTCATTCATGATGTAGCCTGTGATCACGCGCACGCCCTGGAGCCTGGCCACGTGCGCAAGCTGTCGAAGCGCCTCGGTGCCGATGCCGCGCCCTTGATAATCGTCCTGGACCACGATCGCAAACTCGGCTTCGTCCGGGTTGTCCTTGTCCAGGTTGTAGCGTCCGACCGCCACCATTCTTTCCCGTCCGTGCTCATTCACCAAGGCGACTATGGCCATCTGCTTCGCATAGTCTATGTGCGTCATCTTCTCAAGCTGTTCTTTCGGCATATATTTCAAGCCCGAGAAGAAGCGCAGGTGGATGGTTTCTTTGGAGAGCGAATTGAACAGTTCGAGAAGCAGGCAATCGTCTTCGGGTTTGATCGGACGAAAAAACACCTCCGTGCCGTCGGCAAGGGTCGTGTTCTTTCGATACTGTTCGGGATACTCACTCATGACACTGGTTCCGCCGCCTACTTGCGACTGCCGGGTTTGTAGAGCGGCACGCCTCGCTTGCACAGCGGACATCCCTCGGCGCGAAACGTGGACACTCGCAGCCGCGCGAGCGGTTTGAACGGGACACCGAACTCGACCTCGCCGCCGCTCCGGTCTATCATCGCGCCGACGCCGACCGCCTTTGCTCCCATTCGGGCAATGACGGAAAGCACTTCCTTGACGGAGCCGCCGGTCGTGGTTACGTCCTCCACCACGAGCGCGCGCTCGCCCTCCTTCAGGGTGAAGCCTCGTCTCAGAGTCATTGACCCCGACTCCCGTTCGGAGAACATGGCTCTGACGCCCAGCGCGCGAGCGACCTCCTGCGCAAGCACTATTCCGCCTATCGCGGGGCCGATGACGCAGTCCATTTTGGAGGAGGAGAACTTTTCGGCCAACGCGGCGCCCATGCGCTCGGCGAGGTCGGGATACTGCAACACCAGCGCGCACTGCAGGTACTTCTCGCTGTGAAGGCCCGACGTCAGTTGAAAGTGACCCGTCAGCAGCGCCCCCTTTTGCTCGAACAACTCAATTACTTCCTTAGAGGTCAATGTGCTCATTCTTCTCCGTTCCGCGAATGATGAGCGCTGAGTGATGAGTGATGAGTGTGAATCAATCCTTCCAGATCAATGTGGAGCGTGTGCAGCTTGCCCGGATTCGATTCGATTCGATGCTCAACGACGATCCGACTCC
>CAZEBC010000049.1:3029-10694 GCA_964510165.1 uncultured bacterium
CCCGGCGTGATTATCTGGAACTCGTCGCCACACTCCGACCTCACATCATGAATCTCCCGGGGAGAGGCAACGGCGCCGTCGAGACCGGCCTCCTTGGCCTGACGCGCTTTCGCCGCAACATACCCGCCAACTCCATCAGGAAGAGCCACTCCAACTTCCCGCTCGAGCGCCTCCCGGTCGAGACTGGTCAGCACGGTCACCCCTATTACCGCGGGTCGGTTGCAGGAAAGTCGCTGAGCCGTCTCAGAGGCCGCCGTGGCGGCAGCGCGCATCATGGCCACGCCTCCCATCACGTGCACGTTGAATATGTCGGCGCCCATAGCCACCGCCCTCGCGGCCGCTCCGGCCACGGTATTCGGGATATCATGGAACTTCAGGTCGAGGAAGACGGATTTTCCCGCCGCCTTCAATTGTCTGACGATCTCGGGACCGGCCGCCGAGAATAGTTCGAGGCCCACCTTATAGAAGACCACCGCCTCTCCCATTCTCTCGACGAACCGCAGCGCCTCATCGGCGCTCGGAAAATCAAGTGCAACAATCAAGCGTTCTCTTGGGGGCAGGCTCATCGGTGACCAGGCTTCCTATCAGTTTATACACATCGCGCATCTGATTCTTCACAAGGTACTGTTCGATGCCCTCTATTATCTCGATCGAGACCTTCGGATTTATGAAGTTCGCGGTGCCGACGGCGACCGCCGTCGCGCCGGCTATAAGAAATTCGACGGCGTCTTGCCAGCATGAAATCCCGCCTATCCCGATAACGGGTATCTTAACCGAACGGGCGGCCTGCCACACCATCCGCAAAGCGACCGGCTTGATGGCCGGGCCGGAAAGCCCGCCCGTCACGTTGGCGAGAACGGGCCTGCGCGTTTCTATGTCTATCGCCATTGCGGTAAGCGTGTTTATCAGCGAGACCGCGTCAGCGCCGGCGCGCTCGACGGCGAGCGCGATCGCGGAGATATCGGAAACATTCGGCGTCAGCTTCACGATAAGCGGCTTTTCGGGCGCGGCGTTCTTGACAGCCTGCGTGATTTCGGCGCACAGGTTGGGATTCTGGCCGAATGAGATTCCGCCCTGCTTGATGTTCGGGCATGAGACGTTAAGCTCGATGCCAGCCACCTGTTCGCACTGGGCCAGTTTCTTTGCGACGAGCACGTATTCATCGATCTCGCGCCCGACGATGTTCACGATAATCGCCGTGTCCAGTTTCCTGAGTTTCGGCAATTTTTCTTCGATAAAGGCGTCCACTCCGACGTTCTGCAGGCCAATCGAGTTGAGCATCCCGGCGCGCGTCTCAACGATGCGGGCGGGGCGATTGCCCGGCCATGGCCGATTCGAGACCCCCTTCGTCACAAACGCGCCTAATCGGGAAAGGTCTATGAACTTTGCAAACTCGAGACCGTACCCGAATGTGCCCGAGGCGGTCATCACCGGGTTCTTCATTGCGATGCCGCCGACGTTTACCATCATGCTTGGCATATCATGCATACCACATCACCGTTCTCGCGTCAAATGCCGGCCCTTCCGTACAAATCCGCGTATAACGCACTACCTGTCCCGGCTGCTTGGCGGCGCACACGCAGGAAATACACGCTCCGAAACCGCACGCCATTCTCTCCTCGAGAAGTACCTCGCAGGGCAGGTTGAAGCGGTTGGCGATTCCGTCGAGCGCGGCCAGCATCGAGCGCGGACCACAGGCGAATATCCTCGCTCCTCCGTCAGATACGGGATCGCGCGAGAGGTATTGCAGGAGCGCGTCCGTGACCAAACCAGGGCGGCCCGCGCTTCCGTCGTCCGTGTTGATTATCGGTGTGAGACCGATCCGCTCGAACCTCGCCACTCGCGCGTCAGCCTTTCCTCGAAGCGGAAAGGGGACCCTCGACCTGGTGAGAGCGCCCAGGAACACCTTCACCTCGACATTCCTTCGCACAAGCTCCTCCGCCAGGAACAGCAATGGAGGCGCGCCTATCCCGCCGCCGACCAGCAGCGCCAACCGTGGGAGCGGGGAAAGCGCAAAACCCTTGCCGAGCGGGCCGACAATGTCAATCGAGTCGCCGGGCTGGTACCTCGAAAGAGCTTGCGTGCCCGGCCCTTCAGGAAGCCGACGGTAGATTATCTCCATTTCGGGATTGAGCCAGTGGATCAGATGATACCACTCCGCTCCGAGTTTGCGGGATTCGACAAAGGAAACGCGGCTCGATGGCCCGTACGATGCTATGCTGAAAGGTCTCCTGAGAAACGGACGACGAGCGCGCAGTTCGATCCCCTCCAGTTTCGGCCGTCTCCGCTCGTCGTAGGAAATCAGTCGGTACCCCGATCTCTGGACGTGCGGAGATGGATCACACATAACTTGCAGGAATTGGCCAGGCGCCGGCCTGTGAATGAGGCCAGCGCGAACGCGCAACGAAAAGTGGTCCTTCACGAATTGATGGTTCTTGACAACTTTCGCCTTGAACTGGAATTCGGGAGATGGCAAAGCATCCGAGGGTAGCTCAGCCGCTAATGAGAGCATTTCCTCTTGAGGGACCGACTTGGAATTCTCGCGCAAAAAGCCAAGCAGGCGCGACGGCTCGATGATGCCCAGGTTGTCCGAAGGGTCCGCCCACAGAATTGCGCTTGAGGCCGACTCGGTCCCCACGGAAAGCCGCTTCAACACGGGCGACTCAGGGAAGATATAGAATCTCCCGACCTCTCGCGCGGCATCCATCCATGCGAGGTCAGGCGAGGGAAACGGCTTACTTGGGGTGCCGCCCGTTTTGCGCCGGGTTTCTTTCCATGACCCGATTCCTTTCTCGCTGGCGAAGTCGGAAAGAAACCGTACGAGCGTCTTGCGGATGGCCTGGCGCGGGGGATTCACACTGGTTCCGTTCACCTATTATGAAACCGCCTCGATTCAACGAAGGTCAAAGATGAGTTGATTGCGAAGGAGCTTCAGGCCTTCTTTCAGTTTCTCGGCTCTGACGTCGCCCATCCCTTCGACCGCTACGAGCTTTTCGCGGGGCGCCTGGATTATGGTCCGCAGGTTGCTGAATGTATTAACGAGGTTCTCGATAACCGGCCGGGGAAGCCTGTGAGTTTTCGACAGGATTCTGTACCCCCTGGGAACAAGATATTCATCGACTGCGCTGATGTTCAGTCCGTATCCGAGGGCATTCGAGACGTTGCCCAGGTTGAGCAACTCCTTCGATGAGAACTTGCTGAGCCGGCCGAGCACGTCCTTCTCGTTTCGAATCTCTTTGTCGCGGTAATAATCGCGAATAACGGTCATCCCCTCGTTCGCGCTCTCCTCGAGTTCCCTCAGTTGCATCTCGAGGAGGCGTCCTTCGACGCCCAATTCCACGATGTAGTATTTTATCTCCTTGACTATTCGGAGCACCATCTCGGTGTGTTGCACGGTCCTCGTCACGTCATAGATGGTCACCAGGTCTTCCAACTCGCGCACACTGAGTTCCACCAGGAGGCGGTCGAGCGTGGCCTTGTACTTCTCGAGAGTCTGCAGCGCCTGCGAGGCCTTGTTGAGGAGGGTGGCTATGCTGTCCATCACCTGCTTGATCTCGCCGACGTACAGCGTGACGGTCGAACGCCGCTGGGAGATGGCTATCACGATCTCGCCGGTCTGCTTGGCGAACCGCTGGGCGGCACGATGCCGCGTGCCCGTCTCTTCCGAATAGATGGTCTCATCGGGAACCAGGAACGTATTGGCGGAGATGATACGAGTGACGTCCTTGTCGAGGAAGATGGCGCCGTCCATCTTGGACAGCTCGTACAACAGCGTCGGCTGAAAGGGGACATTGATCTTGACGCCGCCCTCGGCGAGCGCTCGCGCTTTCGGGCTGCTGCTGATGACAATGAGACCGCCTATGTTGCCTTGGATGATGTAGGAAAGCCCCTCGCGAAGCGGTGTCCCCGGCGCTATTTTCCTGAGAGCCTCCAGAAACTTCTTTTCTTCGTACAGAGCCTGTTTGTCAACCATGACGAGCCTTTCCAGGTCTCAGTCAGAACGACTCCAGGGCGATCATCTCCTCGAACGTTTGGCGGCGGCGTATGACTCTTGCGTCAGTCCCGTTCACCATGATCTCCGGGATCAGCGGCCGGGAATTATAATTCGACGACATTGACGAGCCATACGCGCCCGCGCTCAATATTGCAATCAACTCTCCCGATCGGACTTCGGGGAGTTCGCGCGAACGAGCGAAGAAATCGGTGGATTCACAAATGCCCCCAACCACATCCGCCACGATGCGCCCCCGCTCGGGGCGCTCTTCAACCGGGATTATCTTGTGATATGCCTTATAGACGCTCGGTCTGACCAGGTCATTCATCGCGGCATCGACCACGACAAAAGTCTTGTTGCCTGCGCTCTTCACATGGAGCACCTTTGTCACCAATATGCCCGCGTTGCCCACCAGGACCCTGCCGGGCTCCACGATGAGCGTCAGGCCCGAAGCCTCGATCATGGGGCGAACGGCGCCGACATACTCTTCAAATGATGGGGGCTGTTCATTGTCATATGTGATCCCGATGCCGCCGCCCATATCGAGATATCGAAGAGCAAAGCCCAACCGCTTCAATTCATCCACGAGCGACATCATCTTCTGCAAGCTCTCGACAAATGGCGAGAGTTGCACAATCTGGGAACCGATGTGCTTGTGAACGCCGACAACTTCGATGTTGGATAACTCGCGAGCTTCTTGATAATACTCGACCGCGCGTTCGATCGCGATGCCGAACTTGTTCTCCTTCAGACCGGTCGAAATGTACGGGTGCGTCCGAGGATCGATATCGGGATTGACTCTGAGGGCGACCCGCGCCTTTCGGCTTAATTCTCCGGCAATCCGGTCAAGCAGGTTGAGTTCGCTCTTTGAATCGACATTGATCATCAAGACATCGCTCTTGATCGCTAATCTCAGTTCGTCTGCCGTCTTCCCGTTGCCGTTGAAAACAATCCTGCTTGGGGAGAATCCCACGCGAAGAGCGCGCTGCAGTTCCCCTCCCGAAACGATTTCCGCCCCCGAGCCGGCGTCGCAAAGCAGCTTGCATATCGCGAGCGAGGAGTTGGCCTTGAGCGCATAGCATATGATGTGGTCGATTCCCGCAAGTGACTCGTCCAGCCGATGAAAATGCCGGAGGATCGTATTGCGGCTGTAGAGATAGAACGGAGTGCCCACGTCGTCGGCCAGCTTGCGAACCGACGTCTCCTCACAGAAGAGCGCGCCCTCTTTATAGTGAAATAAATTCACTAAAACTTGCTCCAGTCTGGCTTTGATACGGAATGTTGCAACCCGAAGGGAATCATCATCCTAACTCCTTTGTACGTTTATACTAACATAGCCCATCGGCACTGTCAACGAGAAATTTTTCCCCGCCCCAGCAGCGCGTCCAGTTCATGTTTCAGCGAGGAGTTGTCCTGGATTTGGTCGATGGCGGTCTGATAATGTCTGACGGCCCGGTCGATCTGTCCGGCACTCGAGTAACACCGGGCGAGGTTGACGTGAGCTTCAACAAGGTCGGGCCGCAGCTCCACGGCCCTGTTCAAAGCCTCGATGGCCTGGGGTATCCGTCCCCGTTTCATATACTCCAGTCCAAGATTATTAAACGCAACAAAACTGGTAGGCGACAACCTCGCGGTCTTCAACCACAGCACTTCGGCGTGTTTCCACTCGTTATTGCGGGCAGTTGCAAGCATCATGTGCAGGAACACGATCAGGGACATCGCGGCGTACGCGAATGTTCGCCTTGAATTGGATGCAGTCGTCGCGCTGAGCGCCAGGCCTGCCAGGATGGAGAAAGCGACAGAGGGGCCATAAAGGAATCTGTCGGCAACGATCGCGTTCACCGGTATCATGTTGGAGACCGGCAGCATCGCGACCGCGAACCAGAAAAAGGCGAAGGAAAGAAGCGGCGCGCGCCGGAACATGAGAACCGCCGCGCAGACCATGCCCAATACCAGGCAGAAACCCGGGAAGACCGCGGGGTCAAACAGCGAGTTGTGCGGCTGGAAGTGTCGCGACAGAGACAATCCTACCGGCACAAACAGCAGGCGGACATATATCGCAGCGGCTTCGAGCATCGCCAGGAATGTGGTCCATGCGCTGCCGCCGTGGTATTCCACCTGTCCAACCTTCCCGAGCACGAACGCTCTCAGTGAGAGGTAGCAGATTCCGACCACTACGAACGGCGCATACAATCGCAGCCTGCGCGCCCATTCCGCCCTTGTCGATTCGCGACTAAAATAAAGGTCATGCCCAAACAAAAGGAGCGGAAGCGGCAGGGCCATTTCCTTGGACAGGAGCGAAATCGCGTAGGCCGCTACGGCCCCGGCGACAAGATGAACCCTGCGCCTCCCGGAAACCAGTTCCGCCTGTGTGTACAGGAGATATGCAAGAAGAAAGAAGAAGAGGAACAACACGTTCCCACGGCCCGATATCCATGTCACCGCTTCGGTATGGACTGGGTGAACCGCAAAGATCAATGCCCCTGCAAACGAGCCTGTTGGCGCGGTCCCAATCCGCCGTAGCACGAGAAACGCGAGAAACGCATTGAGGGAATGAAACAGGAGATTCACGAGGTGGTATCCCGCAGGTTCGAGGCGATTCACGGCATAATTGAGCGCGAACGTGAACGAAGCCACAGGCCTGTACACGTGATAGCTGACCGGCTGCGAAAACGCTGCCGGGTCGAGCAGAAACTTCGAGAGCGGCGGCAGCGTCCGTATGGCTTCATTGTTGGTCACGAAGGCGTAATCGTCATAGATGAAGTCCACCGTGAGTGAGTTGCAATACGCCAGCGCGACTGCGACGATGAGCAACGCGAATACCGTGGCCGGCTTAAGTTTCTGCATGGGTGCACGAACGGAGGGTATGGTTCGCTGACGGCTTCATGGTCACCTTGATTGTAACAAAGCTTCCGATATAGCGTCAAGAAACGGAACGGGTGAGCGGTTATTCGGGGACACCATAATTTCCCTCACCCCAACCCTCTCCCGGTGGGAGAGGGCAGGGTGAGGGATTTGGAAGTGTCCCCAGACAACCTTCGGTTACATCGAGCCGGCGCTGGTTTCCCCACCGTGTTCGTGCGCGTGTTCCTCGGGCGGATGGGCATGCTCTCCGTGGGACGCTTCGCCAGCTTCGGGCGCGAGGTGTTCGTGTTGCTCACCCTCTTCGTGATGATGCTCCAAGGGGAGGCCCACCTTCCAGAAACCGCGCTCCTTCAGCAATTCCTCAAGTCCGGATGCCCGCTCAGGGTCCCCAAGCGCGCGGACGTAACGGGCGATCTTCCACTGGTCTTGGGGGTCCACGATCTTGTCCCAGCCCGGCATGCCCGTATACCGGATGCCATATTGCACGATCCACTTGAGCTGTCTGTCGGAATAGTTCTGCACTCGCTCCTCGGTCAGGTCCGAGACTGGGGGATAGAAAGCCTTCGCGAGTTCGGAGTCGGCGTCGCCCTCCAGGTCGTGGCAAATCGCGCAATGATGATTATAATGCTCGCCCCCCTCGAGCAGATATTGGTCCGTTATTTCGGCGGGTTCGGCTTGCGGCTCGGCCTCTGGAATGTTCAGTTGTTTCAACTTTGCCGCCAGGTAGGCCTCCCAGTCGGGCGGTTTCACCGTGGCTTTCTTTCCCAAGACGGAGATGCCAATTAGTCCGCCGATAACCGCGCACA
>CAZEBC010000049.1:10794-18536 GCA_964510165.1 uncultured bacterium
CTCAGTTGTGTTGCCTTTCTCGATCCCTCTGCATGAAGCAAATCATGATTTCTGTTTGACGACAGCAGGAGTGCACAGTGTCACGGAGCAAACGTTTCAAATCGAATCCAAAGCGGCTGTCATTCGCAAAGGTCGCAGGCTTCATTTCGATCAGTTTTGTCCTCATTTGTACCGGCTTTTCCGACCTTTTAGCCGCGGAGAGGACGACCGTCCAACAGCTTCTGTCCACGGCGATAGAAAACTATGAGAGCCTCCGCTCTTACAAATGCAGGCTCAAGCTCCACCTGACGAAGGGCGACGACGTCCAGGACAAGCAGTACGTGTTTTACTACCAGAAGCCGAACCTGGTGCGCATGTATGTGGAGGCAGGCAAGGAGGAAGGCAGTACGGTGATCCTCCGCGAGGACGGCACAATACGCGGAAGGCGCGAAGGGTTGCTTTCAATATTTCCGATTACCCTGGAACCCGAAGACCGCCGCCTGTTCAGCCTGTGGGACAGGCATTTCACGAAATCGGATTGCGGGACCATCCTGGAGGAGACCATGGACAAGCTCGACGAGTGTTCCTCTTTCCGGGTGGAAGTCATCCGTGGCGGCGAGCAACTTCTCATCACTCAGGCGGACGACAAGGGATTTATTGACCAGACCTGGCTGGAAAGCGACAAGCTGATACTGCTCAAGAAGAAGGTTCAGATGCCAAACGGCGACGAACTCCTTGCGGTGTGGTCCGACATCGCCCTGAACCCTGAGTTCAAGGAAGATTTCTTCTCCTTCTAGAACGCGCAACCTGCGGCTCGTCTGTTGATATGCCACCCGGCAGGATTTGATTGTTCCCTTTCCAAGTGACATAGTTAACCGAGGGTTAGCTTTCGGATCAGAGTGACGCAGGGGGTCAGGATGAAGAGGATATTTGCGAACGCGCGAGACCTTGAGTGGGTGGACGGGCCATACCCAAATGTGAAGATGAAGGTGTTCCCCTCCGAGATGGAGAGCGGCACCTATACCATCCTGCTCGACGTGCCGCCCGGAGCAACGCTCGAGCGTCATGATGAGCCTCTGAATGAGGTCTTCTACCTGCTCAAAGGCACGCTAAGCATTGAGGGGAAGGATTACAGCGAAGGCACGTACTATTTCACGCCCGCCGGAATGGCCCACGGTCCCTTTGAAAGCCAGGACGGATGTCTCGTCCTGGTGACCAAGTTCTCCAAGCAGTGAGAGCGTCCGTAATTCCGTAAGTGCGAATTTATTCGCACACCCTGGAAGCGTCTAGTTTCCACTTTTGGGTTCGTCGGCTGGCGCAAATGGGAGCACCGGAATCTCAACATCTTCGGGCAAGAGTCTCTCCGGCTCAACAAGCGGAGGCCAGGCGCTCGGAGTCTGAGCCGGAACTCCCACTGTCGGCGTCACTTCAACGAGTACGGTTACGCTCGCTCTCCGGTTTTCCTGGCGGCCTTCAGGAGACTGGTTCGAGGCGATCGGCGCGCTTTCACCATATGCCTTGATGTCAAAAACGCTTCTCTCAATCCCGTACCGTTCCACCATGTAGTCAACTACTGCGCGCGCGCGCCGCTCGGAGAGTCGCATATTGTGGGATTCCGTTCCTGTGGCGTCGGCATGGCCTTCAACGACAACTCTCGCGGGCTTCTCGTTATGAATGAATGTCGCAAGCTGGCTGAGTTCTTCCTGCCACTCATCTGAAATTCGGGCCGAATCGGTTTCGAAGAGGACCTTTGTCGGAATGAGCCGACGGACGGGAGGAACGTCTTCAGGAGGCTTGACTTGCGTGGACGGGCTGCCCGGCAGAACCTCGACTGCGGTCGGGGCAGCCGCCTCCGGTCTTTCCGCCCGTGTCTCCAGCACGACGCAATCGCCGACCATGACCGTCTCGTATCGGACCTGCGGATATTTCTCCCTCGGAGCGAAATCTATCATGCGGCCTATCGAAACCGAATCCTGCACGTCTATTATCTGGAGCCGGCCGACGTAGAGATCAACTCTTCCGGCGGATTGCGTCTCACCCACGACTTCCAGCCGTCGAAACACCCTGCCAAAGTCGCTCACGCGAATGTTGGCGTCTTTGCCCAGGGACACATATACATCGGCCGCGCGTTCGGAGCGCATGACATCCACCACGGCGCCGTCGCATTGGTTCTCTTGTGCTCTCAAAGGGGATGGAAACAGAACCAGGAGGGTCGCCAGAAGTATTCCGGCTTTTTTCGACATGTCGGTTCAGGCTTTCAGGCTGCGCCCCAACTGGAAAAGGCCGACTATCGCGAGGACCAGACCCAAACGCAACAGGACCGTCACAAAGTAACCGATAGTCGAAAGCTCTGGCGTGGCCAGCTTCGCATAGGCGTCAAGAAGGCTCCAGTTGAAGCCGGGCACGGCAAATGCGAGAAGACCGTACACTGCGTACATAATGAACCCGACTGAAATCAGATACGCTCCCGGCGTGTTTGCGGCGCGTTTATAGAGGAAGTACGCGCCGTAAGAACAGAGAATGCATATCACAATGTAAGAGCCGTTTTCGATTGTATAACTAAGAGCTGGACTCATTCCGCCCCTTCCTCTTTATTGGTCCCCGTCCCCTTCAGTGAAACCAATCTCTTGCTCACACCGACCATTATGCCCACCCCAACGAGGTCCAAAACGTTGCCCACACGCGAGAGGGTAAACTTGTAAAAATTCACCTTTTCAACTGAACCTGGCGGCGCTTTATGGAACATCTCTCCTATGGCGGCCAACTCATATAACTTCGCAACCCTGAGACAAAACGAGAGAATCCCGCTGCTCAGAATTATAAGCACAAACGCCACAGCCAACAACAGCCTTCCGCGCTTATCGGGGATGTACTTGAACGCGAGGATCGCCGAAACCAGGCATGCGATGGCCAGAATCAGGTTCACCCCGTTGTACACCAAGGCCGATGTAATCATCCCTGCCCCCCTTTCCGGGTTTCCCGCCGGTGCGGCGGAGTTCCGAGCCTCAGAAAGAAAACAACCTCAACGCCCTGTCACACGCATGCGACTCTCAGACGGGCCGCTTCAGCCGCCTACGACGTTTTTACCGCTTTTCCGGCCTTCAGACAACTCGTGCATAGGCGCATCGTGCGGATACTGCCCTCGTGTTCCACCTTGACGGTCTGCAGATTGGGCTTCCAGCGCTTCTTCGTCCTGTTATGAGCATGGCTCACGTTGTAGCCGACCGTTGATTTTTTCCCACATATATCACAAGCTCTTGCCACTTCAACACCTCCGTGTACGCTTTACTTTTTCAGCTATCTATGGTATACTCTGCCAACGGCTTACTAGGGTAACATAATTCCATCCGATTATGCAAGCGACGCTGTTCGGGATGGCCTAAAGAGTCGACCGCGCGCCCTTCAGGATATCTCCGCGCCGCTCTCGCGACGCCGGAAACTGAGGAATCGTCTCGTATCCCTTTTGAACGAACAACGGGCGTGTTTCCTATTATGAAGATTACGAAAGACATGAAAATTGCCGAAGTCATGAGAAATTACCCCTCCAGCCGGACGGTGCTCAAGAAGTATCTGCATGCGTGCACCAGGTGCGGAGGCGCATCAGCGGAATCCATCGAGCGCGGCGCCAGGATGCACGGCGTAGACCCCGATACCCTTGTTGCAGAACTCAACCGCGCCATTACCCCGCGCAAGAAGAAATAATGGGCAAGACCAACATCACAGCCCCGCGCGGAATGTATGATCTCCTCCCCGACGATATCCGTCGGTGGCAATATCTTGAGGACATCGGGCGTCAACTGTTCCGGCGTTACGGCTACCACGAGGTCCGCACTCCACTCGTCGAGGAGACCCAGCTCTTTGCGCGCGGCATCGGCGAATCGACCGACATCGTCACCAAGGAGATGTACACGTTCGCCGACCGCAAGGGCCGAAGCCTCTCGTTGCGTCCCGAGGGTACCGCCTCCATTGTCCGCGCGTATGTCGAACACAAACTCTACACCCAGCGCCCCTTCGCCAAGTTCTATTATATCGGCCCGATGTTTCGGTACGAGCGCCCGCAGGCCGGGCGAAACCGACAGTTCTATCAGATGGGCGCCGAGGCCATAGGCTCCGCAAGTCCTCTGGTGGATTTCGAGATCATCCATCTCTCATACTCGTTCTTCGCCAAACTCAATTTCAGGGAATTCGTGCTGATAATTAACAGCCTCGGCTGCTCGAAGGACCGGCCCCGCTTTGCCGAGGCGCTGCGAGCCTATTACGCAGACAAGGCGCCGATGCTGTGCGACGACTGCCGCAAGCGGCTCGACCGAAGCCCGCTCCGCTTGCTTGACTGCGGCGTTGAGAACTGCAAGGGGTTGGCAGCCGCAGCGCCGACCACCCAGCAGTATCTGTGCGGCGACTGCGCGCAGCACCTCGAAACCCTTCAGGCGCTTCTGGAAGAGGCGAATCTCAAATACCGGCTGGACCGGCGCCTCGTGCGCGGCCTCGATTACTACACCAGGACCGTCTTTGAAATACAGCACCCCGCCCTCGGCGCTCGAAGCGCCATATGCGGCGGCGGCAGATATGACAACCTGGTGGAAGAGATAGGCGGGCCGCCCACCCCGGCGGCAGGCTTCTCGATAGGGCTCGAAGCCGCTCTCGTGGCGTTGCAGGGGGAGAACATCGAGGTCCCGCCCGAGGCGAGACCCGACGCTTTCATCTGTTCGGTCGGGGAACAGGCCGTCCGCGAAGCCGCGCTCCTCGCGATACAACTCAGAGAGGCGGGCTTCTTCGTTGAATTCGATTATGAGGGGCGCAGCCTCAAAGCGCAGATGAAGCTTGCGAACAAACTCGGCGCCAGATTCGCTTTCATCCTCGCGGAGAAAGAACTGGCCGAGCACTCGGCGCGTCTCAAGGATATGTCCACCGGAGAGGAATCGGTCGTGCCTCTTGGCGAAGTGCGCCATAAACTGTCCGAAGCCAATCGACAGTAATTTGGAGATAAGAATTGCAAGTCCCTTACACCAGAACGCATTATTGCGGCGAGCTCAGGTCCGAACATGCGGACAAAACCGTCACGCTCGCCGGGTGGGTCCACCGAAGACGTGACCATGGAAACCTCGTATTCATAGACCTGCGAGACAGAACCGGCCTCGTGCAGGTGGTGTTCAATCCGCAGGTGGACGCCGCTTCGCATGAGCTGGCTCAAACTCTTCGAAATGAATACGTCCTCGCCGTCACGGGCACGGTGAAGCTCCGACCGGAGGAATCGGTCAACCCCAAGCTCGCGACCGGCCAAGTGGAGGTATTCGCTCATTCGCTCTCCGTGCTGAACCGCGCGGAAACGCCGCCGTTCGTCATAGAGGACGAGATTGACGCCAGCGAGGAAATCCGCCTCAAGTACCGTTATCTCGATTTGCGCAGGCCCACGATGTTAAAGAACTTTGTCATCCGGCACAAGGCCACCATCGCGGCCCGGAACTATTTCGATCGCCTCGGCTTCCTGGAAGTCGAAACCCCGGTCCTCGCCAAGAGCACGCCCGAGGGCGCGCGCGACTTCCTTGTGCCCAGCCGCCTGAGCAAGGGAACATTCTACGCCCTGCCGCAATCGCCCCAGCTCTTCAAACAGATATTGATGGTCGGCGGGATTGACAAGTACTTCCAGATAGTCAAGTGTTTCCGTGATGAAGACCTGCGCGCCGACCGCCAACTTGAGTTCACACAGATAGACGTCGAGATGTCATTCATCACCCGCGACGAGATCATCGCGCTTACCGAAGGGCTCATGAAGGAGATTTATCGGGCGGCTCTCGGCGTCGAGCTGGAGACCCCCATGCCAAGGCTCTCATACGCCGACGCGATGTCCCGTTTCGGAAAGGACGCGCCCGACCTCAGGTTCGGGATGGAACTCAAGGACGTTTCAGACATCGTCAAAGACAGCGAGTTCAAGGTGTTCAAGGGCGCAGTCGAATCGGGCGGCTGCGTCAAAGCCATGTGCGTGTCCGGCGTCGGCGAATTCCCGCGAAGCCGACAGGACGAACTCGTCAATTACGTCAAGGTTTTCGGAGCGAAGGGGCTGGCGTGGCTCCATCACGCGGCGGAGGGCCTGACCTCGCCCATAGCGAAATTCCTGGGAGAGTCAAAGCTCAACCAAATCGCGGAACGGATGGGTTCCAAACCCGGCGACTACATCATGTTCGTCGCGGACAAGCCCGGAGTCGTCAATGACGCTCTCGGTAATCTGCGCGTCAGGCTCGCCCGCGAACTTGGAATTATTCCCAAAGACAAACTGGCGTTCACCTGGGTTGTTGATTTCCCTCTGTTTCATTACAACGAAGAGGAGAAACGGCTCGACTCCGAGCACCATCCCTTCACCTCGCCGCTTGCGGAAGACATCGCGCTCCTCGACAAGGACCCCCTCAAAGTGCGCGCTCAGGCGTACGACCTCGTGTTGAACGGGAACGAAATAGGCGGCGGCAGCATTCGTATCCATGATCCCGAGTTGCAGACCAAAATCTTCGCGCTCCTCAACATCGGCGAAGTGGAGGCCCGCGAGAAGTTCGGGTTCTTTCTCGAGGCGCTGTCCTATGGCGCGCCGCCCCACGGCGGCATCGCCATGGGGTTTGACCGCGTCGTCATGCTCATGTGCGGCGCATCGTCCATCCGCGAAGTCATCGGATTCCCAAAGACCCAGAAGGGCACATGCGCCATGACCGACGCGCCCGCCCCCGTCGACCCCAAACAACTCAAGGAACTCGGCCTCAAAGTAGACCTCGGCTAGTTGTAGAATTCGGCGGGGTACCTACCGCAGAGCCTCAGAACGTCTCATCACCCATCATTCAGCATTCATCACTTGTCTGTCCTTGTCTGTCGCGATTCGCTTGACAATATGAAATCATCACTGGTAATTTACTGTTAATGTTACTCGACGGACAAGCGGATGCGCTGGAAAGAGAGACGAATGGAATTTTTCCCCGCGCCAATCGCAGAACACGAGCCGATACTTTGCAAATGCTGAGCCTATGACATTTGACATAGCGGAGTTACATATGTTCATTCAACCGATGGCCCGCGTCACCTTCTGTCAAATGTCAAGGTCTGACCCCTATGGCTGTAAATCCGCACCTACTGAATTCGCTTGAAGTTCTCCTTCGACGCACGACAGACCGGGCATGCGTCGGGCGTCTCCCGATTGAAGACATACCCACACACCTGACAGACGTAATATTCCGGATTTTCCTCAGACACCATGGACGACAGCGCTTCCTTGTACAAACTCGCGTGCCGCTCCTCCACGTCTCTTGCCCGGCTGAAGCTCCCCGCGACATCATCTCGCTGCAGAGACAAGGCCTCCTTGATGAGCGGAGGATAGATGTCCACATTCGCCTTGATCTCGTTCTCAAACGCTCTCTGCAAATTGTCCTCAGTCTCGCCGATGACTCCCTCCAAGTACTTCAGGTATTCGGCGGCGTGAATCCGCTCGGCCTCCGCGACGGCGCGGAACAGCATCGCGATCTGCGGAAAGCCGTCCTGCTCTGCCTTCTGCGCAAACGCCAAATTGCGCACGTGCGCCTTCGATTCGCCCGCGAACGCCTCCTTTACGCGCCTCTCAAGCGCACCCGGCAATTCCTCCATCAGGACAAACTGATACTTCAGCGCTCCACACAACGGACAGGCGTCCGGCGGTTCGTTGCCTTCATGAACATATCCGCACACAGTGCACTTCCATTGCTTGCCCACCATTTTCTCCTCACCTATTGATTACGCCTGCGGAAACTGTA
>CAZEBC010000049.1:18636-23062 GCA_964510165.1 uncultured bacterium
ATGGTTCGGTTGCGGCTCTGCCGCGCTGTGCGTCCCTCGGTCAGGCCTGGCTCGCCGAAGCCGGCGGGGTGAATACGCGCTTTGCCAACTCCTGGTCAATCATGAACAGCCCGCCCGCGTGCCCGCCAACGAGCTTCAATTTCTGCACGATATCGTTCGCCGACGATTCCTCTTCCACCTGCTCGGTCACAAACCACTGCAAAAACGCATTGGTCGCATGGTCGCGCTCGTCAACCGCCAAATTCACCAAGTCATTGATGAGGCCGGTGACCTTCTGCTCGTGTTCAAGCACGTGCTCAAAGGCGGAAACGGGCGATTCCCATTCCGTCGGCGGGCCTTCCACAGCCCCCAGCAGAACCCGGCCGCCGCGCCCATTTATGAAATCATAGAACTTCAGCGCGTGCACCATCTCTTCCTGAGCCTGCACCCGCATCCAATTCGCAAACCCCAACAGGCTCTTCGAATGGAAATGGGCCGACATGGACATGTAGAGATACGCCGAGTAAAGCTCCGCGTTGAGCTGCGCGTTCAATGCATCCGCCATCTTCCCGCTCAGCATGAAAGGCCTCCTCTCCGTGCCATTCACTGTCAGTTCATTGAGTTCGTGTCGCGATTGTCTCCCTCACCCCAACCCTCTCCCGGTGGGAGAGGGCAACGTGAGGCAGCTTTGGTTGCGGCGATGCCGCGCTGTGCCGCCCTCACCCCTCGCCGTAAAGCGAGCCGTCTCCATGCATCTTCCCCTTGAAGAACATGTAGGCCCACGTCTGATACACGATCACCACGGGCACGAACGCGAGCGCCACCGCCAGCATGATCTTGAGCGTGAGCGGACTCGACGCCGAATTATACGCCGTCAGACTGAACGAGGGATCGAGGCTCGACGGCAGCAAGTTCGGGAACAATCCGACAACCCCGAACAACGTCGCCGAAACGATTGTCGCGCTGGATGAAATCCAGGCGCCAAGCCACGCCTTCTTGAGGGCGAGCAGCTTGGTCCCCAACAACGCGACCACGGCGGCAAGCGGAAGCGCGAACAGCAACGGACTCGCCACGTAATTATCATACAGCCTGGTCGCGAACCACGTAGCGACAAGGAATGCGACGGCGACCACCAGCAAAGGATACCACAAAATGCCCGCCAATGCGCCGGCGCGCTTCTGCAACTCTCCCCCGCTCTTCACCGCCAGCCACAACGAGCCATGCACCAGGAACAGCAACAGAAACAACGCTCCTCCGACAAGCCCGTACGGATTAATCAGCGTCAGCAGACCCCCGTGATAAATACCCTCGCCGTCAATCGGGATTCCATGAAAAATATTGGCAAACGCCATGCCGAAAAGCAAGGCCGGAAGCAGGCTGCCGAACACAACCAGCCAATCGCACGCGGCCTTCGCCGCGCGGCTCTCGACCTCTTCCCTGAACCCGACAGACACTCCCCGAATAATCAGCGCGAACAGTATCAGCATCAGCGCCGAATACAGCCCGCTGAACATCGCGGCGTACACCCTCGGAAATGCGGCAAACGTGACTCCGCCCGCCGTCAACAGCCATACCTCGTTGCCGTCCCAGAACGGGCCGATCGAATTGTAAATCGTCCGCCTGTCCGACTCGCTCTTCCCCAGGACCGGCATCAGCGCGCCAAGCCCGAGGTCGAAGCCGTCAAGCATGAAGTACACCGCCCACAGTACGCCCCACAGAAGAAACCATATCGCTTCAAGCATTCTCGAGACCTCCCACCTCGACAGTCGGTTCAAACGCTCTGACCATCACCGCAGCGGGTTCCGGCCCCCTTCGCGCATACTTGAAAATGAGATAAAAGGCCGTGATGCCAAGCAGCGTGTACACCGCCGTGAAGGCCACCAGAGTCACCGCCACCTGCGACGCTGCAATCGGCGATACCGCATCGCTCGTCTTCATCAGTCCATACACGATCCAGGGCTGGCGGCCCACCTCGGCCAGCGTCCAGCCGGCCAGGCTCGCGATGTAGGGCAGCGGTATCGCATACAACATCACCCGCAGATACAGCGGCGTCTCCTCCAGCTTGTTGCGCCTCAGCACTCCGATTATCATGAGCGCCGGAAAGAGGAACCCAAGCCCGACCATCAGGCGGAACGAGAGAAACGTCAGCAACACCGGCGGCCTCTCGTCATGTGGGAAATCTTTCAGCCCCGTCACCGTTGCACTCGGGCTGTGATAGGCCAGCATGCTCAGCGCGTTCGGTATCCGGCAGAATTCCAGTGTATTCTTCTCGTTCGACTCGTCGGGAATCACCACCAGACACATCGAGGCGCCCTCCTGCGTCTCCCAATGCGACTCCATCGCCGCCAGTTTCGTCGGCTGCTTCTCCGCAACCTCCGCCCCATGCATGTGGCCCTGAACTACCTCGACCACCGAAAAAATGAACGCAAACACAAGCGCAATCCTGAACGACTTCTGGAACAACTGCGTGTTCTGCCTGCGAAGTATATGGTACGCGCTGATCCCCATCACGAAGAACCCACCCACGATATACGCTGCGCTCAGCGTATGGACGATCTGATGAATCGCGAAACTCTGTGTGACAACCTCAAGAAAATTCACGAGCTCGGCCCGGCCGTTCCGGATCACATAGCCGACCGGGTGCTGCATCCACGCATTCGCAATCAGTATCCAAAGCGCCGACATCGTCGAGGCCCCGGCAACAAGCCAGATGACTACCGCATGTGCCTTGGGCGAGAGCTTCTTCCAACCGAACGCCCACACCGCAATAAACGTGGACTCAAGGAAAAATGCAACCGTCGCCTCGATCGCCAGCAGCGAACCGAATACGTCGCCGACATACTGCGAATACCGCGACCAGTTCGTCCCAAACTGAAACTCAAGCGTGATCCCCGTCACTATCCCAGTGATGAAGTTGATCAGGAACAGCTTGCCCCAGAAACGCGCCATCCGGCGATAATCCTCGTCGCCCGTCCTCACATAGGCCGTCTCCATGATCGCGATCAGCACCGACAGCCCCAGCGTCAACGGCACGAACAAGAAGTGAAACATCGTCGCCATCGCAAACTGGAGCCGTGAAAGCATCACGACATCCATCTACCCATTCGCTCCTTTCGTAGGGGCGGCCCTGCGTGGCCGCCCGGGCGCCCACATGGGGCAGCCCTACGATTGCGGAACAATCGTATTTATCTCCTTTTAATAATTCTCCCCCAACAACTCGAAATACGCCCTCTCGTGATCGCACGCCGGACACTTGCTCGGCGCCTCTGTCCCATTGTGCAGATATCCGCAATTCCGACAGCGCCACACCACAGGCGTGTCCTTCTTGAACACCTTTCCCGCCTCGATGTTCTTCATCAGCGCCAGGTACCGCTTCTCATGCTGCTTCTCCGCAATCGCGATGGACTCGAATATCTTCGCGATCAGTTTCAGGCCCTCCTGCTCGGCGACCCTCGCGAACGACGGATACATCTGCGTCCACTCGTAGTTCTCGCCGCCCGCCGCCGCCTTCAGGTTCTCCACGGTCGGCCCTATCACGCCCGCCGGAAATGCCGCCTGAATCTCCACGTCGCTCCCCTCAAGCAGCTTGAACAGCCGCTTCGCGTGCTCGCGCTCCTGGTTCGCCGTCTCCTCGAAGATGTAAGCAATCTGCTCGAAGCCCTCCTTCTTCGCCTGGCTTCCGAAGTAAGTGTAGCGATTCCGCGCCTGCGATTCTCCCGCAAACGCCGTCAGGATGTTCCTCTCCGTCTGTGTTCCCCTGAGTCCCATACTGCTCTCCTTTCTTGATTAGAGGTTGTTCACTCGTGTGACTCGTTCAATCCGTATCATTCTTGATCCGGATTCGTGCCATTCATCTAATTCGTGTGATTCGTGATCCAAATCCGTGGTTCCATCCTTCAACCCGAAACCCGAGACCCGAAACTTGTTTCCTGCACTCCGGACACACCCCCGCAAACTCCAGCCGATGCCCCAGAATCTCAAACTCGCTGGTGTCGCGAATCCTCTCCTCGATATCGTGCAGCAACGCCGCCTCCACATCGTCCACGCGCCCGCACTGAATGCACCGCACATGATAATGATTCGCCGCATTGCCGTCATACCGCCTCTGCGCCGCCCCATACTCCAGCTTCTGAATCAGCCCATGCTTCGACAAAAACTCCAGGTTGCGATACACCGTCCCCATACTGATATGCGGCAGCCGCCGCCGCACCATCTCATACACCTCATCCGCCGCCGGATGCGACGTCACGTTCCTCAATTCCTGCAAGATGACCTCCCGCTGCTTGGTCATCTTCATCTCTTTCTGCGCACCCACTATCCATCGCCTCACTTAGGAATGATAATCATTACCAAAACTGATTATGTCCCCGCCACCCCCATCCCGCAAGCCCTTTCGCAAAAAAAAGATTTCCCTCTCTCTCCCGGAGAGGGCTAAGGAATGCGCGCG
>CAZEBC010000050.1:0-9432 GCA_964510165.1 uncultured bacterium
ACCGATGCGGAGGGCCGAGAGGAGCGAATGGCAGAAAGGCCGCCTGGACATATCGTGTTGCCTTAACCCTCGGGTGAGGGTTTTTTTTTGACCAGTTACCGGTCCGGGCGATTAGGGATTTTTTGAAGGAGCCCGACACTCACACCAAAGACGAACGGGAGCGTGATGCAATTGTACGAGTATGAATCATTAATCAACAGGCCCATCATGATGAAGATTCCGGAATTTCAGAGCAACGAGCGGCTCAAACACGTCATTTTTTCGGAGCAGTTTGACAAGGAATTGCTCGAGCATCTCTCCAACGTGGCCGACATGATCAAGAACATCAGTGGCATGAAGGAGGGATACGATTATGTGTCCCGCTTGCTATCGCACAAAAGGGCCATGCTCTATTTCACGCAGGCCTCCACCCGGACATTCCTTTCCTTCATGGCCGCGTGCCAGATTCTTGGGATCACCTGCAACGAGATTCGCGATCCGTCGGTCTCGTCCGAGTACAAAGGCGAATCCCCATTCGATTCCGTCCGCATGTTCAGCAGTTATTTCGATATCATCATAATGCGGAGCAAGATACCCAACTTTGCCGAGTGCTGCGCGTACTTGATGAACGATCTCGAGGATTTCAACCAGCGCGACGTCCCCATAATTAACGGCGGCGCTGGCGCCGATGAGCATCCCACACAGGCACTGCTCGACATCTACACGATTCAGAGAACATTCCAGTTCCGCTCTCCGAAGGACTCGACCAGGTGGAATCGTTTCGACGAACTCAGAGAAAAGTATCCTGGTCTGACCAGAGGACTTGACAACAAGGTCTACTGCTTCTGCGGTGATATTGGCAGGGGGCGGACCGTTCGCTCGCTCGCCAACTTGCTGGCGCTCTATAACAACGTGACCATGCACTTTGTCTCCCCGCCGCATCCGAAGCTGGAACTGCCGGACGAATTGAGAACCAAACTGATAAACAAGGGTGTGAAGGTCTACAAGTCTGATGACCTTAACGAGGTAATAGATAAGGTGGACCTTCTCTACATGACCCGAATCCAGCATGAACACGACAACAAGGAAGACAAGGTCTTCTTCGAGAATCTGGATACCGGCAAGTATTATCTGAACCGCGACATGGTCTCCCGCATGAAATGGTATGCCGCCATCATGCATCCTTTTCCGCGCAACCAGGAGATACCGGTTGAGATCGACAGCAATCCACGGGCCATGTACTTCAGACAAGCGCGGAACGGAATGTGGGTGAGGGCCGCGCTGATCGCTTACCTGTTCGACATGGACGGCAAGATCGGCACCTACTATCAGAAGAAGTTCTCGAGTTACCACGATTATAATGTGAAGGTGCTGTAGAAGGCCGCGGGCGCGATCATGCATGGCTGACAAGATACTCATACGAGACGGAAGGCTGGTCAATCCAGCATCCGGAACCGATGCGGCTCTGGACGTTCTCATAGAGAACGGGATCGTTTCGCGAATTGAGGAGGCTATCTCCGTCTCAGGCGCCCGCGAGATCGATGCGCGCGGCCTGGTGGTTGCTCCCGGCTTCGTTGACATGCATACTCATCTGCGCGAGCCGGGCGGCGAGGCGAAGGAGACGATCGAGAGCGGCAGCCGAAGCGGCGTGAAGGGCGGCTTCTGTGCGCTCGCGCCCATGGCCAATACCGACCCCCCGGTTGATGATCCCGACACAGTCAGATTCGTCAAGACCCGTGCCTCCAAGTCGGCATGGACTCACATATATCCGATTGCCGCGGTAACGCGCGGCCTCAAGGGCGAAACCCTCACCGATGCGGGCCAGCTCAGAGAGGCGGGCGCCGTTGCCCTCTCCGACGACGGCCGGCCGGTGCTCTCGAGCAGGCTGTTTCGCGAGGCGCTCGAACGCGCAAAGGCTTTCGACATTCCCGTGATCTCCCACTGCGAGGATACTGACCTCACGCGCGGTGGCTGCATGAACGAGGGAATGGTTTCAGCGACCCTCGGGTATGCAGGCATGCCGGCCGAGGCGGAGAAATCGATGGTCGAGCGCGATATTGAGCTGGCGCGGCAGACCGGCGCGAGGCTCCACATCGCGCATGTCAGTTGTGCTCGTTCGGTCGCGCTCGTTCGCGACGCCAAACGCGACGGCGTGAATGTGACGGCCGAGACCGCCCCGCATTACTTCAGCCTGACGGAAGAGGCGGTGAAGACCTGCGGGACGAACGCCAAGATGAATCCGCCGCTGCGGACCGCCAAAGACGTCGAAGCGATAAAGGAAGGCTTGCGCGACGGAACCATTGACGCCATCGCCACCGATCACGCCCCGCACGCGAAAGCCGAAAAAAATGCTCCCTTTCCGGAGGCTCCATTTGGTATAATCGGTCTTGAAACGTGTCTGTCGCTCGTGATGACGAAGCTGGTGGGGGAGGGAGTTCTTTCGTTATCCGAAGCGATCGTGAAACTCGCGCTTGCTCCGGCCAGGATATTGGGCCTGCCGATGGGAGAACTCAAGCTTGGCGCCAGGGCTGACATTACGATATTTGATCCGGAGCGCGAACTTGTCGTCGACTCGCGGTTGTTCGAGAGCAAGTCCCGTAATACTCCGTTCGAGGGCTGGCGCTTGAGGGGGCAGGCGATACACGTCATTGTGGGTGGCGTTCTGAGATTGCATAACGGAATGTTCATAGGGGTCAGACCTGACATTTGACATTGTCAAATTCAAGGTCTGACCTAAAGGCGCACACCGGAGGAATATGGAACGAAGGAATGCGATACTCGCGCTTGAGGACGGCAGATACTTTGTAGGGACCTCATTCGGCGCGCGGGGCGAAAGGGACGGAGAGGTAGTCTTCAACACCAGCATGACCGGCTACCAGGAGATTTTGACCGATCCCTCGTACAAGGGCCAGATCGTGACGATGACCTATCCGCTCATCGGCAATTACGGCGTGAACGAGGAGGACTTTGAGTCACTGAAGCCGCATGTTGAGGGGTTCGTGGTTCGCGAATGCTGCCGGTACCCGAGCAACTGGCGTTGCGCGAGGCCGCTGGCCGAATTCCTTGAACAACACGACATCGTCGGAATCGAGGGGGTTGACACCCGCGCGTTGACGCGGCACATCCGCCAGGCGGGCGCGATGAAGGCCGTGCTCTCGACAGAAGACCTTGACGTTGACAGCCTCGTTGCAAAGGCGAAGGCCTCGCCCGGCCTCCTCGGGCGTGACCTGGTCAAAGAGGTCACCTGTCCGGAGGAGTATCGGGTGCCCGCGCGAGGACAGGGCAGATTCCGGGTGGTCGCCTTTGATTTCGGGATCAAGCGAAACATCTTGAACAATCTGTCTGCGAGGGGCTGCGATATTGTCGTCGTTCCGGCTCAGACAACCGCCGCCGAAGCGCTGGCGCATCAGCCGGACGGGATATTCCTGTCGAATGGCCCGGGCGATCCCGAGGGGGTCCCGAATGTGGTCGAAACCGTACGCGAGCTGATTGAGCGGAAACCCACCTTCGGCATCTGTCTCGGTCATCAGATGCTGGGGCTCGCGTTCGGCGCCAAGGTGTGTAAGCTGAAATTCGGGCATCACGGCGGAAACCAGCCGATCAAGAACTTGAACACAGCCAAAGTGGAAATTGCCGCTGAGAACCACGGGTTTGCCGTCGTGCGCGACACGCTGCCGAACGATGTCGAGGTGACCCATTTCAATCTCAATGATGAAACCGTCGAGGGGATGCGCCACCGTCGGCTGCCGGTCTTCTCGGTTCAATACCATCCCGAGGCCTCGCCCGGCCCGCACGACGCCTCGTATCTGTTCGAGCAGTTCATAGAGGCGATGGAACAAAGGCCCGGGAAAGGGTAACAGGATATTCGGGGACACCATAACTTAGGGTGTATCCGAATATCCTTGGGCTTGTCGGAATACTCAACAGGGGAGAGTGATTGAGGAAATACAGGTTCTGGCTCAATTTGGCGGTCGGCATGGGTGTCGCCGCATTTTTTCTGTGGCTGTTCTTCAGGCGCGTCGATGACTGGGGAGAGATAGCCCACGCGCTTCGGACCGCCAGATACGTTTACGTGATTCCCGCCATAATCTGCGGCCTCATCACTTACGTGTTCCGCGCGTTTCGCTGGTATTATCTGCTGCATGAGATCAAGCGGATCAGGTTCTTTGGGTTGCTTTCGCCGATACTCATCGGCTTCATGGGGAACAGCATCCTGCCGGCGCGGGCGGGCGAATTCATGCGGGCCTATCTCTTGTCGGAGAAAGAGGGCATAAAGCTGACGGCGTCGCTGGCCACGCTGGTGGTTGACCGGATGTTCGACACGTTTGTTCTGCTGCTGCTCATCGCGGGAGTGCTTCTTTTCTATCCGCTCGACGAGGGCGTTCTCATGAGCGCCACCCATTACTCTCTGTCACAGGTACGATTCTTTTTGGGGGTGGTTGTCACCTCGGTATTTGCGGCGATGGTGGCGTTCACGGCGTTGCTGTATTTTCAGAAAGGATACGCGGCGAAGGTTCTGGGCCGAGCGATGTTCTTTCTTCCGCATAGATTTCGCGAGCGAGTGGTTGCGCTCTTTCTGACGTTTACCGAGGGGCTGCACATCTTCAAGAACGGGAGGCACGTGATGCTCGCCGTTCTGATTACGATAGTCCAATGGGTCTTCAACGCGCTTCTTCTTTACTCTCTGTTTTTTGCGTTTGACCTGCAAGGCAAGCTTTCTATCTGGTCCTCGGCCGCGGTGTTGGCGGCGGCGGCGGTGGGCGTGTCAATCCCGACGCCGGGATATGCCGGGCCGTTCCATTTCTTTGTGCAGATCGGCCTTCAAGTATGCAACTCCACGATAGGGGACGCCGTCGCCAAGGTATACGCCCTTGTAGCCCACGCAGTCACGTTCTTCCCCATAGTTCTTATCGGGATTGTTCTCGCGGTCAGGGAAGGCGTCTCGCTTGCGCAGATAGAACGAACGTCCGAGACAGTCAAGGAATCCGTTACGGAAGAAACCGTGCGCAGCGCGGTGGATGGGCATCCCTAGAACTTCATTTTGAGTATTTCGACGAAGCGTTGGAAACTGCGCTTCGGTTGCTCCACAGGCTGCCGCGCGCGCGTCGCTTCGGAAGTGTGAGTGCCGGCGAAGCCGGGGACGGAGATCGGCTCCCTGAGAGATGGGGGCTTGAGCAGTTCGGCGGCCAGGTGGCGGATGCATTTGGCGGCGAGCCGGTCCGGGAACGCGATCACATAAGGCTTGCGCGCCTTTTCGGTCTCCCTGAATGTGTCGCGGTCATATGGGATAAAGCCCAAGTAACCCACATCGAGCTTGAATTGGCAATCGTTGTTGAAATGTTTGTGAGCAGTGGCGTTGATCTTATCGAATACCTTCTGGCCCATCTCCATAGACTCGACCTGGTTGATGATGAACTTGGGCGAGAATGACGTCTTCATCTGATAGTTCTTCATCTTCTTTGCAAGTCTGGTCTCGATATCCCTGAATCTGAAGTAGCTCGCCTTCAGGCACGCGTAGCCTGAGACGATGTCCTGCGGCGTCGTAAGGACGATCACCTCGTTGGCCGCGAGCGCAAAATCGAGCACGCTGTCGTCGATGCCGGCGCCCAGGTCGAAGATGACCACATCATAGTTCTTGCTTACCTCACGGAAATTGCGGATGAATTTCAGCTTTTGCACATAAGCGAGGTTGGCGAGATGGTATTCTCCCGATTGGCCGCCGATGAGGTCGAACCCGTATTGCGTGTTGGTCACGATCTCGAAGATGTCCTTCTCCTTGTTGAGGAAATCCATCAGCGTATGCTTGGGATTGATGCCGACCTTGACGCCGACGTTGGCGTTGCCGAGGTCGATATCAATGAGCAAGGTCTTCATCTTCATTGCGGAAAACGCGCATGAAAGATTGATGGCGGTGTGAGTCTTGCCCACGCCCCCTTTGTTCGAGAGAATGGCGAAAATGCGGGCCTCCTTCTCAACGACTTTCTCTTCCTCGATTTCCTTGCGGATTTCGGTCTCTAGCTTTTGGGCATGGGAAGCCCTGTAATTGCGGGTAAAGTACTGCAGTTCGATGGACTCAAGGATGTCGGCGCGCGTGGAGATGAGCGGATTGATCTCGAGCTTGGCCGTCTTCGAGAGCTCCTCGAGCGCGTCGAGGTCCATCGGGTCGCTCATCGCGACGTCGAGAAAGCCATTGTTTATCCTGATGGGGATGCATTTGTATTTCCTAGCCATGTGTTCCGGAACCAGGTCGATGGCGTTCGGCTGGAGCGGGGTGGTGAACAGGTCCACATAAGGAATCTGAAGCTGTTCGGCCAGGGCATGAGCGAGCTTGGTTTCATCTAGTATCTTCAGGTCAAGCAAGACCTCGCCAAGCGGTTTCAATATCTCTTGCTGCTTGGCTAGAGACCTGTCTAGTTGTTGTTGACTTATGAGACCGCGCTCCAGTAGGAAGTCGCCAAGCCTGGTATTCACGAAAGCGGTCCTTTCATTCTGCCAACCCAGGTGACAAGTTGCGCCGCAGTGGGACGATTAGCGCACCGGGTTTCCGAGTTTCGGCCAGGGTCAATGTCGGTTCCGAGGCGCCGCTGCGGGCCCCTGGCACGTTACCACCCTGCCTGATATGTGTTCAACAATATCCCAGCACGTTCGACACACAGTCGGTTGGAAGGGAGAGCAATAATAGTGCCAATTTACGACTGTGATAACGTAATCCTTGTTCTTACAAGAGCTTAAGCATGCGACAAAAATCGTCACATCTCGGGGGGCTGGCAGAAAATAGGGCATGTATGCGCGATTACGTCCACAAAAAGGCAACACGGCACAAAGAGAAAGTTGACATTTCGGGTGAATCTATGCAATGCTTTTGAACGCGAGAGACATTTGTCTTGCGCCGGCGTGGAATACGTCAATCATAGGTACGAGTTTTGCATACCTGTAGCAGGAGATGCCGCTGAGGACGGGTTAACGACCCCTCTCTGAGGGGTTGATCATCGGGCCGTGAGACGGCATTGGTTGCAGTATCCAGGAGGGTGCGAAAATTGGCAAGGGAAGGAAAATGGAGGGAGGGGCGGGCACATGCAATGGTATTATGTGCTTGGCAAAGAACGCATCGGTCCCGTTGAGGAGGAAGAGTTTCGCTCGCTGGTGAGCGATGGAACCATCCGGCCGGAAACCCTGGTGTGGCGCAAAGGGATGACACAATGGCAGCGTTATCGGGATGCAAGCTGGCAGGACTCCACGGTCGCGACGGCTACCCGTGAGATTGGCGAGCGGTATGCATGCCAGGAATGCGGCCAGTACTTTCCTGCCGATGAAATGGTGCCGTTCGGGAGCGCTCACGTCTGCGCCACTTGCAAACCGGTCTTCTTCCAGCGGATCAAGGAAGGCGCGCCGCTCCGTTCGGCGATGGTGTATGGCGGATTCTGGACTCGCTTATTGGCCAAACTCATTGATGGCGTGATCCTTCTGGTTGTGAACTGGACGATCAGCTTTGCGTTCATGCTTCCAATGATGCGCATGATGCAGAGCTCCGGCGGCCGCCCGTCCGCTTCGTTTTTCATGCTTCAGATGTTCCTGAACGTCCTCCAGATGGCGATTGGTGTTTCTTATAGTACTTTCTTTGTCGGGAAGTATGCGGCGACCCCTGGCAAGATGGCCTGCAAACTGAAGGTGGTGACTTCGGATGGGGGGCGCGTGAGTTATCTCCGTGCGTTGGGCCGCCATTTCGCTGAGTTGCTCAGCGTGTTGACACTGATGGTCGGCTACATCATGGCCGCATTTGACGAACAAAAACGCACGCTGCATGACCGAATCTGTGACACCCGCGTCATAAAGAAGTAAAGCGGCGAGATGAAAACCCTTCAGGTCGATTGCGGGAAATGCAAGGCGCCCTTCTCACTGCCGCTTCCCGAGCCGTCGGTCGCGACAAACTGCCCTCATTGTGGGACGTATGTCCGGGTCGAGGCGTTTCCGGCCCTGCTCCACAATAACGCGCAGGGCCGACGAGGCGAACTCCTCACTGCCGCCGACGAGAGCAGTTGTTATTATCATCCAACAAAGAAGGCGGTGACGCTGTGCGCGGACTGCGGCAGATTTCTGTGCTCGCTGTGCGATATCGAGATGAAAGGGCGTCATCTCTGTTCGGCCTGCATCGAAAGGGGAGATGGGAAAGGAGGCTCGGAGCCGTTCAAGACCGAGGTAGTTCGATACGATGACATCGCGCTCAGCCTCGCGATACTGCCGCTGATCTTCTACTGCATAACGATATTCACCGCTCCTGCCACGCTGTACATCTCCATCCGTCATTGGAACACTCCCATGAGCATATTGCCCCGAAGCAGATGGCGATTCATAGTCGCCATCTGCCTGGCTGTCATACAACTGGCCGCCTGGACTTATTTTGGCGCGAGATTGCTGGGACGGGTCTTGCTATCTACGTAGGATAGCGAGGCGCCGACGAGGCGACAGAACAGGCGAGTTCCTGATTATGGCGCGAACAGAGAAAAAGTATCGCAGGTTGCCCGGCAGGGCAAGCCCCAGGAAGTTCTTCAGCCTGACCCAGGTGGTTTCGAGTCGGCTTTTCCTGGGGGAGGACCACGTCTTGTTTGTCTGCTCCAGTTATTATGCGGACAGCTACAAGAGGTTCTACCTCTCGGATATACAGGCGCTCGTCACGACCAGAACCAACGGCCGCAGGAACGCAAACATCCTGTATTTCATTCTGGCCGCGGTTTTTGTGGCAAATGCCTTCATTTTTCGATCCTGGGAATGGACGCGTTCGCTACAATATCCGTTCCTTGGCATAAGCGGCGTCGGTGTGCTGCTGGCGGCCATCAACACGCTGTTGGGACCCACGTGCGTGTGCGACCTGCACACGGCGGTTCAGGTGGAGAATCTCAGTTGCCTGAGGCGTCTGCGAACCGCGCAGAAGACAATCGGCATCCTGAAACCGTTGATCGAGGCTGCGCAGGGAAGGCTTACGCCAGATGAACTGAGGGGCCGGCCCGAAGAGCGCGAAAGGGTACAGGCTTCCGCACATGCAATCACCGAACCGCGCAAGCCACGGAGACACGAACACGGAACCATCCACGTGATTGCATTCTGTCTGCTTCTTGTGGGCGCCACAAGTTCGCTGACGGATATCCTGTTTCAACATCCTCTCAAGAGCATGGCTGGTTTGATTCTCTTTCTCGGAATGTTCATATTGTTCATCATCGCCGCCACGAAACAGGCTAATACCGACCTTCCCCAGATGGTAAAGTCGGTCACATGGATGGCCCTATCCTTCCTGATTATTTCCTTCCTCTTCGGGATTATCTATGGGAACATCTACCGGATGTCGCATCCGGAGATGTTCCAGCAGAATATATGGGAAGCGAAAATTGAGGGGCCGATATTTGTCGGCTATTGCATAGCGGACGCCGCGGTCACCTCTGTGCTGGGGCTGCTTGGGAT
>CAZEBC010000050.1:9532-22826 GCA_964510165.1 uncultured bacterium
GCGCTGCTGGCATTGTGGTTGTTTTTTTACTTGCTGGGGCAAGCGTTGCTCGCGGTGCCCTCCTCATTCCATGACGGCGCCGTCTGGCAGGTTGATTATTGGGAGCGCTGATGGGATCAAAGAAGAGTGACCGGCCGGGTCCGAGCTTCATCAACATCATGGAGGAGGCCATTCATTTGCTCCGGACTGCGCCCTTCGGCGCTGTGGCGTCTTATTACATTGGCAGTCTGCCATTTGTGCTTGCGTTGCTTTACTTCTGGGCCGATATGAGCAAGAGCGCCTTCGCGTACTCGCAAGTGGCGGGCGGGTCGCTCGGTCTCGCGGCTTTGTTTGTTTGGATGAAGATGTGGCAGACAGCCTTTGCCCGCCGACTGTGGCGCGAGGTCTCGGGGGAACCTGCCGAGCGCTGGTCAGTCGGCCGGTATCTGAGAGTAGCGGTCAGGCAAACCATTATCCATGCCTCGGGCCTCTTTCTTCTCCCCGTGGCGTTGTTGGCGACCGTGCCCTTCGGCTGGGTCCATGCGTTCTATCAGAATGCGACCGTGCTCGATGACGGCGCAAAGGGCGACATTCGAGGTCTGATGCGAAAGGCTGCCGAACTGTCGCGCCCGTGGCAGAAGCAGAATGTTCTCCTCATCTGGTCTCTCAGTCCGTACCTGATGGTGACTGCGGCGACTCTCTTTCTCGTGATTATGCCGGTCATACGCGCGGTCACTCTGGAATGGACGGGCTTTTTCCTCTATTTGGCGGTGGCCGTGTTTCTGCTGGTGTTGGCGCCGCTGAGTCCGCTCGGGGTTATAATCGCAGCCAACATAGCTGCGACCATAGCGTATCTGCCTGACCTGGTCAAGACGCTGCTGGGCATACAGACCATCTTTGTGAAGACGCCCGCCGCCATATTCAATTCGACGTTCTTTGCGCTCGTGTGCGGACTGGCCTATCTGTGCATGGACCCCGCCTTGAAGGCGTCGTACGTGCTGCGATGCTTTTATCTTGAGTCGCTCGGCACGGGCGAAGACCTTCGCGTTGAGCTTCGGCGGTCCGCAGCCAGAGCGACTGAAAAAGCGCGGGGAGCGACGTTTCTCTTGACGCTTTGCATAGCTATTCTCATGAGCGCGAGCGCGCAGGCGCGTGACATTGTTCACTTGCATGAGCGAACAACCATTCAGCCGGCGGACCTCGACCGCGCCCTCGATGACGAACTCCGGGATCGGCGTTACGCCTGGCGGATGCCGAGAATACCGCGCTCACAGCTTGAGGAAGAGGAAGGTTGGATAAATTCGTTCGTCATGAGAGCGATGGATAAACTCGCCGATTGGGGCGAACCCATCCTCAGAAGGATCGACGGTTTCTTGGAGTGGCTCAAGAAGCTGATGCCGGAACGGCAAGAGACGGAGCGCCGCAAACTCAGTGAAATCAGCGAGACACTCCGTACAATCCTCTACATCCTATCCGGCGTTCTGCTCTGTGTCGTGGGCATCATGCTGTGGCGCGTGTGGAGACAGCGAGGCGCGGAAGCTCCGGAGGTCATCGCTCGCGCTTCCGACGCTCGACCCGATATCGAGGGCGAAAACGTCATCGCCGCGGACCTGCCGGAGGAGGAATGGCTGGCGCTGGCGAATGAGCTTATGGAGAAGGGCGAATTCAGGCAGGCGCTGCGCGCGGTGTTTTTGGCGAGCCTGGCGAGCCTTGGCGAGCGGAACCTCATAAGTATTGCGCGGTTCAAATCAAACCGGGACTACAAGCAAGAACTTGAGCGCCGGGCGCATGCACAGCCACAGGCGCTCGAGGCGTTTTCCCAAAACGCGTCCATTTACGAGGCGGCCTGGTACGGTCTTCACGAGGCCACTCGCGAGATGATCAATATGGCCATCAGGAACCAGGAGACCCTGCGCGTCTGTGAATAGACAGAATAGCAAGATCATCATCCTTTTCGCTGCGATCGTCGTTGCCTTCGTCCTGCAATTGGGCCAGCTTGTTGCTTTGCGTTTCGAGTCAGGCGATGTGTTCCCCGAGTATTCGTCGTTCAGAAGCGATCCGCTCGGCGTTCGGGCGTTCTACGAGGCGCTTGGCTCTTTGGATGGTGTCTCCGTCGCGCGCAATACCGAGCCTATTGTGGATATAGGCTCCGGCCGGGACAAGACCCTCATCGTATGCGGGGCGTATCCGTCAGAGGACCCCGAAGAGGAAATCCGCGCGCTGGAGAGTTTCGTGCTGGAGGGCGGGCGACTCGCTGTGACGTATTACCCGATATTTCATGCTCCCGCGGAATATCATGATGAAGAAGGAGAGTCCTGCCCCGATGGCCGATGTGGAGAAGGCAGACGCGATGAGAAGGACGCCAAGAAGAAAGATGGTGATGAGGCCGAGGACAAGAAAGATGAAGATGAGAAGGATAAGGGAGATGCAGAGGACGACCTCTGGTCCATAAAATTCGTGTCTATTGAAGAGCGGTGGGGATTCAAGTGCGATTACGCCCCGCTGCCAAAGACTGATGAAAACGTGTATCCTGCCGTCGAGGCTCAAAAACATGACGGCCCCGACGCTCTGCCGCCCTCGCTCTCATGGCATTCGGCGCTGTTCTTCACCGAATTGGCGGACGCGTGGCGGCCCTTCTATTTGAGGGATGGGCGCGCCGTTGTGATCGAGAGACAATGGGGACAGGGGAGTATCGTGCTGTGCGGCGACACGTATCATCTGAGCAACGAGGCGATGCGCGAGGAGCGGAGTCCGGCCTTTCTCGCCTGGATGGTCGGGCCATCTTCGACGGTCATTTTCGAGGAGACGATGCACAATGTTTGGGATAATCCGGGAATCATGACGCTGATGCGCCGGTACCGGCTTGACGGCGCGCTCGCAGTGCTGCTCCTTTTGGCGATGCTGTTCGTGTGGAAGAATGCCTATAGCCTCGTGCCAAGACGCGGCGGAACGGCTTCGGAAGAAACCGTATCCGGCAACGGCAGGGATTCGGCCTCCGGCCTGACAAACCTGCTGAGGCGGAGCATTCCGAGACGCAAGCTGGTCTCGGTCTGCGCCGAGGAATGGAATCGCTCAATCATTCACAATCCAACCGTCGGCCATGGGAAGCAGGCGTCGGTGCAGGCGGTGGTCGACCGCGAGATGGCGCTTCCGCTTAACCGGCGCGATCCGGTGAGGGCATACAAGAAAATCTGTGAAATCCTCAAGGAGAAGAATACGTGAACGCGAATATCGAAAACTCCGAGTACTTGAGCCGGGTGCTGAGCCGGGCTCGCCAGGAAGTCGCCAAGGTCATCATCGGCCAGCAAGATGTCATCACCAAGGCGCTGGTCGCCATCTTCACCGGGCAGCATGCGTTGATCGAAGGTGTGCCGGGGACAGCGAAAACTCTGTTGGTGAGAACCCTCGCCTGTGTGCTGGGCTGTGAGTTCTCGCGCATCCAATTCACTCCCGACCTGATGCCGTCCGACATCATCGGGACCAATGTGTTCAATCTTCAACGCAACGAGTTCACGTTGGTCAAAGGGCCCATATTCACGACGTTTCTGCTCGCCGACGAAATCAATCGGGCGCCCGCCAAGACCCAGTCGGCGCTCTTGCAGGCGATGCAGGAGAGGCGCGTAACCATCGACAGGGAAACACACGCTCTTTCGCCGAACTTCACCGTATTCGCGACACAGAACCCGATTGAGTTTGAGGGGACCTATCCACTGCCCGAGGCGCAGAAGGATAGGTTCATGCTCAAGATAACGATGGAGTGCCCCAAACAGGACGAGGAGAATGAGCTTGCGCGGAGAATGCTCGGGAATCAATCTCCCGAAGACACGCTGGCACGAGGGGAAGTGGAGCAGGTGATCGCCTCCGATGCTTTGAGCCGGTTGCGGGCGGCGCTGCAAACCATTACCGTTCGCGACGAGCTTATCGGATACATAGTGGACATCGTCAGGAAAACACGGGCCGACGAGGCTGTGCTCGTTGGCGCAAGCCCGCGCGCGACGCAGGCGCTGATATTGTCGTGCCGCGTGTTGGCGGCAGTGTCGGGCAGGGATTTCGTGACGCCCGACGACGTGAAGACCATGGCGCTTCCCGTGCTTGAACACCGAATCGTACTTCGGCCCGAATACGAGATCGAGGGGTTGGCCGTACCCGAGGTCGTCCAGCGAATCCTTCAGCAAGTGACGGTGCCGCGATGATTGTGCCTCAGACGAGGCTGCTGTTCTGGGCGGGTTGCCTCCTTCTGCCCGCCTCAATTGTGATGGCGGCTGAGCCTTCGTTTTCGGGCGGCGCGCTCGCGGTCGGCGGGGTGTTTGTGCTCATTGCGCTCATTGACGCGGCGCTCGCGTTCGGGCGGCTCGACGGAATCAGCGCGTCGCTTCCCGAGATAGTGCGGCTGACCAAAGATCGCGAAGGACAAATCGAGGTGGCGATCGGAAACGAGCGCGGCGTTGCAAGACGGCTGCGGCTCGGGCTGGCGTTTCCGCCGGAGATTCGCTCGGAGTTCGAAGATGTGGCGACGACGTTGCCGAGCGGCGCGGCGCTTTCTCATGTCGCGTGGCCGTGTGCAGGTTTGAAGAGGGGCAATCACACTATCGAGAATGTTTATCTGGAGACGCCTTCGGCGCTGGGGTTCTGGGCGATACGCCGGACTGCTTCGGCTCGCTCGACGGTGCGGGTGTATCCGAACGTCATGCGCGAGCGAAAGAACCTTGCAGCGCTGTTTTTGAACAAGGGAATGCTGGGGCTGCACGCCCAGCGGCAAGTCGGAAAGGGAAGGGAGTTCGACAAGCTGAGGGAATACATCCCTGGCGACAGCTACGACGATATACATTGGAAGGCCACCGCGAAAAGGAACCGGCCAATCACGAAGGTGTTCCAGATCGAGCGCACTCAGGAAGTGTACGTCGTTGTTGATGGGTCGCGACTCAGTGCGCGCCCCGTAGAACTGGAGTCCGAAACGATGACCCAGCTCGAACGGTTCATCACTGCGGCCATGATACTTGGGCTTGTCGCCGAGCGGCAGGGAGACCTGTTCGGGGTGCTCGCGTTCAGCGACCAGGTGCGCGCATTTGTTCGGGCCAAGAACGGAAAGGCGCACTACAGCAGATGCCGCGACGCGCTCTACGCGTTGGAGCCTGCGATGGTCAACGCCGATTTCGGAGAATTGTTTTCTTTCATCCGACTGCGCTTGCGCAGGCGCGCTTTGCTCATGTTCTTGACCAACCTTGACGATCCCGTGCTTGCTGAAGACTTTGTAAGAAACCTGGACATGCTCGCGCGGCATCATCTCGTGCTGGTCAACATGCTCACTCCGCCCGATGTTGACCCTCTGTTCACAAGGCCCGACGTTCACGCGGCGGACGATCTCTATCGGAAGCTTGCGGGTCACATCCAATGGCATAAACTGCGCGAACTCGAGACTGTCTTGAAGCGGCGCGGCGTCTCAATGAGCCTGCTCAAAAACGAGATGATGTGTCCGCAGCTTGTATCGCAATACATCAACGTCAAGCGGAGGCAACTACTGTGATTGTGGACCTCCAGCGGTTCCTCGCGGCGGAGGAACCTTACTGGGACGAACTCGAAACATTGCTCGACCAACTGGAAAACCGCGTCGAGCGAACATTGAGTCTCGATGAGGCGAAACGGTTTCATTATCTCTACCAGCGGGCGTCCGCCGACCTCACCAGGCTTTCCGCCTTCGCGTCTCAGCCGCGCATGCATCAGTACCTCGAGGCGCTGGTGGCCAGGGCCTATGCCGAGATTCACGAGACTCGAGAGAAGCCGCATCGGTTCTCGCCGTTCACCTGGCTCTCCAAAACGTTCCCGCGCACGTTTAGGAAACACATACGAGCATTTGCCTTCGTGGTGATCATAACCGTGGTCGGCAGCCTGTTCGGAGGAATCGCGATTTATCTTGATCCAGACTCGAAAAAGGTTCTCATGCCGTTCGAGCATTTGATGATGAGTCCGACGGAGCGCGTGGCTCGGGAGGAATCGCGGAAGGATGATCGTCTGGAAGGGTACACCGGAATGTTCTCCGCCTATCTCATGACGCACAACATTCGCGTCTCCGTATCCACGCTCGCACTCGGAATGACGTGGGGCATCGGCACCGTCATAGTGCTTTTCTACAATGGCGTCATGTTGGGAGCGGTCGCGTCAGACTATCTTCTTGCCGGTGAATCCCGATTTCTGGCCGGATGGCTTCTGCCGCACGGTTCCATCGAGATACCGGCCATCCTTATCGCGGGCCAGGCCGGACTGCTGCTCGGAAGGGCGCTGATCGGGTGGGGCAGCTCCCGGTCTGTCAAGACGCGGCTGCGGTTAATACTGGACGACCTGGTAACGCTCATTCTTGGAGTGGCCATACTGCTGGTGTGGGCCGGAATAGTTGAGGCGTTCTTCTCGCAATACCATGAGCCGGTTCTGCCGTATTCGCTCAAAATCGCGTTTGGCATGGTTGAACTGACGCTCTTGTGCCTCTTCCTCGCGCTTTCGGGCAGGCGCGATGACGAAGCGCGCTGAAAAAATCGGCTTGGTAAGAGATGCGAATTGAAAAGACGAGCACACTGATAATCGAAACGCCGGAAGGGATATCGTTTTCCCTTGCGCTCGCGGGGCCGATCACCCGCTTCTACGCATGGGCGATTGACCTGGCGTGCGTCTCCGTCATTGCATCGGTGATATCACAGTTGCTCTTCTTTCTTCAACTGATAAGCAGGGACCTCGCCAGTATGGCGCTCATCCTGCTGTATTTTGGCGTCTCCATTGGGTACGGCATCGTGCTGGAATGGTGCTGGAGAGGACAGACGATCGGGAAACGCGTTATGAAACTGCGGGTCGTTGATGAGCAAGGGCTGCGCCTGCAATTCAGCCAGGTGGCGGTGAGAAACCTGCTGCGGTCCATTGATGCGATGCCGATGTTTTACCTGGTTGGCGGGGTCGCCTGTTTGCTGAGTCGTCGAGCGCAACGACTCGGGGATTACGCCGCCAACACTGTGGTAATCAGGAGCCGTACGGAGCCTGAGTATGACCTCGAAAGCGCTGAATCCAACAAGTATAATTCATTTCGCGAGTATCCTCACATGGAGGCCCGGCTGCGTCAGAGAGCATCGCCGCAGGAAGCCGCAGCGGCGCTTCAGGCGGTGCTGCGGCGCGACGAATTCGAACCCGCTGCCAGGATAAAGCTGTTCAGCGATTTCGCCTTCCATTTTCGGTCGATCACCAGGTTTCCTGAGGAGGCGACCTTTGGCCTCACCGACGAACAGTACGTCCGCAACGTAGTTGACAGCCTGTTCAGGACGATGGAGCGCAAGTCGCGGGCCAAAGAAGAGAAGCGGGCTTCGTGATTGTGTGAGCTTAGAGAAATGGATTCGGCTTAATACTCCCGCCGATACTTGGAGGAGAGGATGCCGAGTTCTTCGCGATACTTGGCGGCGGTGCGGCGGGCGATGTTGAGTCCGCGACGGTTGAGCAGTTCGGTAATCTTCTGGTCGCTCAGGGGCTTGCGCCGGTTCTCGTTCTCTATCAGGGTGCGGATCATTTCCTTGACGCTCGTAGAAGAGGTCGCCTCACCGGTCGCACTCTCGATGCTCGACGAGAAGAAATATTTCAATTCGAAGATGCCGCGAGGACTTTCCATGTATTTGTTGGTGGTCACGCGGCTCACAGTCGATTCATGCATTCCGATTCGCTCGGCGATTTCCTTCAGCGTCAAGGGCTTCAGATAGTTGACCCCCTTATCGAAAAACTCCCTCTGCACCTGCACGATGTTTTCGGCCACTTTGCGGATCGTTTCTTTGCGCTGCTGAATGTTCTTCACCAGCCACTGCGCGGCGCGGAGTTTGTCGCGGATGTATTCCTTGGTCTGCTGGCTGTTGTTGTAGCCTTTGAGGAGTTTGCGGTAGAACGAACTGATGCGCAACTTCGGCATGCCGTCATCATTCACATACACGACGTAGTCGTCGTCCACCTTCTTGACGATGACGTCCGGCACGACATAAATGACCTCGCGCCCGCCGAAATAGCGGCCGGGCAACGGCTCGAGCGAGGCGATGATGGCGGCCAGATCCTGCACTTCCTGAACCGATATTTTGAGCGCCTGAGCTATCTTGGGGTATTGTTTCTTGGCGAGTTGTTCGAGATGGTCCTCGACTATCTTCTTAAGAAGCGGCTTGTCTGAATGCGCCGTTTCGATCTGTATGAGCAGGCATTCGCGAAGGTCGCGAGCGCCAATACCGGTCGGGGTGAACGTCTGGATTATCTTAAGGACACGCTCAATATCTTCGGGCGCGACGCCGAGCTTTTCGGCGCCAGCCTCGACCGTCGAGGCAAAGTAGCCGCGGTCATCTATTTCGCTGATGATCCATTCACCGATCTTGTGATCCACGGGATTATCGACGCTCAGCGAGAGCTGCGTCGTGAGGTTCTTGCTCATCGAATCGGCTTCGGCGGCCGTATTCTCGATGAATCCGCGCTTGCCATCCTCATCTGATACGCTGAAATCGCGGCCTTCGTAGTAGTAATCGCCTTGCGAGGCCATCAGCGTCTCGAGTTCTTTTTCGATGTCGCGTTCGTTTTCCTTTGCCCGGGGCTCGTCGTCCTGCGGGGGCGCCTCGGTGACCATGGCCTGTCCGCCCGCATACGGCAGTTCCAGTTCCTGACTCTGGGCGGGTTCTTCTTCCAGAAGGACATTCTCGGTGAGCTGTTGCTCGATATATTTCTCGAGCTCAAGAGTGGAAAGCTGCAATATCTCTATCGCTTGCTGCATCTTGGGGGTCAGTATCATCTGCTGTACTGCCCCTTGGATAAGCGTCTGCTGAAGCGCCATGTCTATCTGCCTCTAAACCTCCATAAGGCCCGTCTTCGCTATCTAGATTTTACCTTACTTCGGCGTTTTTGTCAATTGACAATGCTCTTGTTTCGTTGATATACTACGCCCAAGTTTCACTTATTATCCTGGTTCACAACGGGATTCGACGCCTTCTCGACGTTTGTCCCTCTCCCTCTGGGAGAGGGCAGGGTGAGGGGCTTTGGCAGCGGCTCTGCCGCACTGCGATCAGAGGCTTTCTAACCGGAGTCTCGATGAGGAAAAGTCACTCCGTCTCCGTTCAAGTGCTTGCCAGCGGCAGCAGCGGCAACTGCATCCTGCTCAGGTCGGGCGGCTCGAATCTGCTGATTGACGCCGGGCTGAGCGGCCGCGAGTTGGCGCGAAGGCTTGAGTACGCCGGGCTTGCTCCCGATGATATTTCTGCGGTCATGGTAACGCACGAGCATCAAGACCACGTTCGCGGTGTGGGGGTATTGTCGCGCAAGCACGGCGTTCCCATTTACATAAACAAGGGAACACTGCGGGCCTTGGACCTTGGCAAGCTTCCTACCGCTCGTATTTTTGAGACTGGTGAAACACTGCATTTCGACGACCTCACCATCTATACGTATCCGGTGCCCCACGACGCCGCCGACCCGGTCGGGCTGAGGTTCGAGAACTCGGCGTGGCGCATCGGGGTTGCACTCGACATGGGATATCCGACCCGACTGGTCAAGCAACGGCTCACCCACGCCGACCTGCTGATCCTTGAATTTAACCACGATGTGGACATGCTCAGGCGGTGCAGCCGTCCGTGGGAATTGAAGCAGCGGATACTCAGCAAGCGCGGGCACATGTCGAATGAGGCCGCGCTTGCGCTCCTCTGTGAACTAATGCACGAAAGGCTGCAGGCCGTCGTGCTGGCCCACATAAGTCGCGAGGCCAATGACTTCGGCTTCGTGCAGGGGCTGGTGTTGGAACGCCTGGCCTCGCTTGGCCGGACCGACGTGCGCATATACGCCGGCGACCAGGATGAAGTAGGCCAGCAGATAGTGCTGCACTGAATCCTGTCCATTTGTTCAGCGCGTGACTATGCAGGCTTCAATCCAAATCAGGGTCGCAATGCCGCAAGACTATAAAGAGTGCGTGGACCTGCACCGCCTTGTCGTCCGGACCGACCGCGGCGAGTTCCTGGAAGAACGAATTCAAGCTGGCAGAATGTACGTGGCCGTCATGCGGGGCCGCGTTGTTGGGTTTGCGACATTCGAGACCAATTTCATCGGTTGCCTGTATGTTTCGCTGCTGATGACGCATCCCGATTTCCGAAGAAAAGGGATTGCTCGACGCCTTATGGACGCGGTCGCGAAGCACTCGAAGGACGGCAGAATATTCAGTTCGACCGAAGCGGACAACGCGGTCTCCATACAAATGCATGAGGCGCTCGGGTTCCGCCGGAGCGGCCACATCGATAATCAGCCCCAAGTCCAGAGAGAGATCATATTCTGCAAGGCACTGCCGCCGGACGGGGCGTGATTAAGGAGTCGGCAATGGATACCGGCATCGAGTTGCCATTCTCTCTCATCTGCTCGTTTGCCAGGCTCGAAGGGATTCCCCTGAAATTCTGCGGTCCGGACGGGCAGCCGCTGGCCGGTGCGCCGGTCATCGCACAGACGGGGCCGTGCGCCGCGCTGATGCGCGAGGGCGCGTATCTCAAGGAGTGTGCGCTCAACCACGCCGCCGCCATCGAGATGGCCCGCGAGCTGAGGAGGCCGTTCATCTTCCATTGTCACGTCAGGCTCGCGGGGTGGGCGGTACCCATTGTTCGCAGCGGCGAGGCGCTGCCCTGCGTGGTCGTCTGTGGAGGCGCGCTTTTCACCCGGCCCGATAGCGCGCTCGTACAGCACGTCGAGCGCATCGCGCCCGGGCTTGGCCTCGGTCCGGACGAGTTGGCTCACTCGCTTGAGGCGGCGCCGTTGCTCACTCGCGACGGGTTTCGAGCGGCGGCCCAGTTCATTTTCGAGATGGCGAACGCCTTTGTTGCGCTCGCGTCTGAACTTTCTCGTGAACCGCAAGCGCCCACTGTCGCCGCGTCCTTTCCGTCGTCGGCGCCAGTTGTATTCCCTCCCGCGCGCAGGAAGGAGACCGAAAAGGCGAAACGACGTCGCGCCGATGAACTGACCCTCCGGAGCGCGGAAAACGAGACGGTCCGGCTGCTCCGCGAGCGCAAGCCGGATGATGCTCTACACGCGCTTCTGAGCGCGGTAACTGGAGATGCCGGAGGGACAGCTCGCTCGGCTTTGAGTGTTACCGAGACGTTCGCGCGGCTGATGCAGGCACTGTCTGCGGGCGCAAAGGTCTCAGCGGGCATTCACGAGAGGCATTCGCATCTGATCGAAGAAGTGCTTGCGCAACGCAGACTCAGCTCCGAAGAGGTCGCCCGGGCATGTCGCCAGTTCATCTCGATAGCTGAGGAGGCGGTGTCCGAGCCGCGTCCCAGACAGGTCAAGGCCATCCAGAAATACGTTGAAAAGAACATCTCGAAGAAGATGACGCTCGAGACGGTCGGCGCGAAGTTCGGACTCAAGGAAAAATCGCTCAATGCCCTTATACTCAAGCACTGCGGGATGAGCTTCACCGATTACGTCGCGTCACTTCGAGTCGCCGAGGCCAGAAGACTGCTGCAATCCACCAGCCTCAACATCGGCCGCATCGCCCGCCGGACCGGTTTCAAAGACCAGAGTTACCTGACGAAGGTGTTCAAGGCTCACCTTGGCGTTACGCCCTCTGAGTTCAGGGAAAAGGAAGAAAAGGGAGACACGGAATGATCAAGGTCATCTATTGTCTGCGACGCAGGCCGGAACTCTCTCGCGAGCAGTTCCAGAAATACTGGCTGGAGACCCACGCCGACTTCGGAAAGAACATACCTGGAGTCAAGCGGTATGTGCAGGCGCATACCCTGAGCGGCGAGCTTGCCGAGATGCTTGCCGCCGGTCATCCGGCCGGCAAGAACGAGCCGTTCGACGGTGTTGCCGAACTGTGGTTCGACGAGGAAGGCCTGCGACAGTTGCCGGGTCAACCCGGCGCACTCGCCGCGGTCCAGGACGAAGCCAACTTCATCGACTTCGACCGCTCCATCATCTTCCTGGCTAAAGAGCATATAGTAACCGGGCAGTGATAGAGCATCTGGTCAAGTCTTTGTCATGTGAGATGTGACGGTATTGGAGGAATATGAAATGAGTAAGAAACGGAAAAAGAGTCATCGCTCAAAGCAGTCGAGCGGATCCCACACGGGAGAATCCTTACAAATGCCCGACCGGCGCTTCTTGGAGAAATCTCTCGTAGATGTGCGTCGCGCTCTTGAAGATCGTGAATTCGAGTCGGACGAAGAGATGGACGCCCATCTCCAGGAAATGCTGAAGTCGGGCATCCCCGCGCCCGCGCGCGAACTTACCCCGCTTGAAAAAGCGCAAGACCTGATGTATGAGGCATGGGATTCAAAGGGGAAACGCAGAGTGCAGCTTGCACAGGAAGCGCTTCGGATTTGCCCAGACTGCGCAGATGCGTACGTTTTACTCGCTGAGGACACGGCGACAAGCGCCGAGGAAGCAAAGGACCTCTATGCGATGGGCGTTGAGGCCGGTGAACGAGCGCTCGGGCCGGAATTCTTCAAAGAGGAAGCCGGCAATTTCTGGTATTTGGTTGAAACCCGGCCATACATGCGGGCCCGGGCGGGGCTCGCAGGGGTTCTGGGATATCTAGGCGAGACTGAAGCCGCTCTGGGGCATTGCATGGAGTTGCTTCGTCTGAATCCCAACGATAACCAGGCACTCCGCTACCTGGCGGCGCAATATCTCTTTGTTCTGAAGAGGTACAAAGAACTGAAGAAGCTTCTGAAGGAATACGATGAGAAATCAACCTTCTGGTGTTACAGTCAGGCGCTGCTCGAATATCTCACCGGCGGAGATACCAGAAAGGCGCGAAAGGCGCTGATCGAAGCAGTCGAGATGAATCCCTTCGTGGCCGCTTTCATGCTTGGAATGCGGGAACCGCCGTCCGAATTACCCGATTATTGTTCGCCCGGTGACGTGAGCGAAGCCGTCCTCTATATGGATCAGTTTGCAGAACTCTGGCAGTCTTCACCAGAAACGCATGTATGGTTCATATTCACAATCGCAAAAACCTATGTAAACGACTTGACCGACGGAGAGTGAAGCAGTTTCCATACAAGCGCCGCACTTGGAGCGGTTCTAAGCTCCGTGTCGCCACGAGTCTATGTCGTCGAACGGGAATATGGGCCGCGGAAGATTCTTGAATTTGAGGTTGAAGACGTCGAAGTCGGTAGTCCCCGGGGTCAGCACAAACACCGTCTTGCGGTTGTAGAGAAGACAATACCAGCGGAAAGGATAGATGCTCTTCACCACGATGATATCGGCCTTCCAGAGGTTCAACCCCAACTCCTGCCAGAATTCGGGCTTCCATGCCGTCTCCGCAACCTCCATGATGGCCAGG
>CAZEBC010000051.1:0-3690 GCA_964510165.1 uncultured bacterium
ATCGCCCATCCGGTCGTTCAAATATCGCTCTCAGAGAGTCAAGAGTCCGTTTTCGACTCTTGACTTCGAGCCGGCTCCGCAAGGACGGAGAAGTTCGGTATCTGGTCTTTACCGACTTCGTATTCACGCGATTTTGATTTGGAGCTTCTTCCCTAATGCAGAAGCGGTTTTCTTCAGCGTCGACAGCTTGACGTCTTCGGCATGGTTTTCAATCCGGGAAATTGCGGTCTTCTTGGTCCCGATCCTGCGAGCCAGTTCCTCCTGAGTCAGTCCGGCCGAGACTCGGGCCTCGCGAAGCATCACCCCAATTTTGAATTGTTCATAACCCTTTTTGTAGCCTCGAGCAGATTGTTTATCTCTCCTCTTTCTTTTCTTGATGTATTTGTTGAGGTCGTTCATGTCCTTCTCCTTTCGAGGAACTCCCGCCTCATGGCTTCGGCCTTGCTTGCTTCAGATAGAGGGGTAGTTCGGCTCTTCTTCATAAATCCGTGAGTCAGAACAACAGTGGCGTGGTCTGCAAAGAGGCAGAGGATTCTATACGTGTTCGAGCCAAGCGTCATTCGGAGCTCCCAGATCTCTTCAGTCCCGGCCCACTTTTTGAGATAGACGGATGGAACTCTTTCCAAGTCTTCCAAGAGCTTAAGAACCCAAGTGACCTTTCTTGCAGCCTTGCCCGGCAAAGAGTCCAGGAACTTCTCGACGGGACATTTCCCTTCGCCGGTTCTGCAGAATATCACCCTTCTGATATCATTGCGTTAACATGTATGTTAACTAAAGTCAAGAGATGAAGCCTTTCGTTACGCGCTGAAGCTTGGCCCTTTGAATCGCTCGACTTCCTCGCCGAAGGGGCCGCGCAGGCTGCCGACCGCATAGATGCCGCCGATAATCCTAATCGGCTCCAGTTCGTATATCGGGTCGGCTGGCGAGCGCTCGAAGCTGACCGCGGCCGGACCTCCCATCAATTCATGAAACTGCATGTCCTCCTGCCACGTCTTTACGAGGCTGATCTCCGCCGGGGCGGAGACATCGGGCTGGGGGATGATCTTGAGCTGATACAGAGGCCGCATGAGCACATGCTCCATGTTGGGTTCGCGATAGATGCAGACTGCCGCGTCTATGATCTTGAAGCCGCGCCGGATGCATGTGCCGCGCACGACCTCGCAGTCCTGCGTAAACGAGAACTCTGCCATTTTCTTGGGGTGCCCGAATCGTTCTCTGCCGCCAGCCATGCTGGCGTCGCTGTCCACGTAAATGTACGCGGTGTAGGCGACCGGCTCGCCCTTGTAGCGGGCGGTGATGTTCACGATGGCCTCGCGATACGGTCCGATCTGGGTGACAAAGCGGTAGTTCGCGATGATGATGGAGGCAAGCGGTTCGTCTTCGGGCTCGAGCGGCTCGGGTATGAGCGCCGCCGCCTTTTCGGGATTCGGCTTGATGAGCACCTGGATCAGCTCGAAGTTCTTGTTTGTGCGGATGCCCTCGGGATAGAGCGGCGCGTGAACGGGGCCGCTGTGACCAAACTGTTCTTTTTTCATGATCAGTCCTCCGTAGTATTCACCCTGAAATTGCTCATTTTTCGTCGTGATTTTCCGCCTGCGCGGCAGGGCGCACGCCGTGCGCCCCTACAAAGTGGCCAGGTTGCCCCGTGTTGTATCGGCTCTATTCGGTGAGGACTTCCATGACGGCCTCGCGGCAGATTTCGTTTGGGCCTTCGTAAATCTGGAGCACTTTGGCGTCGCGCAGGCATTTCTCGACAAGATAGTCCTTCATGTAGCCGTAGCCGCCGAGCACCTGGATGGCCTCGACTGCGACGCGAACGGCTACGTCGGTCGCGAACACTTTCGCCATGGCCGTGTACAGGCGGTTCGGCGGCAGCAGGTTCGCGTTGACCCAACACGCGCGCCACACCATCAGCCGGGCGGCCTCGATCTGGATAGCCATCTCGGCCAGTTTCTGCTGCATCGCCTGGTGCTCGATGATGCGCTTGCCGCCCTGCACGCGCTCCTTGGCGTATTCGAGCGCGATCTCGAATGCGCCGCGCGCAATGCCGACGGCCTGCGAGGCGACCGGCCCACGCGCGTTCGCGAGGCGGGCCATGTGAATCTGGTAGCCCATCCCCTCTGGGCCGATCCGGTTGAGGGCGGTGAGCTTCATGTCCTCGAAGATGAGGTCGCCCGTCTGTGAGGAGCGCAGCCCCATCTTATCCTCCACTTTCCCGTAGCTGAGGCCGGGCGTATCCTTCTCGACGGCGAACAGGCATGAGGTTTCCTGCGGGCGCTTGGGGTCGGTGACCGCGAAGATGATGTAAAGACTCGCGACGCCCGCATTCGAGATGAAGCATTTCCTGCCGTTGACCACGTAGTCGTCGCCGACTTTCCGGGCGACGGTGCGACAGGCGCCGGGAATCAGTTCGCGCGCCTCAAGGTCGCTGCCCGCCTGAGGCTCCGTGGTGCCCGAAGCCCCCAGTCCGCCGCCCTCGACGACGATGGGGAAGAACTTTTTCCATTGGGCGTCGGTTCCCGCGAAGAGGATGGGCGCGACGGCGAGCCAGGTGGCGCCCATCGTGGTGCACACGCCGGGCTCGACCGCGCCGATCTCCTCCATAAGCAGCATCGCGTCGGTCACCTTGCCGCCGCCCCCGCCGTGGTCCTCGGGAATGAACAGGCCGAGAAAACCGAGTTCATGCAGTTTTTTCGGGATGTCCCAGTTGAAGGTGTGGCCCTCGTCGAGTTGACGGACGATGGGCTTGAGGTCCTTGCGCGCGAAGTCGCGCGCCAGTTGTCGCAGCGCGACCTGTTCATCAGAGAGTTCAAAGCCGAGCATGACGGTCACTCCTTATGTGCCACTCACCTTGAAATTAGTGGATTTCTCTCGTTCTTCTCCCCCTCACCCAACCCTCTCCCACGAAGGGAGGGCAGGGTGAAGGGCTTGGGTTACGGTTCAGCCGCGCCATGTTTTATATACGCCGTAAGTGTTATTCTTTCAATACAGCCCATGCGTTCGAATGAATTCGCATCTACGGAGTCGCTGCGCGCCCGCATAGGGCGGCGCAGTCTTCGTATCAATCCTGCTTCAGGAACGCCAGCAGGTGTTTCTCCATCGAATCAAGGATTTCGTCTTCGCTCATCTGCCACAGCTGCTGGAGGCGGCCTATCGTGAAGAAGCTCACATATCCGTGCATGGAGGACCACAGGTGCGTCGCTATTTCCTGCGGGTTCAGGGCCTTATCGATCAAGCCGGCCTCCTGACACAGCTCGATGACTTCGCTCAGGGGAAGCCAGAAGTTTTCCATCACCAGGCTGCGAGGCGGCTTGTCCCATAGATATTTCTGTATGAACTTGCCTCCGAAGAGGAGGGCGTAGTAGTTGGGGTTTTCTGTTCCGAATCCTATGTAGGAACGCACGAGCGCGCGAAGTTTGGCTTCTGGCGTTTCGGCGCGGACGAGGTCCTTCCATATTCGGCGCGCCAGCTTGTTCACCCCCACTTCATAGACACCGATGAGCAGGGCCTCCAGGCCCGGATAATGGTTATAGATGGCCATGGGGGTAACGCGAATTCTGCGGGCAACCCTGCGAATGGAGACCGCGGCGACGCCCTCGCGCTCGAGCAGCTGGCAGGCGGCCTTCAGGATGCGTGTTTTCGTGTCTCGCCCCATCCTTCTCACATATACAGCGTATATCAGAATGCGGA
>CAZEBC010000051.1:3790-22434 GCA_964510165.1 uncultured bacterium
GGGGGTTCGGATAAGGGTTTTCAAGTTGGTCGAATGAATTCGACCCTATGCGGGTTGGACGGGGCGGACCTTTGCTGCTTGAGGGGGAAGGGGCTTGCGAGGGTCATCTCCGAGGGCGGACTTGCAGGTCGTAACTTGATTCGATTGCTCGGACGAGCGAGGCGAGTGTGGAGTTGACGGGAGTCGGCACGCCGAGGTCTTTTCCGATTCTGGCGACGGCGCCATTGATGGCATCGATCTCGGTCCTTCTCCTGGCGAGGACGTCCTGGAGCATGGATGATATATTGGTGGCGGTGCGTCGGCACACTTCCTCGACCTGGCCGAGTGGCGCGGGATTGGTCAGTTTGACACCTTTGGCGCGTGCGACGGCGACCGCCTCGTTCACGGCCTCTCTCATGATTTCGCGGGTTCCCTCGATTTCCGGAAGTCTGCCATTGTTGAGGCGGGTGATCGCGGTGAGCGCATTGATGCCGATGTTGATGACGAGTTTGCTCCAGATGGTGGCCTCGAGGTCTTCGGAGAGTTCGGGCTCGAATCCGGCCGGCGCGAGAATGTCCCTGACGCGCAGGAGCATGTCTGTCTGTCGGTTCGAGGGTGTGCCGATGATGGTCCTGCCCGTGCCGGCGTGGATTATGGAGCCTTCGCTCACCAGGGTAGCCCCTTGCGAGGTGATTCCGGCGACGGTCCTGTCATCACCGACGCACTGGCCTATGAGCTCGACGTTTCCCAGGCCGTTCTGGAGGGTGAGCACTGGGGTTGAGGGTCCGATCACGGGCGCCACGCTCATCAAAGCCTTTTCGGTGTCGTACGATTTGGTGGCGATGATAACGAGGTGGGAATCGGGCAGGTCCAAGGGTCGGGCAGTGGCGTTGACGGCGACGTCGCGCGTCCCGGAGACGCCTTCGATATGGATGCCGTCGCGGGCCAACTTTTCGGCGCGCGCGGGGATATGGTCGAGCAGGATGACCTCGTGGCCGGCTTCCTTCAGCATGGCCGCGAACAGGCAACCGATTGCGCCCGGGCCTACTATGGTGACTGTGCAGGTGTGTGTGTTCATGGTTTATGGGCTGAATTGGGGACACGATGCGGCATGGATGTTTCCAATTCAGCGCGGGGCTAAACCTCTATCTCTCTCAGGAATTTGGCGGCCTCCTCGGGGATGGTCGGGTTGATGAAGAAACCGGTGCCCCACTCAAACCCCGCGACCAGTGTGAGTCTCGGCATGATCTCGAAATGCCAGTGATAGTCAACGTCGAGAGTTACCCAGTACCCCATTCTCGCCCATCGGACCGGCCCGGTATGCAGGATGAAATTGTACTGGGGCTGGTTGAGGGCGGTGGCCAGCTTTTTCATGACGACGATGAACACATCGCTTAACTGCATCATCTCGTCGTATTCCATGTCCTGGAAATCGGGGTTATGGCGTTTGGGCAGAATCCAAATCTCGAAGGGGAATCGCGAGGCAAAGGGGCAAAAGCTGATGAAACCCTTGTTTTCGTATATGATTCTCGCCTGTTGGGAGATTTCCTCTCGGATGATGTCGCAGAATACGCAGCGGTCCTTGTAATTGAAGTAGTCCTTCGCGCCCAGGAGCTCTTCTCTGACCCGCTTCGGGGTTACGGGAGTGGCTATGAGCTGCGAATGCGGATGGCTGAGCGAGGCGCCCGCCTCACGCCCTTCATTCTTGAAAATGAGGATATACTTGAACCTGCGGTCTTGGCTGAGGTCAATGATCCTGGCCTTATATGCCTGAAACACCTTTGTCAGGCTGTCGGAGGTGTGCATGTTCCACTTCTTGACATGGTCGGGCGTCTCGATAATCACTTCATGCGCGCCGATGCCGTTCATTTTGTCATACATGCCCACGCCGGCCTTGCCCATCTCGCCTTCGATGCGAAGCGCGGGGAACTTGTTGGGGACAACGCGAACCTGCCAGCCGGGCCGGTTGGCCATCTGATGGTCTCCGCGAAGGGCGAACACCTCGGGAGGGGTCTTGTCCTCATGGCCTTCACAGAAGGGGCAAAAGCCGGTGTCATCCATAACGGACGCGACACGGAAATCGGTTGGCCGTTTGGCCCGTTCAGTTGCGATGATCACCCAGCGTCCGACCACCGGGTCCTTCCTTAATTCGGGCATTCTTTGATTCTCCTACGTCAGATGTTCGGTCAACTGAGGGCAGGCGCGGGGGCCTGCCCTCACAATTACAATTACAGGACAATCTCGTGATTCAGACAATCACGCGCTCGCTTCTCAGAGAGACGGCTTTTTGGTAAAGGTCCTCGTACTTTTTGGCGGAGGCGTCCCAGGAGAAGTCGCAGGCCATGCCGTTGCGGATTATGCGGTTCCATTCCGTTTTGTTCTGATAATATTGACGGGCCTGCCGAAGCTTGTCAAGCAACGCCGCCGAGGAATATTCGGCAAACTTGAATCCGTTGCCGTTGGACGGCGAAGCCGGATAGTCCACGATGGTGTCATCGAGTCCGCCGGTGGCGCGCACGAGCGGCACGGTTCCGTATTTGAGGCTGTACATTTGATTTAATCCGCATGGCTCATAATGGGAAGGCATGAGAAAAATGTCTGCACCGGCCTCGATCTTATGGGCCAATTCATTTGAGAAGGCAAGCTTTATGCCAATTTTCTTTGGAAACCGGGCTGCGAGCCGAGTGAACGCCTCCTGGTATTTCTCCTCGCCGGTTCCCAGCAGCACAAGCTGGTAATCCTCGGCGAGAATTTCGTCCATGACGGGGGTCAGTATATCGAATCCCTTCTGGTCGGTCAGCCGCGAGACCACCCCGAGCAACGGCCTGTCGTCGAGAGGCGAGAGGCCGAACTGCTCCAGCAGGTCGCGCTTGCACGTCCGCTTGCCCGACAGGTCGTCCGGCCCATAATTGGCCGCCAGAAAACTGTCGGTCTGCGGGTTCCACTCGCTGTAATCCACGCCGTTGAGCACGCCGAAGAGGCGTCCCGAGCGTTTGCTCAATATCCCGTCGAGGCCGCGGCCGAATTCGGGTGTCTGAATTTCCTTGGCGTAGCGCGGGCTGACCGTTGTGAGGATATCGGCGCCGACGATACCCGCCTTGAGCAGGTTGATCTTGCCGAAGAATTCGATGCCCTCGGGCACGAACAGGTCCCACGGGAGATTCGTCAGATGCATGTCGAGATGCCAGAAGAGACCCTGATACCCGATGTTGTGGATGGTGAACAGCGTTGCCGTATTTTCGAAGACAGGCTGGCCCTTCTGGAGCGTTTTCAGGTAAATGGGGATCAGTCCGGTCTGCCAGTCGTTGCAGTGGATAACGTCGGGCCTGATGTTGAGAACCTTGCATGCCTGCAGAACCGCCTTCGAGAAGAAGATGAACCGTTCGGCGTTGTCGGGATAATCGCTCTGGGGGGTGGCGTAGAGTTGATCGCGGTCGTAATACGCCTCCTTGCTTATGAAATAGACGGTCGCCTTGCCGTCAAGCGTGGCGTGGAAAATCTCGCCATACTCTTCGCGTTCCGATACGGGGACGGAGAAGACACAATCCATGTCTTGGATATCGAACAAGGCTTGCTTCTCCCTGGTCGACTTATAGAACGGAACAATTGCGTACACCTCGTGTCCGCGTTCGCCCAAGGCTTTTGCGAGCGCTCCCACCACATCGGCGAGACCGCCGGTCTTCGAATATGGAACCATCTCGCTCGCTGCAAGCACTATTCTCATGACGCTACCTTTCCGCCCCTCTCCATCCCGGGCATCCAGACCCTGAGCGGAGGCGGCTTGATATCCGTCCCCTTTGCGATGACGACGATTCCGGAGTCGGTCACAGTGAAGGTTTTTCGGTCCTTGTCGAGGTCAAAGCCGATCTCCGTGCGCGGGGGGATCTTGACGTACTTGTCAATAATGGCATTTCGAATGCGGCAATAGCGGCCCACATCGACCTCGTCGAACAGGATGGAGTCCTGCACGAGTGCAAAGCTGTTGATGCGAACGCGTGGCGAAAGGATGGAGCGGACAGCGCGGCCGCCGCTCACGATGCAGCCGCCGGAGACAATGGAATCGAGCGCGACGCCCATTCGCCCGCCCTCATATTCCTGCGCGAAGACGAACTTTGCGGGCGGGTTTTGAGTCTGATAGGTGCGTATTGGCCAGTCCGGGTCGTAGAGATTAAAGACGGGGCTGACCGAGACGAGGTCCATGTTTGCCTCGTAATAGGCCTCGATGGTGCCGACATCTTTCCAGTAACTGGCTTCCTTCTTGTTTTCGTCAATGAAGTTGTAGGCGTATACCTTATAGGAACCGAGCATCATCGGGATTACGTCGTGCCCGAAATCGCAGCGCCTCTCCTCGGGCGAGCCGGACAGCACGCCGACCATGACATCCTTGTTGAATATGTAGACGCCCATCGAGCCGAAGCACATATTGGAACGGCCGGGAATCGTCGTGGGAACGGCGGGTTTTTCCTGGAAACCCATCACGCGGTCCTGCTCGTCCACCTGCAGAATGCCGAAGCGCGAGGCCTCCTCCCGGGGAATCTCCAGGGCGGCGACAGTCATGTCGGCCCCCTTTTCCTCGTGGAAACGGAGCATCTTGGAGTAGTCCATCTTGTAAACATGGTCACCCGAGAGGATTATGACATGCCTGATCGGGCCGTGGTCGAGCAAATGCAAGTTCTGGTACACGGCGTCGGCGGTTCCAAGATACCAGTCCTTTCCGATTCTCTGCTGTGCCGGTATCAGCTCGATGAATTCTCCGAATTCATGGTGAAAGATGCTCCAACCGTTTCTGACGTGGCGGTTGAGCGAATCGGATTTGTATTGGGTGAGGATGTAGATGCGGCGAAGGCCCGAATTGACGCTGTTGCTCAGAGTGAAGTCTATGAGCCTGTAGATACCGCCGAAAGGAACCGCCGGTTTCGCGCGCTCGATTGTCAAGGGATGCAGGCGTTCACCCTTGCCTCCCACGAGCACCATCGCCAAGACGTGCCGCATATGGTTCACCACCTTTTCGAGGTCTTATCCCGGGAACGAATGACAGGTCACAAGGTTGGCACACGAAACGATGAACCCCCGCGCCCCATGATCGCTCCATCTTAACCAATTCTAACAGGATGATTCGGTTTAGTCAACGAGCGCCGACACGAACGCCGCCGCGAGCGAACGTTAAATTGGTGACACGATGCATCATGTCCCCAATTTAGCTGAGGAATCGTGGATGTCCCCTTTAGGAGCCCGCCGTGCAAGTCCGGGAAATCCCTTGACATAGCGGCCAGGTTCTAATAGAATTTAGACATAATGAGAGCGTCGGAGTTGATGCTCCAGCGCGGGCTCCGTGTACACCCCGTAGAGACGCAGGGGCCATATGGCCGACTTTGAGCAGGCGAATTTCCGCTTCATACCGTTTCCGAGAAGTCTCCTGTCAGCAGTTTCCTTGAAAATCCCTGAACACTCTCGCGGGGCTTTTGGGAAGTCTCCGCGCGTGCGTGGCGGCGGGTTCTGCGCATGGGCGTCTGGATTTCGAGGAGGAGATCGAGATGGCTAAGGACGAAAGGGCGTCATTCAACACTGAGGACTGGTGGTCGGTCTGGCTTGGGCTGTTCATCGTTTTCCTCGGCTTGGGGAAGACGGCGCTTGGGGTGGACGTGCTGGGGTGGGTCACGAAGGTGAACGTCTTCGCCGCTCTTTCGAAGGCGTTGAGCACGAGTTCGCCGGAGTACGGCTCTGTTCCGGCGATTGCGTCGCTCCTTCTCACCTATGTGTTCGTGACGGCGGTCACGGCGGTGGGGGCGGCGTGTCTGGGGACGAAACTGAAGAGATACGTGCTCGGATTTAGCATCATATTCTGGCTCACGTATGTTTGCTGGCTGGCCGGACATTGGGCGTATATCGCGGCGACGCCGGACATACGCGAGGCGAAGTACGGCATCTCCTGGTCGTTGAGCCTTACGGGCGAGGCGGGCTATATCATTGCGCTCGTCGCGGGCCTGGTCGTCGGCAACGTGTTTACCGGCCTGGCAAAGTATCTGAAGGATGCGGCGAAGCCGGAGTGGTTCATCAAGACGGCCATAGTCATTCTCGGCGCGTCGGTCGGCCTGAAGACGTTTCACTCGTTCGGACTTGCAAAGACGATATTTTTCCGCGGGTTGTGCGCGATCATCGAGGCGTACCTTATCTATTGGCCCGTGGTCTATTTCATTGCCAGGCGGTGGTTCAAGTTCACGCCCGAATGGGCCGCCCCGCTTGCGTCGGGCATCTCGATCTGCGGGGTTTCGGCGGCGATAGCGACGGGAGGCGCGATACGGGCGCGTCCGATCGTGCCGGTGATCGTTTCGTCGCTGGTCATTGTGTTTGCGGTAATTGAACTCGTGATAATTCCGTTCGCGGCGCAGGCGTGGCTGTATAAGGAGCCAATGGTGGCGGGGGCGTGGATGGGGCTGGCCATCAAGACCGACGGCGCGGCGGCGGCGAGCGGGGCGGTCACCGATGCGCTGATTCGCGCCAAGGCGCTGAGCGTGCAGGGGATAGAGTACGAGAAAGATTGGATATTGACCGCGGGCGTGACCACCAAGATATTCATTGACATATTCATCGGGATTTGGGCGTTCGTGCTGGCGATAGTGTGGGTGTATGGAATGGAGAAGAAGGAAGGCGTCAAGGTGCCGAAGATCGAGATATGGTATCGGTTCCCCAAGTTTGTCATCGGGTACTTTTTCGCGTTCCTGCTCGTTTCCGCGATAGGGCTTTCGACGCCTTCGCTCGTCTCGCCCCTGAAGGCGGGAGTTACCGGCACGGACAGCCTGCGCCAGCTTTTCTTTGCGCTGACCTTCTTTTCCATCGGTGTGATCTCGAACTTTGCGACCTTGAGGAAGGAAGGGATGGGCAAACTCGCGCTCGTGTATCTGCTGTGCCTGTTTGGGTTCATCATATGGGTCGGGCTGTTCATATCGTTCCTGTTCTTCCACGGCATCCTGCCGCCCGTGGTTCAATAGGCGGAGGGAGAATTCGACATGAGCAAGGTTGAAGAAAGAACTGCCGCGGACGAGGCAAAGATAGTCAAGGAGATGGAGCAAGGGGCCGAACCCTTATCGCCAACCGAGAAGAAGCTGATCGGCTACAGCCTGCTCATCGGGTTCGTGCTCCTCATCCTGCTTGTGCTCGTCACCGGCGCATACAAGTTCTGAAGTCATGCTCCAGAGGCAGGAGTTCTGCCCGATAGCAGTGTCCCGCCCAATTGTTGCGTTTGTCGATTGGCTTGTCTTGAGACCGAATGGAAAACCCCGTGAACTCTGATTTTCCTCCCAGTCCCATGGTCCGCATGTTTCGCCTGCACATGTCGCGACCTACCCTTGAGGACCCGACCGGCGACGTTGACAGGGTGCTGGCGGCGCTGCGGCCCGAGTTTGGGGAAGTGAAGCTCACAGCTCCGTTGGCGGTGATTCGGCGCGCGACCCACGTGATGCGCGAGGCGATCTTCAAGGTGACGGCGGTCGTCGCAGAGCGCGACGGCTGCCGGGAAATGATCGATCTGCTGTCTGGTCACGGGGCGAACGAATGCCTGGGGGTCGGGATAGATGTCGGCACCACCACCGTGACTCTTTATCTGGTTGACACGGCGAGCGGCGCCATCCTCGAGAATCTCGCGCTCGATAACCCGCAGGCCGCGCACGGCGAAGACATCCTGACGCGCATCCATTTCTGCCAGAATAAGGGAGGCCTGGACATCCTGCGCGATTTGATTGTGGCATGCCTGAACAGCGGTATTGAAGAGCTTGCCGGGAATCGCGGCGTCAAGCCGGAAAGCATTTACGTCCTGAGCATCGCCGGCAACCCGACAATGACCCATCTCCTCCTGGGACTTGACCCATACTATCTGTGCCGCGAGCCTTATGCGCCCGTCGTGAATCGCCCGCTTCTGCTCACGGCGAAAGAGCTGGGGTTGAACGCGCACCCAGAGGCGCCCGCATACGTTTTCCCCAGTCTCGGCAGCTATTTCGGCGGAGACGTGGTGGCGGGGATTCTGGCCTCGGGCATGCACAGGATGAGGGGCGCGTCCCTGCTCGTAGATGTGGGCACGAACGCGGAGATAGTGGTCGGCAACAGGGAGTGGCTTGTCATGTGCGCCGGAGCGGCCGGCCCGGCGCTTGAGAGCGGCGGAGCGAAGGCGGGCATGCGCGCGGTGAGCGGCGCAATCGACCGAGTGCGCATCGACAGGGGAACGCTCGAGCCGTCATGCTCGGTTATCGGCGGGGGCGCGCCAACGGGGATTTGCGGCTCCGGCCTCATAGACCTCGTGGCGGAACTGTATCTCGCAGGCATAATAGACCCTACGGGAAGATTCACGGAAGCGTTATCGGAAAGGATTGTGACTGGCGGCGGCGTGAAAGGATACGCCCTTGCATTGGCGCGCAAGGGAGAGGCGGCAGACGACATCGTCGTGGACGAGATAGACATAAGGAACCTGCTCAGGGCGAAGGCCGCGATGTACACTGCGCTCAGTCTCGTGACCGAGCGCCTTGGTCTCGGCTTCGATGATATTGAGACCTTCTACGTTGCGGGCAGTTTCGGAGAGCATATCGACCCGCGCAGCGCGATTGCGCTCGGGATGCTGCCGGATATCCCGCTCGGGCGCTTCCGGGCGCTGGGTAACAGCGCGGGCCTCGGGGCATGCCTGATGCTCCACTCGTTCAGTCTCAGAGAAGACGTGGAGGCCATCCGCGCCAAGGCCGCGTACATACAGCTCACCACTGACGCGGAGTTCATGAACCGGCTCAACGCCGCGATGTTCATTCCGCACACAAATCGAGAGTTGTTCCCGTCGGTAAGGCGAAGCTGCCTGAGGGAAATACCGGATTGACGATGCAGAAACGAATCATCATTCTCATCCTGCTCGGGATGATCCTGTTGCTGGCCGGCTCCTTTATCGCGGTCGACTGGATGATATTCCTTTTCGGCATACGGACACTCTATGCCGGCGTTGCGAAACCGGTCGTTTCCTTTATTTGCCTGATGCTCGTGCTGATTATCGGGAAAGACGGTGTCGAGCGTAGGGACACAGTGCTGCTCACCCTTGCATTCATCTGCATTGTCCCCGTGGACATACTGATGAGCGTTGTCGTGTTCACGCCGGGGATGACGGTCGCCTCGCCGGCATTCATGATAGGCGGGATACTCTCGATCGTTGCTCATTTCATATTGCTTGTCCGACATGGCAGAAGGGTTCTTGCATACCTTCGGGTGCGTAAAGAAGCGGGGGGTAGCTTCGGGGGCGTCGGCGCATTTCTTTGGCTCCCAATACTGGTTTACGGGATTGCGGTTGCGGCTCTGATTCCCCTCCTGAAGCCAATGATTGCCGTGGGCCATTTGGGCATCGGCCTGTCCTATTCCGCATTCGTCGCGACATCGACATGGATTGCGTGGGAGACTGTTCGCCGCAAGAGTTACCCGAAATTGAACTCGTGGTTGATCGGTGTAGGGATGTCATGCTGGCTTGTGACCGAAATCGTGGGAGAGGTTTACAACATCAAGATCGGCCCAGTCTCATACATCATGTTCAATCTTGTTTGGGTCTTTTACGGCACGTGCATCGTGTGCCTTGCGCTCAGCGGATATGACTGGAAGAGGCTGTGCGGGGAATCCGAAAGCACGCCGTGACTCCGTTGTCAGGTAAGCCGGCTCGGACCCGATGTTCGCGCTTGACTATGCGGCGCCGATTCTGATTAGATATGGGTATCATCAGGCTGCCCACGTTTTTCTGAAAGAGAGAGGACTATCATGGATGAAGCGGCACGGGAAATGGCGAAAAGCATGATCGGCATCACCGACGCGGAACTGGACGGCTTGGCGCCGGGGATGCAGCGCATACTCGAAAACAGCATGGCGCTCATGGGCACAAGGATTGTGGCGGAAGTGGTTGAATCGAAGAACTGCTTCGCGTTCTACAAGCCGGGCGACAAGCTGGTTTTCAACGCCACAATGCTGAACACCGACGAGACGACCGCCCCCAATATCTGCACCGACGCCATCACGCCGCTGAACACGGCCATCCGGGCCATGCTCTCGGCAATCGTGAACGGCGAAGACCCCAACAAGTACATATTCAATCACGTGCAGTGTCTCGACACAGGGGCCGCGCACGGCGGCCTTGGGCGCGTGCTGTTCAAAGTGTACGTGGAACGGGTGTAGAAGAATTGGGGAAAAAGGGGAAAGGGAAACCCTGGACCCTGAACGCTAAACCCTGAACCTTCTTTCTATTTCGCCTCGACGCACCAGCCCCTTGAGCGCCTTGACCGCGCGGGCGGGCAACGGATAGACGGGGATGCCGTTCTCATGGAACCGCGTCAGTCCCTCCTCGGTGGCCGACGATGACAGCCTGACGGGGAAATTGGCGCACACGATAATCGGCTTGCCATTCTTTGCGAGTGGGATCAGTTGTCCTCCAATCGCCGTCGTAAAGAACGACATCACATCCAGATAGAACACGATAAGGGAGTCCACATTCTCGTCATCGAGCACCAGCCGCGCCGCCTCGCCCACCACGTTCATATCGCTGACGAACGCAAGGTCTATCGGATTGGTGCGGATGGTCAGGTTCGGCCAGAGACGTTTGAGGCCGGCGACGGTCCTGGGCGAAAGCTGCGCCATCGTCAGGCCGTGACTCTCGCACAGGTCGGTCAGCATGATGCCTGGTCCCGCCTGAAACGACATGACTGCGACGCGGTTGCCGGCGGGGGGACGCGCGACGTCGAGCGCCTTGGCGATATCGAGCAACTCGACCGTGTCATGCGCGGGCACGACCCCGGCCTGCTCGAACGCGGCGTAATACATGCCGTGACTGCCGGCGAGCGAGCCGGTGTGCGACCGCACCGCCGCGAGTGCGGCGTCCGATTTGCCCACCTTCATGCCAACGATCGGTTTGCGCGCGGTCATCTGTTGCGCCACCTCTATTACCTCGCGCGCCTCCTCGATTCCTTCGAGATAGAGGATGATGGTCCTGGTTTCGGGGTCGTCCTCTAGGTATTCGAGCAGTTCAACGAAGCCGAGATTGCAGCGATTGCCGAGCCCGACCAGTTTGTTCATTCCGACGCGCTCATCAATCGCCTGGAAGCCGACCAGATGACACATGCCGCCGCTCTGCCCCAGCATGCTGATGCCGCCTGACGGAATATGATTGAAGATCGGCGTGAACGATGCGTTGAGCTTCGAGGCAATGTTCACCATGCCGAACGTGTTGGGGCCGATTATCTTGATGCCGGCGCCATTCGCGATGCGCGTGATCTCATCCTGCAGCGATGCGCCGCGCTCGTCCTCGATCTCCCTGAAGCCCGCCGTGATGATGACCGCGCCCGCCGCGTTTTTCTGAGCGCAGTTCCTGAGCGCATCGGGCACGTATTTCGCCTGGACGACGATGATCGCAAGGTCCACGTCACCGGGCACATCGAGCAGCGAGGGATACGCCTTCAGCCCGAGGACGGAATCCAACTCGCTGTTGATCGGATAGATGTCTCCATCGAAGCCTATCTCGACAAGGCTCATCACGCAGCGATGGCCCATCTTCACGATGTTGTCGGACGCGCCGATGATGGCGACCGATTTCGGATGGAATACGCAGTCCAGTGTACGTGCCGATTCTGCTTTCAATCCGCCGCTCCCTTCTATAATCATCGACCGCTGCGAAATTCAACGACCAGTTCCGGCCCTTCGCCGTATGGCTCGCCGCTGTAGCCGCCCCATTTGTTCACGATGGTAAATCCGTGTTCAAGGATGAGCGCCTCGAACTGGTCGGGGTAATAATAGCACAGCACAATCTCTCTGGCGGCCTCATCCACCAACACGCCGTCGCTGAAGCGGCGGAAGGTCAGCACGGGATAAATGATCTGGCGCTCGGGGTCAATGCGCTGGCGCCTCTCGTACAGGGCGACTCGACCGCTCTCGACCGGCATTTCCCAGGCGAGATTCTCGCCCTCTACCGCCCAATCGGTCGCCATTTTCTCCTTGCTGAAATAGGGATTGAAAGCGTTCAGGATGCACGTGCCGGATTCAGAAAGATGCTGTCTGACCGTGCGGAAGAAGCCGGAGACCTCTCGCTCGGTATCGAGATTCTGGAACACGCGGAAGGGGGCGATGATGAGGTCGAATTTCCGGTCCAGTTTCAGGTCGGTGATGTCGCCCTCCTTCACCAAAACCCTGTCACGCGGCAGGCGCGCGGCCCGCAGCTTCTCGCGGCAGATGGCGAGCATTGCCTCCGAGCGGTCAACTCCATAGAAGAACCGGCAGTGAGCTACGAGCGCCATCAGCACGCGCCCGGTCCCGCAGCCGAGTTCAAGCACGGAGGCGTCTGCGGACGGAATCCGCGCCTTGTAGAAATCAATGTCGTTGAACGGGACCTTTATCAGGTCGTAATACTTGGCCCAATCATGGAAGATGTCGGTGGACATGGTTCGAAGATCCTCGATCAAGTTCACATGGTCTGAATTATTTATTTTGACAGCATTTCTCTTGATTAGTCAATCGTGGAGCGTCGTTTCCGCGTAAACTGAAGCAGTATGAACCCCGCGAGGGTCATCGCGGCCGCCACTGGAAAGAGGGGGCGGTATCCGAAAGCGTCGATCATCTTGCCGCCGATGAGCGGCCCGAAAATCTGCGGGGCAGCCATGCTGATGATGTGGAATCCGACGAATTCCGCCGTGCGCTCGGCGGGAATGAGGTCGAGCATGTAGGCGTATGCGGGCCCCATCGCAGCGGCGAGTGGGATGCCGAGCATGACGGCGACAACCAAGGCGTGCGTCAGACTCTGCGAGAGACCAAGGAGCACTTCCGCTACGGCCCACAGGACGATTATCGCGGAGAGCAGTTTCTTACGATCCATCCGGTCGCCCAGCATTCCAGTCGGCAGTGCGAAGACCATCATGCCGATCGAGGCGGCCATCGGCACGTAATGGGCGTCGCCCTCGCTTGCGCCCAGCGCCTCGACGGCAAACAGCGTGAGGAACGGCTGCACGAGCCAGAAACCCAACCACCAGAAGAACTGCGCCGAGAAGTACATGAGCGCGTTGGTTTCCCCCGTGACGCTCCTCAGATATTTCAGCGCGCCTGCCCTCTTCGGAGGCGGGTCGTACGGCCCCATCGGCTCCCTGAGGAAAAACAGCGCCGCCAACACTGCCCCCAGCGAGACAGCCGCCACGAGGTAGAACACGCCGTTCGGGTGCGCCTCCCACAGCCGCGAGCTCAGGTAGAAGAACACGGTAAGGCCGAGGCTTCCGAACAGGCTCATCACGCCGCTGGCGGCGCTGCGTTGCTCTGGCGGAACGATGTCGGGGACCAGCGACCAATACGGCGTCATCGCAAGATCGACCGCGAAGTACATGAGCGCCGACACGAAAACGACAACCCAGAACACCGCCACATGCGGCAACGCGAATAGACAGAAGAAAGACCCGAGCATTCCGATAAGCACGTAGGGCCTTCGCCGGCCGAATCGAGTCACAGTCCGGTCGCTCAGATATCCGGCGATCGGCGGCACCGTGCACCCCGACACGCCGGCCACGCTCAGCGCCAGCGAGATCATGAACTTCGAGTCGGTGAACCCGTTGAGGAACAGCGGCATGGTAGCGCTGTAGAATCCCCAGAAGAACTGGATGCCGAGCCAGCCGATGCCAAGCAGCGCCATCTGCGCAAGAGTAATCCGAGGGGAGGGTATCAAGTGGAATTCTTTCAGGCTGGCCTATTGAGACGGCCTCTGCCGCGTGAACTGGAGCAATATGAGACCGATAAGCATCATTGCCGCGGCTGCCGGAAACAGAAAACGATAGCCGAACGCGTCTATCAGCGTGCCGCCCATCATCGGCGCGAGTATCTGCGATACTGCAATGCTGATGATGCTGAACCCCACAAATTCGGCGGTGCGCTCCTTGGGAATCAGGTCGAGGAAATAGGCGTAGCCCACGCCCACTATGGCGGCAAACGGGATTCCGGTGAGGCCGACCGTGACCACCGCCTGCATGAAATTCTGCGAGAGGCCCATGAACACGCCCATCACGATCCAAAACGCGAGCATCACCGACATGATGGCTTTGCGTCCCAGGCGATCCCCCAGCATGCCCAGCGGGACCATGACTACCGCGGCCACAATCGAGAACGTCAGCGGCACCAACTGAGATTGTCCCTCGGGCGTCTCGAGCTCCTCCACCACAAACAGCGTGAGGAACGATGAGATCATCCAGAAGCCGAACCACCAGAAGAACTGCGCCAGAAAGAATTTCAGCACGTTGGTCTCGGAGACGATGCTCTTCAGATATGTCATCGGGTCGAATGGCTCGGCCGACTTCTGGGCCGAGTTCTGCGGTTCCCGGATTCTGCTCAAGGTAAACATGACCGCGAAGAACGCCACAACACCCACCGTCGTGATCACGGCCACGGGCGACTTGTCCCACACCGCAAACGTGAAAAGGAAACACCCGATCAGGCCCACGGTGCCCATTCCGTTCATCACCCCGCTCGCCGTGCTGCGTTGCTGAGGGGGCGTGATGTCGGGCAGCAGCGAGAGATACGGCGTCTCCGCAAAACGAAGCGAGAAATACATGAGCCCCGCGATCAACGCCACGAGTCCGAACGCTGTCACGTGAGGCAAACCCAGCAGGCAGAGGAACACCCCCAGGATTCCTACAAAGATGAATGGCCGCCGCCGCCCGAACCGGCTCGTGCTGCGGTCGCTCAAGTAGCCAACCAGCGGAGGCACAAGACAGCCCGACACGCCCGCCAGGCTGATCACGAGCGAAATCGTGAACTTCGAGTCGGTGAAACTCCTGAGAAACAGCGGCAGTGCGCCGCCGTGGAACGCCCAGAAGAACTGAGCGCCCAGCCAGCCCACTCCCAGGACCACCATCTTCGAGGCCGGAATCGGCGGTGATTCACTCACACCCATGCTCCTTTTGCATCCCGTGCCAAAGAGAATTGATGAATTCTACTTGCTTCCGCGGTCCAAAGTCAATCGAAGCGTTGAAACGAAGGACCCCGAGTCTCACGAAGAAGAAAGCCGGTTTCTCGTTTCCTATCCAAGAAGATCTGTCCCCAGAAATAAATCGGCGGGGCCGAATAATTCCGACCCCGCCGATGTTGATTGGCTGTATTCGCGCCGCTTGCGTTACGCTTGCCCGTTGATTATGTCGAGCGCCTCCGCGCGGTAGGCGTCCATGATGTAGGGGATGCCCGTCACCTTCGTGCATTCCTCGGTCAGAGACGCGAGGTCACTGCGCTTGATGAGGTCCACGCGCCACTTGCGGGCGCCCGCCATGAGCTGCTGCAAGCCGACGCGGAGTTTCTCGCTCACGCTGTAGACGCCGAGCGCGCCCAGCGGCATCTTGTCGGCGTCCTTGCCGTACTTCGCCTTGAGTTCCTCGTAGCAGACGAAAATCTCTTCCTTCGTGCTTCCGAACTTCGAGACGGTCTTCGGCAGGCCGCCATCTTCGCCGTTGAGCCAGCGCGCGATGTTCTTGCCGACCATGCCCGGGATCATGAGCGCGCGTCCCATGCAGACGGCCTTGGCGAAAGGCGCTCCGAGCGCGAGGGCCTTGAACACGTGGTCCTCGGAGCTGAAGCCGCCAGCGAACGCGATGTCGGGCACGTTCTTGCCCTTCTCGGCCAGCATCTTGCACAGTTCGTAGGCCATGCTATGCAGATAGATGGAGGGGATGCCCCACTCCGCCATCATGCGCCACGGGCTCATGCCGGTACCGCCCGGCGCGCCGTCGATGGTCAGGAGGTCGATCTTCGCGTCGGACGACCATTTGATCGCCATCGCAAGTTCGCGCATCGGGTAGGCGCCCGTCTTGAGCGTGACGCGCTTGGCGCCCAGTTTTCTCAGTCGCTCGACTTCCTTCATGAAACCCTCATAATCGATGAAGCCGAGCCGCGAATGCCGCTCGAATTGCCTGATGGCGCCGTCCTTGAACGCCGCCTGGTTGGCGGGGTTCTCGGGGTCGGGCGTGACGATGTAGCCGCGCTTCTTCAGTTCGAGCGCGCGCTCGAGGGTGTTAACCTTGATTTCGCCGCCGATGCATTTTGCGCCCTGTCCCCACTTGAGCTCGATGGTCTCGACGCCCAGCTTCTCGATGCAGTACTCGGCCACGCCGAAGCGGGTGTCCTCGACGTTCAGTTGCACGAGGATGTCGCCATAGCCCTCATGGTAGCGGCGGTATTCCTCGACGCGCCGACGCATGTCGGGCGCTTCCTTCACTTTGCCGTTCGAGTTGAGCTCGAGCTTCGGGTCGATGCCGCACACGTTCTCGCCGCACACCAGGCTGATTCCGCTGATGGCCGCGCCGACCGCGAAGTGCTCCCAGTTCTTGCGGGCGATCTCGGTGCTGCCGAGCGCTCCCGTAAAGATGGGAACCTTCATCTTGACCTTGTTCGTCGTGCCGAATCGGGTCTCGGTATTCACGACGGGGAAGGTCGCATGGTCGGGATCGGCCTGCATGCCCTCCGCCCCGAGCGCGTATCCCATGATGTTGAGGTGCGAATAATCCACCGGATAGTCCTTGTCGGCGCCGGCAGTGACCTCGCCGAACGGACCGGGATACAACAGTTCGCGGCCGCGGAACGTCGCGGTGAACAGGTCGCACGCGCCCTTGCAGCCGTCGACACAGCGGCTGCATATGCCCGACTGGGGCGCGACGTTGCGCGAACGGTTGCTGGTCTGCACCGCCTCGTTTGCGTTTGGACGATGTAGGTTCATTGTTGTCTCCTTTTCCAGTATTTCCGGCTATGGCTTGCCGAACCGCCTCATTCGTGACCGCCGCAGCCAGTCACCCGTTCGGGCATGCTCAAAACTTGAAGGGTTCTTTGAGTCCACGTGAGCATGCGGCAATTAATAACCGGCAATTACTTGCCTATAATACCATGCTTACTGATGGCCTGTCAAGGGTAAAAGGCAAGAAAATCCAAGTATTTTCGAGATTTTTCCGAATGGCGCTCCTGGAAACAATCGGCAATTTTACCGGCATTTGTTCGGCAAAAAAGCCGCACTTAGGACGGGGGACCTTCCGAAGCGAAGAAGACCCGCTTTCCACGATTCACCATCGTATTGTATGCCTCCGTCGCATTCCGGCCCATGCGCGCATAGGCTTGCGTCGAGAAGTTATCGGCAAATTTGCCATTATTTAGCTTGTCAATCGGCAGGTTTTGTGGTAGAATGAGGCCTATGAGCGAAAAGACCGAAAAGAAACGTCTTGCCATTCTGAGGGTGCTTCAGCAGTCGCCGAAGGCGCTCGGCAGTTCGAAGATAACCGAGCGGCTCCTGGCCGAAGGACACGAGATAACCGAGCGTACCGTCCGATTCTATCTTCAAACCATGGACAGCGACGGCTTGACCGAGAACCTGGGCAGGCGGGGGAGGGTCATCACGCGACGCGGGATGGACGAGCTTTCGAGCGCGCGCATATTCGAGAAGGTCGGCTACCTCGCGGCAAAGATAGACCAGATGACCTATCGCATGAGCTTCGACCTTTCAAAGAAACAGGGCAGCATCGTCGCCAATGTGAGTCTGCTCGAGACTTCGCAATTGAAGGCGGCAACGCCGCTGGTCAAGCGCGTATTCCAGGCGGGCTACGCGATGGGCCGGCTGATGGCGCTGTTTCCGCCGGGCGAGCGCGTCGGCGACATGACCGTGACCGAGGGCTTCGTCGGGATCGGGACTGTGTGCTCGATCACGCTGAACGGAGTGCTCCTTTCGCATGGGATTCCCACGCATTCCCGGTTTGGCGGATTGCTCGAGATGCAGGACTACAAGCCCACGCGTTTCGTGCAGTTCATCCATTACAGCGGTACCACGCTCGACCCGTTGGAGATATTCATCCGCAGCGGCATGACCGACTACGTCGGCGCGACGCGGAACGGCAACGGGCGCATCGGCGCGAGTTTTCGGGAGGTTCCGGCGGAGAGCCGCGACCGCGTGATCGAGCTTGCTCATCGGCTGGAGAAAGTGGGCCTCGGCGGGTTCATGACGATCGGCTGGCCGGGCCAGCCGCTGCTTGAGATCCCTGTCAACTACGGCCAGGTGGGCGCCATCGTCATCGGGGGACTGAACCCCGTAGCGATTCTCGAGGAAAAGGGCATCAAATGCCACTCGCGCGCGCTCGCCGCGATGGTCCCCTACGAGCAATTCTTCCCCTACGACGAACTCGACGCCCGCGTGAGGGAGTATCTCTGACCCTGGCGGAAATTCGCGACATTCTTATCCGCAGGTTGCGCGGATTGACGCCGATTTTGATTCAACCAGAGACGAGAGACCAGAGACGAGAAACGCTTCTTCAACCGCGGACCGTAAACCCAAAACTCCGGGAACACGAATCACACGAACGGGAACGAATCATACGAATGAAAACTTTGGACGTCGGACATTGGACCACGGACTTGAGGCTTGAAAAGCCGAGCGAAGCGAGCGACTTCCACCGCAAAGAAAGACGCGGCGCGCGCGAAGGGGGGAGTGAAGAGTTGAAAAAGGAATGTTCACTATCAACCCAGGTAATTGAAGTACAGCTTCGGGAAAGAAGTTGGATTATTCAGCGCGGGATTTTGTTAAGATTTTTGAGATGACCCTTTCGTCTTCTCCACGGGCCGGCCCTTGTTCTGACATTACTAATCGAGTCTCAATGGCGTGCTTGCCGCAATTA